>CAJMHR010000005.1 GCA_905213265.1 uncultured Collinsella sp.
TGCGCCTATACTTCGGCGTGAACACGATGTGGTACTTGCACATCCACTTCGTGTGGGAAAGGCTGTAGGCCTTCTGGGCCATGGCGACCACCCCTTCGACTCGAATTCTTGACGGCCCGAACAATCGTCAATATCGGTCGGAGGGGCGGCTTTGTAAAGCCGTTCGTCTCCACCCGCGTAGCGGGTGGTTTAAAGCTGGCCGCTGCGCGGCCAGCAGACTAAAGTCTTGAAAACAAAAGGCCCCGGCTCGCGATGGAGCTGGGGCCAAAGGCGCAGCGTATGTAGTTGATGTTGAGCGCGAACGGCCCGTTAGCAATGCCGTCCGCGCTCTACCCTACCCGCGGTGACGGACGCGGCTGTAGGGCGTATCCACCATGGGCAGATCTGGACGCAGCTTGCCGTCAAACGCGCGATAGGCGTTCTGCACGGCGGGCGCCGTGGGGATCGTTGCGATCTCGCCGATGCCCTTGCCACCGTATGCCACGGGCAACAGCTCGTCCTTCTCCACGTAGATGGCGTGGATATCCGGAATCTCGGGCGCACGGAACAGCCCAAGCGTGCCGTACCTTGCCTGGGGCACGCAGTCCTTGAGCGGCCAGTCCTCGGTAAGCGCATAGCCCATACCCATGAGCACGCCGCCTTCGATCTGACCCTGGATGGAGATGGGGTTGACCACCTTGCCGGAATCGTGCGCGGCATAGACCTCGCTCACGCGGCCGTCATCGTCCAAAATGGCCACATGCGTGGCAAAGCCGTAGCAGATATGGCTCTTGGGGTTGGGAACATCCGCACCCAGTTTGTCGGTCGGCTCCAGGTACACGTAGCCAAACTCGCATCCCTCGAGCGCCTTGATGGCGGCCGCGGGATCCCGAGGATGCATGCCCTGGCCGGCGACGAGTTCCTGCGTGTGCAGCTGATAGGCGCGACCGTCGTCGTACTCGATCTTGACGCCGTCGCCGTGGGCGCTCACCGGGGCGGCAGGCGCAGGCTTTCCGGCCTCGATGCCAACCATGGCATCGCGCAGCAGGAAGGCGGCACCGCGCACGGCCTCGCCGGTCACGACCGTCTGACGCGAGCCAGACGTGGTGCCGGAGTCGGGTGCGTTCTCGGTGGAGCACTCGCCGTTGGCGATGCAGCGAAGCGGCAGGCCACATGCCTCGGCAACGTCCTGCAAAAAGACGGTGTTGCAGCCCTGGCCGATGTCGGACGTGGCGGCGTAGACCACGGCGCGGCCATCCTCGACGCGAATCTTGCAGCGGCCGGCATCGGGCAGACCCACGCCCACGCCGGCGTTCTTCATGGCGCAGGCGATACCGGCGTGTCCGGGATGCGCGTAGTAGGCATCCTTGACCTCGAGCAGCGTCTCTTTAAGCTCCGTGGAGCAGTCGGCAATCTGGCCGTTGGGCAGAACCTCGCCCGGCTCGATGGCGTTACGGTAGCGGATCTCCCACGGATCCAGGCCGACCTTCTCGGCCAGCAAGTCAATCAGGCTCTCGAGCGCAAACTCGGACTGGCAAACGCCAAAGCCTCGGTACGCACCGGCGGGCGGGTTGTTGGTGTAGTAGCCAAAACCGCGAATGTCAGTGTTCTGGTACTTGTAGGGGCCGACGGCGTGCGTACAGGCGCGCTCGAGCACCGGGCCGCACAGCGACGCGTAGGCGCCGGTATCAAAGTTGATCTCGCAGTCCAGGCCGGTAAAGTTGCCCTCGGCGTCGCAGCCCAGTGTAAAGGTGCCGTCCATGGCGTGGCGCTTGGGATGAAACGCGAGCGACTCGGCGCGCGTGAGCTTGCACTTCACAGGACGCTGGAACTTATATGCGGCGAGCGCGGCCAGGTGCTGAATGGACACGTCTTCCTTACCGCCAAAGCCGCCGCCCACGAGCATGGTCTCGACGACCACGCGCTCGGGCTCGTTGTCCCAGCCAAACATGTGGGCGCACTCTTTGCGCGTGTCGTAGGCACCCTGGTCGGTCGACTGCACCTTGACGCCGTTCTTGTACGGGAAGGCGACGGCGCACTCGGGCTCCAAGAAGGCATGCTCGGTAAAGGGCGTGGTAAAGCGCTGCGTCACGGTGAACGCGCTTTCTGCCAGCGCCTTGGCGGCGTCGCCGCGCGTCACATGGCGGCTCTGGCACACGTTGTCCTTGAGCTCCACCGTGTTGCCAAAGGCAAAGAAGCTGTCGTGCAGGCGCGGGGCGTCGGCAGCCCTGGCCTCGGCGATGTTGCGCACGGGCTCCAGAGGCTCGTAATCAATCTTGACGAGCTTCTTGGCCTTCTCGAGCGTCGCCTCGTCCTCGGCAACCACCAGCACGATGGCGTCACCCACACAGCGGGTGATATCGCCCTGGGCGATCATGACGTCCCAGTCCTGGATAAGGTGGCCGACCTGGTTGACCGGCACGTCCTCGGCGCGCAGGATGCCCACCACGCCGGGCAGGGCCTCGGCCTTGGAGGTATCGATGGAGAGCACACGGGCGCGCGGATACTTGGAGCGCACGGCGCTGGCATAGGTCAGACCCGGCTGATCGAGCTCGTCGATGTCGTCGGGGTACTTGCCCTCGCCGAGCACCTTCTTGCGCACGTCGATACGGAAGGCGCGCTTGCCCACGCCGTAGTCGTCACCGCGCTCCAAGTCCTCGTCGATCTGCTTTTCGCCGCGGAGCACCGCAGCTGCCAGCGAGATGCCCTCGATAATCTTTTTGTAGCCGGTGCAGCGGCAGACATTGCCGCGGATGGCGTACTTGATCTGCTCCTCGGTGGGCTCGGGGTCCTCGGCGATGAGCGCTGCACCCGCCATGACCATACCGGGGATGCAAAAGCCGCACTGTACGGCGCCCACAGCGCCAAAGGCGTACACAAATGCCTCGCGCACGTCCTCGGGCAGGCCCTCGACAGTCACGATGTTACGGCCGGCGGCAAGGGCGGTGGTCAGCACGCACGCCTTCACAGCCGCACCGTCCACATGGATGGTGCAGGTGCCGCAGGCGCCCTCGGAGCAGCCGTCCTTGGCGGAGTGAATGTGCAGGTCGTCGCGCAGATAGCGCAGCAGCGGCTTGTTCTGAGTCGTCGTACGCTCGACGCCGTTAACGGTAAAAGTGAATTCCTGTGCCATGGCGATTCCCTTCTACACGCCGGCGGCGATGCCGGTGCGGTCGTGGATGGCGCCATGCGGGCAGACGACGGCGCACATGCCGCACGACAAGCAATCCGCGCCATCGATATGGGCGCAGTTGTCCTCGATGCGGATAGCGCCGGCGGGGCACTTTTTAGCGCACATGCCGCAACCGATGCAGCTCGTGTCGCAGATCTTGCGGGCAATGGCGCCCTTATCGGTGTTGCTGCAGCGCACCAGGATGTTCTGGTAGCCGGGAACGAAGGCAATCACGCGCTGCGGGCACGCCATGCCGCACAGGCCACAGCCCGTGCATTTGGAGCGGTCCACGCGGGCGACGCCATCGACCAGCGCAATGGCGCCGTGGGGACAGGCCGTGACGCAGGCACCACAGCCAATGCAGCCTTCGCTGCAGCGGACGTCGCCGCCTGCGGAGGCGCAACCGCTTCCGCAGGCAACGTAGGCCACGTTATGTTGAATGGATTTGGCCATAAGAGACTCGCCTATTTCTTAAGAAGGTACGAATAGTTGTCACGCACGGCCTTGATGGTCAGGCGGACGGCCTCGGGAAGGCCGGTGTTGACGGCATCGACCGAGACGGTGCGGACCGTGCCGGCGACGCGGACCTTAAAGTGATCCTCGTCCACGGCCAGGAAGCCCTCGTTCTCGGAGTTCTCCATGTCCTCCTCGCTCCAGAACAGGGTGAGCTTGTCCTTATAGGGACGACCCTCCTGGTAGGGGCAGAACACGGCGCAGTTGCCGCACTCGTTGCACATGCCGTCGACGTGGATGACCTGATGCTTGGCCAGGCCCGGCACCTTGATGGCAACGTTGGCGCGGTTGGGGCACACGTCGCAGCAGACCTCGCACACCGAGCCGCAGCCCAGGCAACGGGTCTTGGTGCAGTTGCGCTTGTCGCGGCACAGCGACCCCTTGCGCTCGTAGCAGGTGTCCTCGCGACCGGCCTGCTCGTTGCAGTCGGCGTACTTGTTAAAGTCCACGCCGGCGATGGCGCGGGCGACTTCGGCGGCGTCGGCAATAGCCTCGACCACGGTGGCCGGACCGCGACGGCAATCGCCTGCAGCCCAGACGCCCTCGACGCCGGTGGAGGTGGCGGCAAGGCGGCCGCGACGGTCGTGCTCGACGCCCGCGGCGTCGTACAGGCTGGCATCGATGCCCTCGCCCACGGCGCAGATCACCGTGGTGGCGGAAAGCTCGACGGTCTCGCCCGTGGCGACGGGGCTGCGACGGCCGCTTGCATCCGGCTCGCCAAGCTCCATAACGTCGCAGGTCAGCACGGCGCCGTTGAGTGCCTTGGGAGCCAGCAGCTCGCAGAACTCAACGCCGTCGGCAAGAGCAAGATCAAGCTCTTCCTCGTCGGCGGGCATCTGCTTCTTGGTGCGGCGATACACCAGGCGCACGTTCTTCACGCCAGCAAGGCGCTTGGCCACGCGGGCCGCATCCATGGCGGTGTTGCCGGCGCCGATGACCACGACGTCCTCGCCCAGCTCGAGCTTCTCGCCCTTCTTGGCGGCCTCAAGGAACTCCAGCACGTCGAGCTCGGCGCCCTCGCCCAAACCTGCAGAGCCGGGCATCCAGGCACCGGTGGCCACGACCACGTCGGTAAAGCCCTGGGCCTTGAGCTCGTCAATGGACTCCACGCGGGCGTTGAGCTGAACCTTGGCACCAAAGGCCAGGCAAAGCTCGGCGTCGTGCGAGATATCGTCGCTGGCGATACGGAACTCGGGGATCACGTGACGGACCACGCCGCCGAGCGAATCGCGGGCCTCAAAGATGGTGACGGGCACGCCGGCACGCGTCAGGAAGAACGCCGTCGCCAGACCGGCCGGGCCGCCACCGATAACGGCAACGTTGTTCTCGCCGTCGTTGGCAATGGCCTGGGCGCGCAGCTTGGGCAGCACGGCGGTCATGGCCTCGCGGGCAGCCTTGAGCTTGCTGGCGCGAATCTGGGCGCCCTCGGGCTCGTAGAATGCGCGCTCGCAGGCACGGCCGCAGGGATGCGGGCAGATGGTGCCGGTGATGAACGGCAGGGCGTTGCGCTCGATGATGATGTTGAGTGCGTCCTCGTAGCGGCCCTCGTCAACAGCCGCCAGGTAGGCGGGAATATCCTGCTGGATGGGGCAGCTCGTGCGGCACGGCGTGGTAAAGCAGTCGGAAAGCGGGCTCTTGCCGGCGACCTTGCGGTCGGGCAGCGGGCGCAGCGGCTTCTTGTAGAGCGGGTTGGTGAGCGAATCGGTCTGGATCGCGGTCACGGCCTCGAGCGAGACGCCCGCGAACGGCTTGCCATCCAGGTCGGTAAACTCGCCAGCCATCTGGCTAAAGCGCTCGTAGCCACCGGGCTTGAGCACGTCGGTCGCCAGGGTAACGGGCCAAATGCCGGCATCGTACAGGGCGCGGATGTTGTAGACCGTGGCACCACCGGAGTAGCTGATGCGCAGCTTGCCATCGAACTGCTCGGTAATGCGACGGGCGGCCTCGATGGTCAGCGAGAACAGTGAACGGCCCGACATGTACATCTCGGTGGAGGGCAGCTCGTTTCTCGTCACGTCGACGGGGAAGGTGTTGGTGAGCTTGACGCCAAACTCCAGGCCGCGCTCGGCGCAGAGGGCAATCAGGCGCTCGAACATAGGCACGGCATCGGCCCACTGCAGGTCCTCGCGGAAGTGCGTGTCATCGAAGACGATGTAGTCAAAGCCCAGCTCGTTGAGGCGCTGGCGGGCAAACTCATAGCCCAGCAGCGTGGGGTTGCACTTGATGTAGGTGTTGAGGCCCTTCTCGGTGATCAGATAGGTCGCGATGCGCTCGATCTCGGCCGGTGGGCAGCCGTGCAGGGTGGACTCGGTGATGGAGTTGGAGACGCGTGCCGGAATGGATTCGACAAATGCGGCGTCGACATGCTCAAACTTGTCCAGGTTGGCGAGCGCCCACGTACGGCACTCGTTCCAAACGTCGGAGCCGCTGGCGTCCTTCATGCCCTCGATGTAGGCATCGACCTTGGGGCTCTTAATGCCCTCGAGGTCATAGCCCACGGACATGTTAAAGACAAAGCCATCCGGGCTGCCCAGGCCGTACTCGCGAGCGATCAGGTGGCAGGCGAACCATGCCTTCACGTACTCGGCAAAAGCCTGCGGAACCTCGAGCTCGGTCGACCACTCGCAGTTGTAGCACTCGTCCTGCGCCACGATGCAGGGCTTGTTGACGCACTTGGAGAGCTCCTCGCCATCCATAACCTGGACGGTCTTGAGCTCAAAGAAGCGGGAACCGGCCACGTAGGATGCCACGATGTTCTGGGCAAGCTGTGTATTGGGACCGGCGGCCGGGCCAAACGGAGTCTCGATGCGCTCGTCAAAAATGGGAAGCGCGCCCTCCTGGTTGGTCGTGACCATCTTGCGCACGCCAAAGATAGCGTCCTGGGTCTTGTGCTCCTCGATGATCCAGTTCATCAGTTGCGAAAACGGGATCGGCCTCATGATGTCGCTCATAATGAGCTCCTCTCTGTAACGCCCGGCGAGACCGCGCGGCGGGCGCAAATACGGTGTAGCGCTAGCACAGCGCCGGCGACCCCGCGGAGGTCGCCTATACGCGCGTTGGATGCGGCGAAACATCCGGCGCGCGTGAATCTACGTTATTAGTAGGTGCGATCGTTGAGCGTGCTCCAGAGCTTCTTGGACTCAACCATGGTCCACGCGTTGATCTTTTCCTCATCGATACCGACAAACTCGCGATCCTTGTACAGAACCTTGCCGTTGATGATGGTGGTGCGGCAGTTTTTGCCCATCATGCCAAAGAGCATGTGGCCGTCGATGTTCTCCTCGCTCAGCGGCGTAAAGGGCTTGTAGTCCATGACGATGACGTCGGCGGCAGCGCCGGGCTCGAGCACACCGAGCTTGCGATCGAAGTACTTGCTCGCCATCTTGGCGTTGTTCTCGAACAGCATGGTCATGGCCTCGCACCAGCCCACGTTGGGCATGGCGGCGTTGTGGCGCTGAATGATCAGGAAGACCTTGAGGCTCTCGAGCATATCGTGGGTGTAGGCGTCGGTACCCATGCACACGGGGATGCCGCGGCGGAAGAACTCGAGCACGGGGGCGCAGCCCACGGCGTTGCCCATATTGGATTCGGGGTTGTTGACGAGCCAGGTGCCGGACTCCTTGACGATGTCCATCTCGGCAGGCGTCACGTGGATGCAGTGGCCGAGCATGGTGTCGGGACCCAGCAGGTTGTGCTGCAGCAGGCGCTCGACGGGGCTGATGCCGCCGCGGTTGAGGCGGGAATCCCACACATCGTTCATGCCCTCGCACACATGGATGTGGAAGCCGGTCAGGCCGTTGTTGGCCTCGGCCATCTTGTCCATGGTCTCGTCCGACAGCGTAAAGGTGGCGTGACCGCCAAACATGGCGGCGATCATGTGGTTGTCGTTATCGCGACGCTCCTTGGCGGCCCACTGGGCGAACTCGGCGTTCTCGGCAATGGCCTGGTCGCATTTTTCCTGGCCGCGGCGATCGGAGACCTCGTAGCACAGGCACGAACGCATGCCCAACTCCTGAGCTGCATCCTTAATGGTAAAGAGGCTTCCCGGGATTTCGCAGAAGCTCGCATGGTGATCGAAGATCGTGGTGACGCCATCGCGGATGGAGTCAAGAATCGTGGCATAGGCGCTGGCCTTGGTGCCGTCGAGCGTCAGGTTGTCGTCGATCTTCCACCACTGCTGCTCAAGATTCTCCAGGAAGTTAGTGGGGTTGCAGCCCTTAATGGCAAGGCCGCGGGCCAGACCCGAGTAGATGTGGGTGTGGCAGTTGATGAGTCCGGGCATGATGAGGTTGCCCCGGGCGTCGACGTACTCGGCATCCGGGTACTTGGCCTTGAGCTCGCACTCGGGGCCCACTTCGACGATCGTATCTCCGTCAATGGCGACCGCACCGTTGGGGATGAACGGGGCCTGAGCGTTGCGGGTAAAGACGGAACCGTTAGCGACCAGAAGCATGGATGCTCCCTTCGACATCAGAGGCGGGGTTTGACACCTCTGACATGGCGGAGTGCGAAGCGCCGGCCTACACCGGAAACGGGCCCTCTCCCGTCAACGCTTCACCAAAGGGACAAACCCTTTGAAGTGCGGCTTGGCGCCGCATGACGTCGGCGGACGAGGCGATGCGTCCGCCGACGAATAGCACCGAATTGGTTACTTCTTGCTCTCGGGCAAGACCAGATCCACGGCGGCATCCTTGGCGGCGTCGATGTGCTGAGCCACGACCGGCGTCTGCGGAAGGATCAGGTTAAGGACAATGGCCATGATGGCGGTGGGGGTCACGGCATTGGAGCCGATGACGGTGGACACCCAGGCGGGCATACCCTCGCCGGCAAGGCAACCGCTGGCCATCCAGATACCCAGGCCAAAGACGACGGAGGTGCCGACGATGGTGGTAGTGCGCTGCGTGAGGCCCTCGCGGGTGAACATGCGCACGCCGTTCATGGTGATGGTGCCAAAGACGCCGACGGTCGCGCCGCCGATGACGGGCTGCGGGATAGCGGAAAGGACGGCAGAGAGCTGCGGGAACAGACCGGCGATGGCAAAGACGGCCGCGATGATCACAAAGACCCACTTGTTGACGACCTTGTTAGAGCAGATGATACCCACGTTCTGGCCAAGGGCGCTGGTGGGAAGACCGCCCAGCAGGCCGCCGACCATAGAAGTGAGGCCCTGGGACACGATAGCGCCGGAGAGCTCGCGCTCGGTGGGCATACGGTCGATGGAGCCCAGGCAGGCGGCGGAGACGTCACCGATAACCTGGATGGCAACCATGGGGAACACGACGGCGAGGGTAATGCAGACCTCGGGATCAAACTCGAGCGCATAGGGCATGAGCTTGGGAAGGGCGAAGACCTGAGCGGTGGCAACGCTGGAGAAGTCGATCATGCCAAAGGGAATCGAAACGATCATGCCAACGATCATGCCAAAGAACACGGATCCCAGCTTGAGCGTGCCCTTGCCAAAGTTGGCGAGCGCAAAGACCACGGCGAAGGTGATAAGAGCGACGCACCAGGCCTGCGGAGTGCCCCACAGCGGCGTGCCCATGCCACCGGCCATGTACTTGACGGCCGTGGGATAGAGAGAGACGCCAATGGAGAAGATGACCGTACCGGTCACGACAGGCGGGAACAGCCACTTGATCTTGCTGTAGGCCAGACCAAAGAGGACCGCGACGGCGCCGCCGACGATCTCGCCACCCAGCAGCGCACCAAAGCTAAAGCCCGAGGCACCCATGGCCTGCAGGGCCGGCAGAAACGCGAACGAAACGCCCATGACGATGGGCAGGCCGCCGCCGATGCGACGGAAGGGAGCGAAGGCCTGAAGGGCCGTGTCGATCGCCGAAAGAATGAGCGCGACCTGGATGATGTCGGTGCTCTGCTGGCTATTAAAGCCGTAGACGCCGGCCATGATGACCGCCGGGGTAATGATGCCGGCAAACGATGCCAGTACGTGCTGAAGGGCACACGGGATCATTTCCTTAACGGGAGGCATGCCTTCGCGAGTGAACAGGGCTTCAGTGCCGTTCGTAACCGTCTCCTGGGTCATTTGACCACCAATCCTCGAAGTAGTTGTTTTCGCATCTAACGCTCTATTGTGACGCAGTGCGGGGTTGAGGTTGTGCCTTCATTGCATATCGTATTAAAGATGATTCTCATTCTCAATAATAATTTTTTGTTATCAGACCATTCTTCAGCTGAAATAACGCATTTCCGCAGGTCAGGAAAGTGTCTGGTCAAAATAACATCTAACTTTTCTTTTGGTCAACCGTTTACCGCTAAATTCCTACCGTTCGTCTGCATTACGCAATGTACCTGCGGATATACGAGATGGTGGGCAGCGTGTTACCATGAGAAAAAATTGTTATGAACATTTCCGTTTTCACCCAAAGGAGTTGCCCGTGAACGAGACCGTACGCCGCTTTTTGCCGATGGTCGATTTTCTGGAGCAGATACTCGGCAAAAACAGCGAAATCGTGCTGCACGATTTCTCGGATCCCGACCACGCCATCGTCGATATTCGCAACGGCATCGTGAGCGGCCGCAAGGTCGGCGGCCCCGCCACCGATCTGGCGCTCAAGATCATGCACGACCCCAAGTATCGCGACCTGCCGTTTATTACGGGCTACGAGGGGCGCGGTGCCGGCGGCAAGACGTTGGAGTCGGCGACGTACTTTATCCGCGAGAATGACGAGATCGTCGGTATGCTCTGCGTCAACACCGACCTCTCGACCGTACGCTCCATCAACGCCATGGCGCAGCAGCTCATGGCGTGCTTCGACGCGGCGCCGACGCGCACGGAGCCCGCCCCTATCGAGGTCGAAAGCCTTTCGGAGTCCACACAGGAGCTCATCGACCGCAGCATTGCCGAGTTGCTGAGCGCGCGCGGGCTGGATGTAGCGTCGCTTGGTCAGAGCGACCGCGTGGACGTCATTTGCCACCTCAACGGCAACGGGGTGTTCATGCTCAAGGGCGCCGTGGCCTGCGCCGCCACCGCGCTGGGCATCTCGGAGCCCAGCGTCTACCGCTACCTGCAAAAAGTCCGCAAGGAAGGCTAACCCGCTGATTCCTTGGGAGCGGAGGAAAACGGATCATTTTTGTCGCATCGCTTGACAAAAGACCCTGCAGCTCGCACTGCAGGGTCATTTTGCATGTCATGTTTAGTTGTGGCCAACGCCTTAGAGAGCGGCGACGACTTCGATCTCGACCAGACCGCCAGCCGGAAGGGCGGCAACCTGGAAGGCGCTGCGCGCGGGGAACGGAGCCTCGAACTTGGAGGCGTAAATCTCGTTCACGGCAGCGAAGTCGGCGATGTCGGCCAGGTAGACCGTGGTCTTGACGACATCGGTAAACGTGGCGCCGGCAGCGGTCAGCAGGGCCTCGACGTTAGCAAGGGACTGCTTGGCCTGGGCCTCGACGCCCTCGGGCATCTTGCCGGTTGCGGGATCGATGCCCAGCTGGCCGGACAGGAACACCATGTTGCCGGCCTGGATACCGGGGGAATACGGGCCGATGGCTGCGGGTGCGTTATCGGAAGACACGACGGTCTTGCTCATGTTTTTCTCCTTACAATCAAATAGAGAGCGAGAGCGCGGCGTTCACACCGGGAGGCACAATTCGGTCTGAACACCGCGCTTGATTGGGATAGTACTCAAGGTTTCCGCGCGATGCAAGATTATTATCACGCTGCGAGAATATTTTATCGCCCAACGGCGCCCGTTGGCAGCTGAACGGTTCTCCACGGGGTCAGCCAGCCCAAGCTGCTGAAGACTTTATCCCGCTTGGAGCACGGGCATCGCCTGCCGCAACGGCGCCACTATACTTTTGAATATCTGAGCATTTTGAAAGGCAGGATATGACCGCAACCGCCAGTCGAACCACCAACCGCAGACCCGAGCTCTTGGCCCCCGCCGGAGGCCCGGAGCCCTTTGCCGCCGCGCTCGCTGCCGGGGCAGACGCCATCTACTGCGGCATGGGCAGCTTCAACGCCCGCCGCAAGGCAACCAACTTTACCGACGAGGCCTTTGAGCAAGCCTGCCGCGCCGCGCATCTAGCCGGGTCGCGCGTCTACGTCACGGTAAACATCGTCATCAAGCAGTCCGAGATGAGCGATGCGCTGCAACTCATCCGTCGCTGCTCCACGCTGGGCGCCGATGCCTTCATTATCCAGGACTGGGGTCTGTTCTTTGAGGTCAAGCGCATCATGCCCGGCATCGAGACGCACATCTCGACCCAGGCGAACATCCATGACGACCGCGGAACCCTTTGGTGCCGTGAGCAGGGCGCCGACCGCGTGACTCTCTCGCGCGAGCTCTCCATCGACGAGATCGCCGCCATCCACGACGCCGCGCCCGATGTGGACCTTGAGGTCTTTAGCCATGGCGCCATCTGCTTTTGCTACTCGGGCCTGTGCCTGCTTTCGAGCTTTGCCATGGCGGGACGATCGGCCAACCGCGGCATGTGCGCCCAGCCCTGCCGCCTGCCCTACGAGCTGATCGACGAGAACGGCCGCTCGCTCTCCCCTGCCGGTCGCGAGCGCGCGCTGTGCCCGCGCGACACCAACACGTCGCAGCTTGTTCGCCGTCTGTATGACGCCGGCGCCGCATCGCTCAAGCTCGAGGGCCGCATGAAGGCCCCCGATTACGTGTATTCCATCGTCGACGTGTACCGTCATCAGATTGATGACATGCTTGCCGATATTTCGACCTCTAAGGATGAGGATGCCGCCCGCCAGCGCCAGCTCAAGCGCTGCTTTAACCGCGACTTTACGCACGCCTACCAGGATGGCACCTCGGGCGACGAGATGATGAGCTACGAGCGCTCCAACAACCGCGGTCAGATCGTGGGCACGGTGCTCGGCAGCCGCCTGGCCAATCGCGATGTGCGCGGGCTCAAGCCCGACGATCGCCGTCGCCGCGCCGCCATCGCCCGCATTGAGCTGTTTGAGCCCGTGGGCAAGGGCGACCTGTTGGAGCTTCGCCACGATGACGAGTTTGACCAGTTCCTGACCACCATTGCCGCCGATGATGCCGCTGCCGGCGATGTTATCGAGTGTCGCGTGCCCCGTAGCATGCCCGAGGGCTGCCGTGTGCGCGTGATTCGAAGCCAGCGCGCCATTGACGCCGCCGGCGCCGCGCTCAAGCGCGATGTGCTGCGCCGCCGCGCCGTAGACGTGTCCGTTGTGGCGCGTCTGGGCGAGCCGTTTGCCGTTACGCTCACCTGTTGCGACGATCCTTCGCTTACGGCCACGGCCACGGGCTTTACCGTCGAGGCTGCCAAGACCCGCGCCGTCGAGGCATCCGATCTGGTTGAGCACGTCGGGCGCATGGGCTCCTCTCCCTTTGAGGCCGCAAGCTTTGACGTTTCGATCGACGCCGGCTGCGGTATGGGCTTTTCCGCCGTGCACAAGGTGCGCGCCGCCGCTTGTAAGGCGCTGGAAGAGGCCATTCTGGCACCGTACGAGGAGCGCGCGAAAACGCTCGAGCTGCCGGCGATTGTAACCAGTGATTCCCGCCCCGCGCCCGAGCACTACCGCGATGAGCCGCAGATCTGCGCCACCGTCACCTCGCTCGAGGCCGCCGAGGCCGCTCGCGCCGAGGGTGTAACGCGCATCTACATGACCACCGACGCGCTCGATGCGGCCGAGCTCTCCCCCGCCGATGCATTTGAGCAGGGCATCGTACCCGTACTCGACGAGGTCTGCCGCGCCGTTGACCACGTACGCGTCGACCCTTGGATCAATGCCGGTGCCACGGTCGCTATCGGCAACATCTCTGAGCTTGCCCTGGCCGCCCAGGTTGGCGCCACGGCGGAGGTCCGCTCTTGCCTGCCCGTGCACAACACGCCTTGCATGGAGGCACTTGCCGAGCGCGGAGCCGGCGCGTTTTGGCTCTCTCCCGAGATCACGCTCGACGAGATCGTCTCGCTTGGCACCGCCGCGCCTGCAGCCCTGGGCATCACGGTGTTCGGCCGCCCGCGCGTTATGACGAGCGAGCACTGCATCCTGCAGGTGGCCAATGGCTGCATCCACGATTGCGTCAACTGCTGCCTGCGCGCCCGCAAGCTGTCGCTCAAGAACATCGACGGCAAGGTCATGCCCGTGCGCACCGATATCCACGGCCGATCGCGCCTCTACGACGCCTATCCCATCGACCTCACGCCGCAGGTACCGCAGCTGCTCGACGCCGGCGTCCGTCGCCTTATGGTGGACGGCACGCTGCTCGAGACGGATGAGGTGGGCCGCGCCGTCGCACGCGTCCGTCGCGCCATCGAGGCCGCGCAGGCCGGCCGTAAGCCCGCCGCCCGCCTGCGCGGGGCGACCTCGGGCTGCATGTTTGTGGGAATCAGCTAACCGAAAGGTTTACACGTGAACGAAGAACCTCAAGTCCTCTACTGCGACGCCTGGCTCATGGCCATCGATAAGCCCGCCGGCATGATCGTCCACGGCGACGGCACCGGCGAGCGCACGCTCACCGACTACGCCAGCGATCTGTTGCTGGCGATGGGCGACGGCTTTGCCGCGACTGACATGCAGCCGCTCAACCGCCTGGACCGCAACACCACCGGCGTGGTGCTGTTTTCGCTCGACAAGCAGACGCAGCCCGCCTTTGACCAGATGATTATCGACCACGCATTCGAAAAGCACTATCTGGCGCTCGCCGAGGGCAAGATCGACTGGAACGAAAAGCTCATCGACAAGCCCATCGCCCGCGACCGCCACGACAGCCGAAAGATGCGCGTCGGCGCCAGCGGCAAGCCGTCTCAAACGCGTGTGAAGGTGCTCAAGCGTCTTAAGAGCCGTCGTGGCCTACCCACGCGTTCGTATCTCGATGTCGAGCTGCTCACCGGACGCAAACACCAGATTCGCGTGCACCTGGCAAGCGAGCACCATCCCCTGGTTGGCGACGACCTGTACGGAACGCCGCGCCCCTGCGGCCTGATGCTCCACGCCCACAGCGTGTCCTTCACGCATCCCGTAACCGGCGAGCACATCCACATCGAAGCCCCCTGCCCCTGGGAGCCCTAAAACCTGCCGAAAAGGGACAGGTTTATTTTGGCAGGTTTTATCTGGACAAACGTCAAAAC
Organism: uncultured Collinsella sp.; assembly: GCA_905213265.1. Lineage (GTDB taxonomy): Bacteria > Actinomycetota > Coriobacteriia > Coriobacteriales > Coriobacteriaceae > Collinsella. The sequence goes on from CAJMHR010000005.1 coordinate 14,744, forward strand.
CACCACAAAGGTTCCTGCCCCTTCGCGGTGGTTTTGGCCTTAGCCCGTCCCCTGCTGTTAGACCGTGATGACGTTGTCCATTGCCCGGTACTTGGCAGGGACATCGCCTGCGGTAATAATCGTTGCGTCACGGAAGTCCGCGAACTTGACGGGCGCCACCATACCAAATTTACTGGCGTCCGAGATTACGAAGCGCTTGGCCGTATGGCGCATCGAGATACGCTTTACTTGCGCCTCCTCGATATCGGGCGCCGTGAAGCCCTGCTCGGCGGCAATGCCGTTAGAGCCCCAAAAGCCACAGTTGAAGTTGTAGCGGTCTAAGGTTGCCAAGGCATCGGGGCCAACGAGCGCCTCGGTCTCGGGTTTGAGCTCGCCGCCCAGCACCACGGTATGCATGCCGCGCAAAGCAAGGCGTTGAGCATGGAGCACGGAATCGGTCACATAGGTGACATCTTCAAGGTGTGGAAGATGCTCGATGAGCCTGAGCGTCGTCGAACCCGAGTCGATGTATACAAAGCTCTCGGGCTCCACAAGTGCCGCCGCACGGGCGCAGATACGCTCCTTGTCGTCGTTATGGAGGTCGCTGCGCTCATTAAGCGTTAGGTCGCGCGTCACGTGCGCGCGCTCAAGACTCGTCGCTCCACCGTGGACCTTGGCGATGCGATGCGCTCGGTCGAGCGTCTGCAGGTCGCGCCGAATGGTAGACGCCGTCACGCCCAGGGCTTCGGCAAGCTCCGGCACGGTAACCGAGCCGGTCTGCTGAACCATCGACACGATCGCGTTGAGCCTATCTTCCGCTAGCATCGCTTACTCCTCCTCGGGGTACACGACTCCCCAGTCGGCGCGAAGCTTGGTCATAAGCTTCATAACATCAGAAGCATAATCTAGCAGCTCGCGCTTGGAGTCGTCGCCAGCAACGGCCTTCTCAAGATCGGCCATCTCATAGCACAGGGCGTAAGCCTCGGTGCCGGCGTGGACCTCCTCGCGGTGGCCGTCTGCAGTCCACACGATGGTCGCGCGATCGGCACGCGGATATTCGTTGACCTCGATATAGCACTTGTCGAAGCTAATGACCGAACGCTTGGGCTGCTTGGAGTGGAGCGTAAGGCTCACCACGCCCAGCTGCTGCTCGGTGTTACGGCAGACAATGCCACTCGCGACGTCAACGCCGGTCTCACAGGTGTTGCCCAGCGAGACAACCTCAGCGGGTTGGCTGGCCATAAACAGGCGCATGACAGACAGGGCATACACGCCAATGTCGAGCATGGCGCCGCCGGCGAGACTACGGTTGTAGAACCGGTTGGTCAGGTCCCCGTACTCCTTATAGCTGCCAAAGTTGAGCTGAGCGAGGTTCATACGGCCAAAGTCGCCCGCATCCATGCGACGGCGCAGCTCCTGATACAGCGGCATGTGGAGCACCGTGGTGGCATCCATAAGAACCACTTTGTGCTCGTCGGCGATGGCACGGGCCTCGTCAAGCTCGGCGGAATTGAGGGTAATGGCCTTCTCGCAGAGCACGTGCTTACCAGCTGCCAGAGCAGCTCGCAGGTAGGTGATATGCGTGTTGTGCGGGGTGGTGATATAGATCGCGTCGATGTTCGGATCGGCATAGAGGTCCTCGACCGTTTCATAGACCTTCTCGATGCCATACTGCTCAGCAAAAGCCTGAGCCTTGGACAGCGTACGGTTGGCGACGCCCGCAAGCTTGCGGCCGGCAAGAGCGAGAGACTGGGCCATCTGGTTGGCGATAACGCCGCACCCGATCACAGCCCAGCGAAGCTCGGGAGCCGTAAAGATATCATCGGGGAACGGCTTGCCCTGGACCGAAGCGAACGCTGCCTTTGCGGCTGCCGCGGAGTCGAGTGGAGCCTGCTTGGAATCTGCCATATGTGCCTCCTGAATCATCGGAAGTTCTTCATTTCCAACAGCCCTATATTCGCACAAATGCGCGCGCATTTGCTCGTATTTGCGTGTTTATTTGCTTGTCGGTCATTATTTAGCCATATTTTGCACATTTATACGCGGTCATACGCATTAACACGCAATGTTATGCGCGATAATGCGCATGCGAGGATCCTTGTAAAACATAAAGAAGCGGAACACCAAAGCCCTAAAAGACAGAGTAGTCCGTGATACTCGACCCCCTCTGGGGGCATCGGACATCAAAGGACCGCCCCAAACTGCCGGCACATGGGGAACGTCCCCCAGCTGCCGACAGCACTCATTTAAGACTGTCCCCAATGAGTGCAATCACTCATTTAAGTCTGTCCCCAATGAGTGGGAATAGAAAAAGGCCCGGGTGCCGTGGGGCATCCGGGCCTTTGCTAGCAACTTGATGTTGCGGGCAGCTTAGAACTTGTGGCCGCACTTCTTGCAGACGCGCAGCTTGTTCTTGCCGTCCTTCTCGTGACCGACGCGGGTAACCTTACCGCACTCGGGGCAGACGAGATTGACGTTGGAGGCGTCGATGGGAGCCTCCTGCGAAACGATGCCGCCCTGCTGGTTGGCAGCGTTGGGCTTGACGGCCTTCTTGACGACCGAAACGCCCTCGACAACGACCTTGTTCTCGGCGGGGAGGGCACGCAGGATAACGCCCTGCTTGCCGCGATCCTTACCAGAGAGAACCTGGACCTTATCGCCCTTCTTGATATACATATATCTCCCCTAACTACAGGGTCTCGGGAGCGAGCGAGACGATCTTCATGTACTTCTTGTCACGAAGCTCGCGAGCGACGGGCCCGAAGATACGGGTGCCGACGGGCGAACCATCGTTGTTGATGACAACGCAAGCGTTCTCATCAAAGCGAATGTAGGAGCCATCCTTGCGGCGGATCTCCTTAACGGTGCGAACGACGACGCAACGGACAACGTCCTTCTTCTTGACGTTGGCGCCAGGGGTAGCCTCCTGGACAGCACCGATGAACACATCGCCGATGCCTGCATAACGACGCTTGGAACCGCCAAGCACCTTGATGCAGCGAATCTTGCGAGCGCCGGAGTTGTCGGCGACGTTCAGCATGGTTTGCATCTGAATCATGGTAGATGTTCCTCCGAACTAAGAACCGAAGAGAGGTGCGCAGCCTTTACGCGGCCCGTGGTATGCAAGCCAGGCATACGCACATCTTCGGAAACGTACAAGTCGTAAGAGCGACTGCTTATTTAGCGCGCTCGACGACCTCGATGAGGCGCCAACGCTTCATCTTGGACATAGGACGGGTCTCCATAACGCGGACGGTGTCGCCCACGCCAGCCGTGCACTCCTCGTCGTGAGCGTGCAGCTTCTTGGAGCTGGTCATCATCTTGCCGTACTTGGGGTGACGCTTGCGCTCGGTGATGGTGACAACAATGGTCTTGGCACCGGAGACGGAGGTAACGACACCCGTACGGACCTTACGCGAGTTACGCGAATCAGTCATGTTCTCTCCTTAGGTCCTACTCGGCGACAGCGGACTTCTCCGCTGCGATCTCGCGGGCGCGCTGCTCCGTGAGGACGCGAGCGATGTCCTTCTTCACGGTGTTGACGCGAGCGGTGTTGTCCAGCTGGCTGGTGGCCATCTGGAAACGAAGGTTAAAGAGCTCGGCGCGCATTTCCTTCAGCTTCTCAACGAGCTGAGCGTCCGAGAGCTCACGAATCTCTGCGGGCTTCATTAGTTCTCCTCCTTGGCGGCGGCGGCGTCCTCAGCAGCCCACTTGGCCTCGAGAGCGGCCTCCTCAGCCATCTCCTTCTCGATGCGCTGCTCAGCGTTCTTAGCAGCAACAATCTTGGTCTTGATGGGAAGCTTGTGCTGTGCAAGACGCAGAGCCTCGCGAGCGACCTCCTCGGGCACGCCCTTGACCTCGAACATGATGCGGCCGGGCTTGACGACGGCCACCCACTCCTCGGGGTTACCCTTACCAGAACCCATGCGAGTCTCGGCAGGCTTCTTGGTGATGGGCTTATCGGGGAAGATCGTGATGTAGACACGACCGCCACGCTTCATGTAGCGGGTCATGGCAATACGAGCGGCCTCGATCTGACGGTTGGTAATCCAATGGGCCTCGAGAGCCTGGATACCAAACTCGCCGAAATGCAGCTCGGTATTACCCTTGGCCTGGCCCTTCATGGAGCCACGCTGCACCTTGCGGTGAAGAATACGCTTAGGGGCAAGCACTACTGACCCCTCCTCTCGGAGTTACGACGACGAGGACGGGAAGAGCCCTCGAGTGCAGGGTTGGGAACAGGCTGGCCCGGGAGCTTCTCGCCCAGGTAGATCCAGACCTTCACGCCGCAAGCGCCCATGGTGGTGCTGGCGACAGCCGTGCCGTAGTCGATCTTGGCACGGAGGGTGTGCAGAGGCACGCGACCCTCGCGGTACCACTCACGACGGCCCATCTCGGCACCGCCGAGACGACCGGAGCACTGGATACGGATGCCCTTGGCGCCGGCCTTGCGGGCGGACTGGACAGCCTTGCGCATAGCGCGACGGAAGGCAACGCGGCCCTCGAGCTGCTCGGCGATAGACTGAGCAACGAGGTTGGCGTCGAGCTCGGGGCGCTTGATCTCGACAACGTCGACGGAGAGCTGGCCCTTGGAGACGCCAGCGACCTTCTCGAGCTCGGTGCGGAGAGTATCGATCTCGGCGCCCTTCTTACCGATGACAACGCCGGGGCGAGCGGTGAGGATGATGACCTTCACCTTGTCGCCAGCGCGCTCGATCTCGACGCGGGAGACAGCTGCGCGGGAAAGACGCTTCTCGAGGTACTTGCGGATCTCGAGATCGTTACCGAGGGTCTTAGCGTAATCCTTCTCTGCGAACCAGCGGGAGCGCCAGTTCTCGGTGATGCCAAGACGGAAGCCGGTGGGGTAGACTTTCTGACCCATACAGCTTTACGCCTCCTTTCGAGGAGCAACGACGACGGTGATGTGGGAAGTACGCTTCAGAATGCGAGAAGCGGAACCCTTGGCGCGGGGACGGATGCGCTTAAGCGTCGGACCCTCGTCAACATAGGCAGCGGCGACAACCAGGTTGTCGGCACGCAGACCGTTGTTGTTCTCGGCGTTCGCAACGGCGGAACGGAGAACCTTCTCGACATCCACGGCGACGGCGCGGTCGCAGAAGTGGAGGATGTCGAAGGCCTGAGCGACAGGCTTGCGGCGGATCAGATCGACCACCAGGCGGGCCTTGCTGGGGGAAACACGCACGTACTTAGCGACGGCGCGAACCTCGGTGGCCTCAGTTTCAATAGACTTAGTTGCCATTTACGGTTAACCCCCTATTTGGCCTTGTGGCCACGGAACGTACGAGTCGGCGCGAACTCGCCGAGCTTGTGACCAACCATGGACTCGGTAACATACACGGGCACATGCTTGCGGCCGTCGTGGACGGCGATGGTGTGACCAACCATCTCGGGGAAGATGGTGGACGCGCGGGACCAGGTCTTCACGACGTCCTTCTTGCCAGCCTCGTTCATCGCGGTGATACGCGAGAGAAGGCGAGTCTCCACGAACGGGCCCTTTTTGAGACTTCTGCTCATAAGTGCTTTCTCCTAAAACTCGGTATCCGAAATTACTTCTTACGGCGACGAATGATGTGCTGGTTCGAGACCTTCTTCTTCTTGCGCGTGCGAAGGCCCTTCGTCGGCTTACCCCAGGGGGTAACAGAGGGACGACCAGAGGTGTGGTTCTTGCCCTCGCCACCGCCGTGCGGGTGGTCGACAGGGTTCATGACGGTACCGCGGACGGTCGGGCGCACGTTCATGTGACGCTTACGGCCGGCCTTGCCGATGACGATGTTGGAGTGATCGGCGTTGCCGACCTCACCGACGGTGGCACGGCAGGTAACGAGGATGCGGCGCATCTCGGAGGAAGGCATACGGACGATAGCGTACTTGCCCTCCTTACCCATCAGCTGGCAGGAGTTACCGGCGGAACGGGCGATAGCAGCGCCCTTGCCCGGCTGGAACTCGACGGCATGGATGAGCGTACCGACGGGGATGTCGGCGAGGGGCAGAGCGTTGCCCGGCTTGATGTCGGCGTCAGAACCGGACATGATGGTCTGACCGACCTCGAGGCCCTTGGGGGCCAGGATGTAGCGCTTCTCACCGTCAGCGTAGTGCAGCAGAGCGATGCGAGCGGAACGGTTCGGATCGTACTCGATCGTGGCAACCTTGGCGGGCACGCCGTCCTTGTTGCGCTTGAAGTCGATCACGCGGTAACGACGCTTCACGCCGCCGCCCTGGTGGCGGGTGGTGATGCGGCCGTTGTTGTTACGACCGGCCTTCTTGGGCAGGGGCTCGAGAAGAGACTTCTCGGGCTTGGTGCAGGTGATCTCGGAGAAGTCGGAGATCGTCTGCCAACGCCTACCAGCGGAGGTCGGCTTAAGGTGCTTTACAGCCATTACAATCCCTTTCAATAGGAATCCGTTAGCCATCGCAGACAGGGATTCGAGGTTCTGCCTCGGGTGCGATGACACCGGACGTATACACGGTTCCGGGCGTGTCCATTTAATACGCCCAAAACCTTGAGCTCCCGCCTCCCCTATTTGGGAGGCATGAGCTCACTCAACAGCAGCGAGTCTTAGGCCTGGTTGCCAAAGACCTCGATGGTGTCGCCCTCGGCCAGCGTGACGATGGCCTTCTTCCAAGAACGGGTCTTGCCGGCGACATAGCGCACGCGCTTGGTCTTGGGCTTGACCGTCAGGGTGTTCACGCGAACGACCTTGACGCCGAAGATCTCCTCGACAGCGTCCTTGATCTGATACTTGTTAGCATCCTTGGCGACCTCGAACGTGTACTTGTTCAGCTCCATGCCGGAGAAGGAACGCTCGGACACGATCGGACGGATGATGATCTCGTGGGCGGTCATTTATGCAAGCACCTCCCCGAAGTGAGCGGCGATGTCGGCGGGCATCAGCACAGCGTTGTTGTTGACGAGATCGTAGGTGTTGGCCTCGTCAGCGGTGATGATGAACGTCTTGGGAATGTTGCGGAACGACAGGTAGGCGTTGACGTCCTCATCGCGAACGATGATGGTCAGACGCTTGCCCTCAAGGCCGAGAGCCTTGAGCATGGCGACGGCAGCCTTGGTGGAAGGCTTCTCGAAGCCGTAGTCGTCGACGAGCACGAGCTCGCCATCGGCCAGCTTGGCGGACAGCGCGGAGCGCATAGCCAGCTTGACCTCCTTGTTGTTCATACGCTTGGCGTAGGAACGGGGCTTGGGGGCGAAGACAACGCCACCGTGACGCCACTGGGCAGCACGGATGGAACCCTGGCGGGCACGGCCGGTGCCCTTCTGACGCCAAGGCTTCTTGCCGCCACCGGAAACCTCAGAGCGGCCCTTAGCGGACTGGGTGCCCTGACGCCAAGAGGCCATCTGGCACTTGACGATGTGGTGCATAACGTGGATGTTCGGCTCGATGCCGTACACCTCAGCGGCGAGCTCGGCCTCGGCGACCTTCTTGCCCTCGCTGTTCTTTACTTCAAACTTTGCCATTTAAGTGTTCTCCTTGGTATGACGCTGGGCTAAATGGGCTGGGCCCTTAGGCCATACGGATGGCGACGAGACCATTCTTGGCACCCGGGACAGCGCCCTTGACCAAGATGAGGTTCTGCTCGGCATCGATGCGGACAACGGAAAGGTTCTTGACGGTAACGCGCTCGTTACCCATGTGACCGGCCATCTTGACGCCCTTGAGGACGCGCGCAGGATAGGCGCACTGACCGATAGAACCGGGGTGACGCTGGAAGTGAGAACCATGCGTCATAGGACCGCGGCGCTGACCCCAGCGCTTGATGCGACCCTGGAAGCCCTTACCCTTGGAGGTACCGATGACGTCGACCTTCTCGACATCAGCGAAATCAGCGACGGTGACGACCTCGCCGACCTTGTGCTCCTCGCCGTTCTCGACGCGGACCTCACGAAGGAAGCGGACAGGCTCGACGCCGGCCTTGGCGAAGTGACCAGCCATGGGCTTGTTCACGTTCTTGGCCTTGATGTCGCCGAAACCGATCTGGACGGCGTCATAGCCGTCGGTTGCCTGAGTTTTAACCTGCGAGACAGCGCAGGGGCCAGCCTGGATGACCGTGACGGGAACGACGTTGTCGTCCTCGTCCCAAACCTGGGTCATGCCAATCTTGCGGCCGAGAATCATGCTGATCAAGATATGATCCCAACTCTCGCGTGGTCTTGGGACAATGCGTACACCACCGAGCGTACGCCCCTAGAGGACCACTACTTACACGACGTGCTCCCCAGTCTTGTATTGCGCCTAGACTACCTGACAACCCTATTAAGCAGGCATTTTGTCCAGCCAGAATACTCCCCTGGTTACACACAGCTGTTTAGTATACACGGCTGCGGGCGTATCCATCGAGATTCATATTTCACTCACATTGTTTACGCAGGTAAAGTGCGTGGCACGTTCCCAGTGTGCGGCGGAGGGGGCGGGCCTGAGACATATTAAGGTTGCTGCTCTACAGTCCTGCTCACGACGGAGAGCACATTAAGTGCTCTCCTGTTCGTGCGGAACTCGCGACAACCTTAATATGTCTCAGGCCCGCCCCCTCCGCCGCACACTGGGAACGCCACGTTGATGTCTGCTAAACCTTGCTCGCTCAGGCTAATGACTTTGTTGGGGGTCCACTATTTGCTGGAGGGTGAACTTGCATTGCATCGGCTCGCCTTCTGCTTGTGGCTTTGCCTCATCGAAATTGAAGATCATGATGGCGCAGTTGAGGAGTTTTGTTGGGAGCTCGAAGCCCTCTGGGGCTGCAGCCTTGATGAATTGGCGGCTGGCGCTGCCGTGGCTTACTGCTAGGAGGGTTTCGATGCCCTCGGAGCCTATGAGATTGGTGAGGGTGCCTACCATGCGTTCTTGCAGCGCGCGGCTTCCTTCTCCTCCGAAGGGGACCAGATCCTCGCCCGGATCCCAGACGTCAGTGGGCAGGGCGTCGTGAGGACCTTCTTCGAAGGAGCCGTAGCAGCGTTCGATGATGCCTTCGCAGGGCTCGACTGCTGCGTCCGGGCCGAGGAGTTCGGTTGCGACAAGCTGAGCTGTGTCCATGGCTCGGCCTAGGGGCGAAGAGACCACTTTGTCGGGAACGACGTTGTGGGCTTTGAGCCATGCGGCTGCCATCCCGGCTTGCTGACGGCCCAGGTCGGTCAGCGGTGAATCGCAACGACCTTGGACGAGCTTTTTAACGTTGAATTCCGTCTGGCCATGACGAAGTAGATATAGGCGCTTCATGCTCTCCCCTTCTGTATACCTAGCTTTACCGGCGCAGCCCTACTCGTGGGTATGGCCTACATAGTCTTCGTCGATCGTGATTTTGGCGACCGACTTGGGATATTCCGATTCGACTCGTTGTGCCAGCGCGTGCTTGAGCTCATCGGCTCCCATGCCCAAATCCGAGGGTCGCACGCAGTCAAAGATCACATTGGTGTGCGTAGGACCCGGCACACAGCGCAGATCGTGAATTGTAAGACGGCTATCGATCTGTTGGGCCATGGCGTTAATGCGTAAACGCATGCTCGCCACATTTGAATCGTCGGTCACGATGGGATCGTAATGGAGCGTGACGATCATGCCGTCCTCATCCCTAAACGACTGCTCGATGTTATCGAGCGTATCGTGGCTTTCCAGTGGGCTGGCCTCGGCCGCCATCTCGGCGTGCGCACTTGCAAACTTCCTGCCCGGACCATAATCGTGAACCATAAGGTCGTGAACGCCCAAAACACCGGGGTAGCTCAAGATCTTGTCTCGAATATGCTTGACCAGCTTAGGATCGGGCGACTGACCCAAAAGCGGGCTCACCGTATCCTGGATGAGTTCAAAACCGCTCCAGCCAATATAGGCGCCAACGGCAAGGCCGACCCATGCGTCAAGATTGATGTGCGTCACCTGCGAAACAATCGCGCACGCCAGCACGCCGCCCGTGGCTAGGACATCGTTCTTGGAATCCTGCGCGGTCGCATGCAGCGTCTCGGACTCAATGCGGTCACCGAGCTTTTGGTTGAGGGCCGCCATCCACAGCTTTACGACCATCGAAAGCACTAGAACTGCCACCAGGGCAAGCGAGAACTCGACAGGTTCGGGGTGGATGACGCGCTCGACCGAGGACTTCACCAGCTCAACGCCAATCAGCAGCACGAGCGCCGCCACGACCAGACCCGAGAGATACTCGTAGCGACCGTGGCCGTAAGGATGCTCGGGGTCGGCCGGCTTGCTCGCCAGCTTAAAGCCCAGCACGCTCACGATGTTCGAGCTGGCATCGGACAGGTTGTTCATGGCATCCGCCACAATCGAAACCGATCCCGACAGCACGCCAATTACGCCCTTCGCAGCGCATAGTGCCACATTGGCGAGAATACACACCACGCCCGTCAACGTGCCCACGCGCGCACGGTCGCCCTGCGCACGCTTAACAATCCACTCGACCATCTACATCCGCCCCCACGGTACTACCTATATATCTATTGCTCAAACGGATTGTAGTGTAGCCACTTTGTCCCCCAGATACAAAAAAGGCCGCGACCCACACGGGCCACGGCCTTGGAGCATGGCAAAGGAATCGTCCTTGTGTCGCACAGGTTTACGCGCTTACTTCGGCCACGCTCTTCGAGGTTTCGGGTGAATCGGCTCCGTCCCCCATCGTCTGTCCCTTCGCCGGCACCACGCCAAAGCAGTAGCTCAGCGCCGCAGACACCGCAAATGCCACACCGCCGGCAGCGCAGCACCACAGCAGGTTCGAGATGCCGCCCGTGGCAAAGCCAATGACCATGAGGACATTCGTCATGCCGATGGTATAGGCCGTAACGTGGCCCACGGCCGCAACAAGGCCTCCGACGGCGCCGCCAATGGCCATGCACGTCAGGCACCTGCCATATTTAAAGCCGCAACCGTACAGCGCCGGCTCGCTTACGCCGCCAAGAACACCCGAGATTGAGTAGCCCAGCATGAGCGCCTTCTCGTCCTTATCCGCAACGCGGAGCGACGCGCCAAAAGGCATGCCCCAAACGGCGAACGTCGCCATCGTCGCGGCAATCAGGATGCACGAATCCGTTCCCACACTCATAAACTGCGCGTACGCAAGCGATAGAACGACGTTGCTGACGCCCACTATCTTTAGGAACTCCCAGCCCGCGGCAAGCCCCATGAGCGTGAGCAGCGACACGATGCCACCGGAATTGCCAAGCATAAACATAAGCTGGCCCAACAGCATGCCCAGATAGCTGCCCGCCGGTGCCGTAATACACAGCGAAACCGGAACCATGACAAGCATGGTCGCAAACGGAACAAACGAAAACGCCACGGCCCTAGGGATAACGCGCTGAAAGAAACACTCCACTCGCCATAGCACAGGCACCGAAAGGAGAACTGGAATAACAGTCGTCGTGTAATCGTTGACCGGCGCGGGAAGCAGACCATACACGGAAGTCATCGATGCCCCCGTCGTCGATGCGGCATCGACAAGCTTGAGTAAATCGGGTGCAATCAATACGCCGCCCAGCATCATGCCCAGCTGCTCCGAGCAACCGAGCTGGCGGGCGGCCGCCCAACCAAGATAAATGGGCAAAAAGTAGTAGCCGGCGTTATAGAGCCAACTGTAGAACAGGCGATAGATATCGGAATCGGCAGACCACAGGCCCAGCATGCCTTCGCCCATAATGACGGCGACGGTGCGGAACAACGCCGCGCAGACAATAAACGGCAGCGCCGACATCATGCTTTTGGACAGATAGTCCACCACGGCCATGGCGTTTGATGAAACCGACGTTGTAAACGAGGTGTTAGAAACTTGTGACATGGAACGCCTTTCCCAATGTGACATGCGAGCTTTCCCTTTGTCACATCGTGCGGTACTGACCGATTGCGCGGTACTTTTCGTAGCGGAGGTTTGTGAGGGTCGCGTCGTCGAGCTGCCCAAGCGTATCGAAGGCATCAAATGCCGAGGACATGACGGCACCGGCGATCTCCTCATGCGACAGGCCCCTATCGTCAACAATGCCGTCGATGATGCCGAGCGCCAACAGATCGGGGGCCGTGAGCTTAAGCGCCTCGGCGGCCTCATTCGCGCGCTCGGTATCCTTCCACAGGATCGACGCACAGGCCTCGGGGCTCACGACCGAATAGGCCGAGCTCGAGAGCATCAGGATGCGGTCGGCCACGGACAGCGCCAGCGCGCCACCAGAGCCGCCCTCGCCTGTCACCACCGAGACAATCGGCGTCTTAAGGCCGCTCATCTCCATGAGGTTCTGGGCAATCGCCTCACCCTGGCCGCGTTCCTCGGCACCGATGCCGCAAAACGCGCCCGAAGTATCGACCAGGCACAGAACCGGTCGACCAAACTTTTCGGCCTGGCGCATCAGGCGACGCGCTTTGCGGTAGCCCTCGGGATGTGCCATACCAAAGTTGCGACGCATGCGCTCTTTGGTCGTAGTGCCGCGCTCGATGGCGATGACCGTTACGGGGCGTCCATCTTTCCAGCCAATGCCAGCCACCACAGCGGCGTCGTCGCCAAAGTAGCGGTCGCCGTGCAGCTCCACAAATCCATCCAGGCCCAGCGAGATCATCTCGCCTGCCGTGGCGCGATCTGCCGAGCGGGTCTGCTTGACAATCTCGAGCGCGGTTTTTGGTGCGGCCGAGCGCTTGAACAAGTGTCCCAGCTTTTTGCCGCGGCGACCCGTATGCACGATCTCATGCGGTGCCCCCAGGCCGGGCGCGTGCCCTTCGTGCAGCGCCAGCAGCTCGCCTACCGTGAGCGCAATCTCGCCACGCGGAACAACGGCATCGCAAAAGCCGTGCTCCAGCAAAAACTCGGAGCGCTGGAATCCCTTGGGCAGGCGCTTGTGCATGTTCTGCTCGATCACGCGCGGGCCGGCAAATGCCGTCAGGGCATCGGGCTCGGCCAGGATAATATCGCCCTCCATTGCAAAGCTCGCGGTTACGCCTCCGGTCGTGGGGTCAGTGAGCACCGTGATATACAGGCCGCCCGCCTCGCTATGGCGCCTAACCGCCGCAGAGATTTTGGCCATCTGCATGAGCGAGGTCACGCCCTCCTGCATGCGGGCGCCACCCGATACGGTAAAGCCAACGACCGGCAGTCCCAGCTCGGTCGCACGCTCAAATGTGCGGCAGATCTTCTCGCCCACCACGGAACCCATCGAGCCCATCATAAAGTTGGCGTCCATAAAGAAGAGCGCCGTATCGCAACCGCAGATTTTGCCCTTGCCGCACACAACGGCATCGCGCTCGCCCGAACGTTCGCTCACGCTCTTGAGCTTGTCGGCATAGCCGGGAAACGAAAGGAAGTCCTCCGGCGCCAGACTGGCATCCCATTCCTCAAACGTGCCCTCGTCAATCGTCATGCGCATGCGGTCGCGCCCGCTCACGCGAAAGTGTTTGCCGCAACGAGGGCAGACCTCGAGGTTGTCGTGCAGGCGCGCCTCATCGATCACGCGGCGGCACTCCGGGCACTTGATAAACACGTGGCGCGCGGGAAACTCGGCGCACGACTCGGTCATCGGTCCCTCGAGAACGTTGACCGTCTTCGCTTTTCTATTCATCAGCATAGAGATGCCCCATCAGATCGGTGTGATACATGCCCGACAAGAACTCGTCGTTTGCCAGCACGTCGAGCTGAAGCTCGCTGTTTTCGCTCACGCCCTCAATCACGAGCTCGCCCAAGGCCGAGCGCATCTTGCGAATGGCACCGTCACGCGTGGGCGCACACACGATGAGCTTGCCGAGCATGGAGTCGTAGTACGGCGGAACTCTCGCACCGGTAAACATGGCGGAATCCCAGCGCACGCGCGGACCGCCCGGCACACGCAACGCGGTGACCGTTCCGCATGACGGCAGAAAGTCTGGCGTTTCGGCATTGATGCGGCACTCCATGGCGTGGTTGTGGACCGGCATGTCCTCTTGCTCAAAGGGCAGAGGCTGGCCGGCTGCCACGCGCAGCTGCCACTTGACCAGGTCGGTATCGGTCACAAACTCCGTAACCGGATGCTCCACCTGCAAGCGCGTGTTCATTTCCATAAAGTAGAAATTGCCGTCGTCCGAATACAGGAACTCAATGGTACCGGCGCCCTCATAGCCAACGGCACGAGCCAGGTCGCGCGCGGCCTTGTGCATGCGCGCGCGAATATCATCGCGTCCGTCGAGGCACGGCGCGGGGCTCTCCTCGATCAGCTTTTGGTTGCGACGCTGCACCGAGCACTCGCGCTCGCCGAGCGAAAACACATGGCCCTGCTTATCGGCCATAATCTGTACCTCAACGTGATGCGCCGGCGCGACGAACTTCTCCATGTAGCACTCGCCGTCGCCAAAAACGGCCTCGCCCTCGGCGCGTGCTTCAATAAAGGCCTTTGCCGCATCTTCCACGCGCTCGACCTTACGAATACCGCGACCGCCGCCGCCCGCACGCGCCTTAATAAGCACGGGGCAGCCAATGCGCTCAGCCTCGGCCGTTGCCTCCTCGGGACTTTTGAGCAAATCGCAGCCCGGCACGATGGGCACGCCCGCCGCGGCAGCCGTTCGACGTGCGGCGTCCTTGTCGCCCATGCTGTCGATCACCTTGGCCGAAGGACCAACAAACGCCAGGCCATACTTGTCGCAGTCGCGCACGAAGCTCGCCTTCTCGGAGAAAAAGCCATAGCCGGGATGAATTGCCTTAGCTCCCGACTTTACGGCACAGGTGAGCACAGCATCGTCGTTGAGGTAGCTCTCGGCAAGACGCGGACCGCCGATGCAATACGCCTCGTCGGCAAGCTGCACGTGCAGCGCGTCCGCATCGGCCGTGGAATAAACGGCGACGGTCTTGATGCCCATATCGCGGCACGCGCGGATAACACGGACCGCGACTTCGCCGCGGTTGGCGATGAGCACTTTGTCGAACATGAAGCCTTCCTTAACTTTCGTGCATGAGTGCAAAAGACATATCGGCGCGGCAGCAAACCTCACCGTTGACGCTCGCAGTACCCGTCGCAAAGCGGAACGGCCCGCGCGCACGCGTGATGGTGCACACCAGATCAACCGTGTCGCCCGGGCGCACCGGACGCTTAAAGCGCACCTTGTCCAGACTCGTGTAGAACGGCGTCGCGCCGCGCGCCTCCTCATCGCCCATCAGCAGCACGCAACAGTTTTGGGCGAGCATCTCGCACTGAATCACGCCGGGGACCACCGGGTTTCCCGGAAAATGCCCCTGCAAAAAGTACTCGTCGCCCGTGATCGTGATCTTGCCGTGGGCCTCGTCGCCCACCAGCTCGGCCTCGTCGAGCAAAAGCATCGGTTCGCGATGCGGCAACAGTTCCTTAAGCTCTTCTTTGTTCATGGATATCACCTATCCGATCCTCATGAGGCAGCTGCCAAACTCCACGAGGTCGCCGTCGGCCACGCAGATCTCGAGCACCTCGCCGTCTGCCTCTGCCGTTACCTCGTTGAGAACCTTCATGGCCTCGATGATGCAGAGCGTCTCGCCGGCCTTGACCTTGGAGCCCACGTGCACAAACGGCTCGTCGCCCGGCGCCGGGGCAGCATAGAAAACGCCGACCATGGGAGCGGTCACCTCGGTGCCCTTGGGCTCCGGTGCGGCGGCAGGTGTCTGCGCGGCGGGCTCCGGTGCGGCAGGCGCGACTGTGGGAGCTGCAACTGGAGCGGCCATAGCGCTCGGCATGGGCATGGGCACGGCAACCGGCTGTGCGGCGCTCGCGCGCTCGAGTTCGACCGCGGTGCCATCGGGCTCCTCAACGCGTACGCGCGTGAGGCCGCGGTCCTCCATAACATCGGCTATCTCGGCAAGTCTTTTGGAATCCATGCTCTAGCTCCTCGTATATCTACGCAGCGCGATGGCGGCGTTGTGTCCGCCAAAGCCCAGGTTGGTCGAAAGCGCCCAGGTAAGGTCGGCGCGAACCGCGCGATTGGGCGTGTAGTCAAGATCGCAGGCGGGATCGGGCGTGTGGTAGTTAATGGTCGGCGGCACCACGCCCTGCTCGAGCGCCATGGCGCAGGCCATGACCTCGATGGCACCCGTGGCACCGATCATGTGGCCGGTCATCGACTTAGTCGACGAGACGTGCGCGGCGCGCGCCGCGTCCTCGCCGAGCGCACGCTTAATGCCCGCCGTCTCGGACGAATCGTTGAGCTTGGTCGATGTGCCGTGGGCATTGATGTAGAGGCCTTCGGACGGTTTGACGCCGCCCTCGGCCACGGCCTGCGAAATCGCGCGGGCAATGCCGGTCGCCTCGGGATCAGGGCTCGTGATGTGATAGGCATCATCGGTGTTGCCGTAGCCCACGACCTCGGCATAAATGTGCGCACCGCGCGCCTGCGCATGTTCCATGCTCTCGAGCACGAGCACGCAGGCGCCCTCGCCCATCACAAAGCCGTCGCGGTCTGCATCGAACGGACGGCAGGCCGTCGCGGGATCGGGGTTGGTGGTCAATGCGCGGCAGGACGTAAAGCCCGCAACGGCATCGGGGATAATTGCAGCCTCGGCGCCGCCCGCGAGGATCGCGTCGGCATAGCCATGCTTGATGGCGCGGAACGCCTCGCCCACCGCATGGGCCGAGGTGGCGCACGCGGTCACCACGGGCAGGGTCGGGCCCTTTGCCTTGTGGCGGATTGCGATATTGCCCGATGCCATGTTGGGGATCATCATCGCGATCATATAGGGCGATGCGCGGCGGGGCCCACGGTCGGCAATCGTATGGACGTTGTCGACGAGTGTCTGCATGCCGCCCACACCCGAGCCCACGTAGACGCCCAGGCGCTCGCGATCGACGGCGCCTTCGACATCAAAGCCTGCATCGTGCATGGCCTCGTCCGAAGCCGCCAGTGCAAACTGAACGCAGGGGTCCAGGTGCTTGGCGTCACGCTTGCCAAAGTACTCGTTGCCGTCAAAGCCCTTGACCTCGGCCGCCACCTTGACGGCAAATGCATCGGTATCGAAGTGCGTAATCGGGCCGATGCCGCACGTGCCAGCGCACATTGCCGCCCAGGTGGCAAGCGCGGTGTTGCCGAGCGGCGATACGGCACCTATGCCGGTGATTGCAACTCTCTGTTCCATCATGGTCTCCTCATCCAAGCCGTTCTTCGGCCCTGATTTCTACATCGCCATTCCGCCGTCAACGCGTACAACCTCGCCCGTAATGTAGGAAGCCGCATCGCTCGCCAAAAAGCGCACCACGCCGGCCACCTCTTCGGGCTGCGCCATACGCTTAAGGGGAATCTGCTCCTCGGTTACCGTACGCACCTTCTCCGAGAGCTTTGCCGTCATATCTGTCTCGACAAACCCGGGGGCGACCGCGTTCACTCGTACACCGCGGGGCGCAAGCTCGCGCGCCACCGCCTTGGTCAGGCCGATCACGCCCGCCTTGGAGGCAGCGTAGTTGGCCTGCCCGGCATTGCCCATCAGGCCCACAACCGAGCTCATGTTGACAACGCAGCCGCCGCGCTGGCGCATAAAGGTCTTGGTGAGCGCGCGCGTCGTATTGAACGTTCCTTTAAGGTTGACATCGAGCACGCGATCGAAGGCGTCATCGCCCATGCGCATGAGCAGGCCATCGCGGGTGATGCCAGCGTTGTTGACGAGCGCCCAAATGGAGCCAAAGTCGTTGAGGACCGCTTCCACGCACGCGTTGACGGCAGCGGGGTCGGCCACGTCACATTGATATGAGCGCGCCGTGGCGCCAGCCGCCGCGCAGGCGTCGCACGTCTCGCGCGCCGCATCGACGCTGCCGGCATAGACGACGGCGATATCGTAGCCATCCTCCGCCAGACCGATAGCGCAGGCGCGGCCGATACCCCGCGAGCCGCCCGTGACCAGTGCCACGCGACGTGAGTCGTTGCGCTCGAGCGCGCCGTTGTTCAAGTTGCCCATGTCATTCCTTTCGGGTTACAGCCCTGTGGACTATGCGAGCTCGTCGGCAATAGCTGCGACCTGCTCGGCCGTCTCGCACGAATACACACGAACGTCGCTCAACGTACGCTTGACCAGGCCGGACAGCGTTTTGCCGGGGCCGACCTCGATAAATGTGTCGATGCCTTGATCCTGCAAAGCATGCAGCGTATCGACCCAGCGCA
The DNA here is from genome assembly GCA_905213265.1 of uncultured Collinsella sp. Taxonomy (GTDB): domain Bacteria; phylum Actinomycetota; class Coriobacteriia; order Coriobacteriales; family Coriobacteriaceae; genus Collinsella. Next base: position 32,806 of record CAJMHR010000005.1, read on the forward strand.
CGGCATGGCTCACCTGGTTGGCCAAGACATCCGATGCCGCTCGCGGGTCCGCCGGATAGGGCGCCGCCGTCATGTTTGCCAAAACAGGAATGAGCAACGGGGACGGCGCGTGACCGGCCTCAATATATGCGGCAAGGCCACAGGTCGCCTCGGCCATATAGGGGCTATGAAATGCACCCGACACCGCGACCTTCATGGCGCGGCCGCCAGCCTCTTTTACTAGGACGTCGAGGGTCTGCAGCGCATCGGGCGCTCCGGCCACAACCGTCTGCTGGGGACTGTTGTAGTTGACCGGCCAGCAGTCCTCGCCGGCCTGCGCAGCCAGGTTCTCGACTTGCGCAGCATCAAGTTTGATGACGGCGCGCATGCCGCCGGGGTGACGCTCGGCCGCCGTGGCCATCAATGCCGCGCGCTCACACACGAGCTCAAAACCCGCTCGCGTATCGAATGCCCCCGCAAAGGTGAGTGCAGCGACCTCGCCCAGCGAGAATCCCGCACAGGCGGCAGGCACCACGCCGCGCTCGCGCAGGGCGACGGCGACAGCCAAGTCGTGCACGAACACGCAAGGCTGCGTGTTCTCGGTCTGCGAGAGCTCCTCCTTGGAGGCGCTCCGGCACTGCTCACTGGTCCCCGGGCGCACCTCATCGGCAATGGCGAACACCTCGGCGGCCACCGGCGATGTCTCGATCAAGTCGACGCCCATCGCGGGGTGCTGGGCACCCTGGCCGGCAAACAAAAACGCTACGCCACCCATGCGCACGCACCCTTCAGGACGTGCTCGGCGCCATCGACCAGGTCGTCAACGATTTCGCGTGCGCTCTGACGCTCGTTGACCATGCCGGCAATCTGTCCACACAAAAACGAACCCTCTTCGTAGTTGCCGTCCTTGGCGGCCTTACGCAGCGCACCGGTTCCCATAGCACCTAGCTCCTCGGCACTCGCGCCGGAACCCTCGCTCTTGGCATAGGCGTTGGTGAAGGGGCTCTTGAGGGCGCGCACCGGATGTCCCGTCGAGCGACCGGTCGCACGCGTCGAAGTGTCGTTGGCCTTCAGGACCATCTCCTTGTACTGCTCCGAGACGGTACACTCATCGGCAACGAGAAAACGCGTGCCCACTTGGACGCCAGCGGCGCCAAGCATAAAGGCGGCCGCCACCCCGCGGCCATCCGCGATACCGCCGGCGGCCACAACGGGAATGTCGACCGCATCGACGACCTGCGGCACCAGTGCCATCGTCGAGGTCTCGCCAATATGGCCGCCCGATTCGGTACCCTCGGCAACAACCGCCGTGGCTCCACGACGTGCCACGAGGCGCGCCAGCGCCACCGAGGCAACGACCGGGATGACCTTGATGCCCGCCTCGTTCCACGCCTTCATGTACTTGGCGGGATTGCCGGCGCCCGTCACGACGACCGGCACTCGCTCGTCAATCACGACCTGTGCAACCTCGTCGGCAAACGGGCTCATGAGCATGACGTTCACGCCAAAGGGCTTATCCGTCTTGGCGCGCAGCTCATGAATCTGGTCGCGAAGCCAGTTGGCGTCGGCGTTCATGGCCGCGATGATGCCTAAGCCACCCGCCTCGGACACTGCGGACGCCAGCGAGGCATCGGCAATCCAGGCCATACCGCCCTGGAACACGGGCTTTTCGATGCCGAGCAGATCGCAGAGAGGAGTCTTGAGCATCTCTACTTCTCCAATGCCGCCTCGACCGTATCGGCGAACTCGCCGACCGTCTTGGGGTTCTCCTCGGTATCGAGCTGGATGCCAAACTCGTCCTCGACGGCAACGAGGATCTCGACGGTGCCCAGGCTGTCGAGGCCAATCTCCTCGAGCGTGGACTCGGGCTTCATCTCGACGTCGTCAAGGCCAGCGGTCTCGCGGATAACGTCGCAAACGCGCTCGAAGGTCTTCTGATCTGCCATGGTAGTTCTCCTTTGTTTGTGCCCTAGGGGCGTTTTCATTTCCTATGTGCGACTACTTCCAACGAAGCAGATAGCCACCTATATCCAGACCGGCGCCAAATCCAACCAAGGCGATGGTGTCGCCTGTGTGAAGTGCACCGGCGTTTGCCAGCCGGTCGAGGGCAAGCGGAATGCATGCGCTCGAAATGTTGCCGGTCTCGCGCAACGTGCGAACCACGCGCTCGTCCGGCACGCCCAGGCGCTTGACCGCCTGGCTCAGGATTCGTTCGTTAGCCTGATGGAATACAAAATGATCGATGTCTTCGACCAAAATGCCCGCATCGATCGCAAGCTTATGGACCGTGTCGCAGATGGCGTTGACGCCGAACTTGAACACGCGGCGGCCATTCATGGACAGCACGCTCGCGCTATCTGCGGAGGCCTTAAACGGCGACGTACCGACCAGACCGGGAACGCGCAACGTCTCGACGTCGGGCGCCGTCGAAAGCTCAACAGCAAGGGGGTTGTCTCCCCCAGCCTCAATCACTGCGGCGCCTGCCCCATCGCCAAAGAGCACGCAGGTGGCACGGTCGGTCCAGTCGAGCGCGCGCGTCATCTGCTCGGCAGCAACGACAAGCACGCGCTCGGCGCGACCGCGGGCGATATAGCCCTCGGCGACATCGAGCGCAAATACGAAGCCGGCACAAGCCGCCGAGACATCGAAGGCAGGGCACGTCGCGCCTAGTCGCTCAGCAACGGCACACGCCTCAGCGGGAACAAGGTGGTCACCCGTCGTCGTCGAACAGACGATCAGATCCAGCTGGCTCGCGTCGATTCCGGACACCTGGAGTGCCCGCTCACTCGCCGCTACGGCAAGGTCGTCAAGTGACTCGGTGGTGCAGACGTGGCGGCTCTTGATACCCGTGCGGGTAAAAATCCACTCATCCGAGGTATCGAGGAACTCAGACAGCTCGTCATTGGAAACACTGCGTTCAGGAAGCGCCGAGCCTGTTCCAAGAATCGTGAAACCCATCACTAACCTCCTTTGAGTTGTTGACGTGTTTACATCGACCAAGAGAGGATAACGCATTTCAGTCTTTGTTGACGTGTTAACATTAAATTGTCCAAATGCGACAAAGGCTTCACATTGTGTCTATCTCTCGACACCATTGCGTCATTCACTTATTCAATAAGGAGGTAGCAGCCGCTATGGATACCCAATTAACGATTGTCGACGTAACCGGATCGACCAACGATGACCTGCTCGAGGCAGGAAAACAGGGTGCGCCGCACGGCACAGGACTTGCCGCCCGCGCGCAAACGGCAGGACGCGGCCGGCGCGGCCACAAGTGGGATTCAACCGCCGGCAACCTATTGCTTTCGATTGTCCTGCGTCCATGCGTTAATCCCGCAAAGTACTCTGGTCTTGCCGCCGTCAGCGGCCTAGCGGTGCTCGAAGCACTCGAAAAGCAGGGTCTTGCAAACGAGATTGGCCTCAAATGGCCCAACGACCTGGTCGCGCGAGGACGCAAACTCGGCGGCATTCTGGTCGAGGCCGCACGCGATAACGAAGGCAAACCTTTCGCTGTCTACGGCATTGGTGTCAACGTAAACTACACGCCCCAAGAGGTGCCCGATGGCGGCCTGGCGGCAATTGGCCTCTCGGACCTCAACGAGAGCGTTCCCGCCGTCGACATGCTCCTCGATGAGGTCTATCACGCAGTTATAGACGCTGTAGATACCTGGGCAGAGCGCCTCAACGCCAAGGAAGAAGACGCCGGTCCGCTCGCGCCCGTCCACGACGAATATATCGCTCACCTCAATTGGATCGGGAAGCACGTTATCGCCCGCTCCCCCGCTGGAGACGAGCTGGCACGAGGCATATTTAGAACGGTCGACGATTGCGGCCGCGCATGCATTGAGACCGAGAGCGGCTTGTGCGTCTTCCACTTCGAAGAAGCATCCTTGCGCCCCCTGAGCGAATAGGGCGCCGCAGCCGCCGGCTCGGCAAACGAATTCGCTATCCCAAAATCTAAACTCAAAACAAAAGGGCCCCGCTACCGTAACGGCAGCGGGGCCCTTTAAGCTATGAGCGATATCGCTTAGAGCTTGATGTCGATGTCGACGCCAGCGGGGAGGTCGAGACGCATGAGCGAATCAACGGTGCCCGAGGTGGGGTCGAGGATGTCGATGAGGCGCTTGTGGGTGCGCATCTCGAACTGCTCACGGGAGTCCTTGTTCACGTGCGGCGAGCGGATAACCGTGTACAGGTTGCGCTCGGTGGGCAGGGGGACAGGACCGGAAACGCGAGCGCCGGTCTTCTGAGCGGTCTCGACGATGAGCTTCGCGGACTGATCGACGACCTCGTGATCATAGCCCTTGAGGCGAATGCGGATCTTCTGGGTAGCCAACTTAAACCTCCAAAGAGTGCGAGAGATGTTCTCGCAGGATTACGTAACAGGGAGCTCGAACTTAGGCGTTCTTGCTCATGACCTCGTCCACGATGGACTTGGGCGCAGGCTCATAAGAGTCGAACTGCATCGTGTAGGATGCACGGCCCTGGGTCTGGGAGCGAAGGTCGGTAGCGTAACCGAACATCTCGCCCAGCGGCACCTTGGCACGGATGAGCTTGCTGTTCTTGCGATCCTCCATGCCCTCAATCTTGCCGCGGCGACCGGAGAGGTTGCCCATAACGTCGCCCATGTACTGCTCGGGGGTCTCGACCTCGACAGCCATGATCGGCTCGAGCAGCTGCGGATCGGACTTCTTGAGGGCGTCCTTGATAGCCATGGAACCGGCGATCTTGAAGGCGGCCTCGGAGGAGTCGACCTCGTGGTAAGAACCGTCGAACAGGGTGACCTTGACGTCGAGGACCGGGAAGCCGGCGATAACACCGGTGTTCAGGGCCTCCTGGATGCCCTTGTCGATGGACGGGATGTACTCCTTGGGCACGACGCCGCCGACGATAGCGTTGACGAACTCGTAGCCGAAGCCCTCCTCCATCTTCTCGAGCTTGATGACGGCGTGGCCGTACTGACCGCGACCGCCGGACTGACGGACGAACTTGCCCTCAGCCTTCTCGACGTCGTGACCAGCGGTCTCGCGGTAGGCGACCTGGGGCTTACCAACGTTAGCGTCAACTTTGAACTCACGGAGCAGACGGTCAACGATGATCTCGAGGTGCAGCTCGCCCATGCCGGCGATGATGGTCTGGCCGGTCTCGTGGTTGGTGGACACCTGGAAGGTCGGGTCCTCCTCGGCGAGCTTGGTCAGAGCCAAGGACATCTTGTCCTGCTCGGCCTTGGTCTTGGGCTCGATGGCAACGTCGATAACGGGCTTAGCGAACTCGATCTTCTCGAGGACGATCTCCTTGCCCTCGGCGCACAGGGTGTCGCCGGTGGTGGAGTTCTTGAAGCCGACGCAAGCGACGATGTCGCCCGCGGCAGCGTCGTCACGGTCGATACGCTCGGCGGCGTTCATCTCGAGGATGCGGCCGAGGCGCTCGCGCTGACCGTTGGAAGCGTTGACCACGTAGGAGCCGGACTCGGCGCGGCCGGAGTAAACGCGGACGTAGGTGAGCTTACCGACGAACGGGTCGGTCATGATCTTGAAGACCAGGCCGGAGAAGGGCTCGTCGAAGGAAGGATGACGCTGGATCTCCTCGCCGGTGTCCGGATCGGTACCGGTGACGGCCTCGACGTCGAGCGGGCTGGGCAGGTAGTCGACGACAGCGTCGAGCAGCTCCTGAACGCCCTTGTTCTTGTAGGCGGAGCCCACGAAGACGAGGTTGAGCTCGTTGGCCAGAACGCCCTTACGCAGAGCCGCCTTGAGCTCCTCGACGGTGAAGTCCTCCTCCATGAGGATCTTCTCCATGAGCTCGTCGTCAAAGCTGGCAGCAGCGTCGAGGAGCTCCTCGCGCTTGGTGGCAGCGATGTCGGCGAACTCAGCCGGGATCTCGTCCATCGGCTCGGGGTAGGTCATACCCTTCTCGTCGGCCTTGAAGTCCCATGCAGTCATGGTGACCAGGTCGATGACGCCCCAGAAGTTGTCCTCGGCGCCCATCGGGACCTGAGCGGCCACGGCGTTAGCGTCGAGACGATCCTTCATGGTCTCGATAGCGTTGAAGAAGTCAGCGCCCACGCGGTCATACTTGTTGATGAAGGCGATGCGGGGGACGTTGAAGGTGGAAGCCTGACGCCAAACGGTCTCAGACTGGGGCTGAACGCCGGCAACGGCGTCGAAGACGGCGACAGCGCCATCGAGGACGCGCAGGCAGCGCTCGACCTCGGCGGTGAAGTCAACGTGGCCCGGGGTGTCGATGATCTGGATGCGGTAGTCCTTACCGTCCTTGTTCCAGAAGCACGTGGTAGCAGCGGAGGTAATGGTTACGCCGCGCTCCTGCTCCTGAACCATCCAGTCCATGGTGGCAGCGCCCTCATGGACCTCACCGATCTTGTGGGTCTTACCGGTGTAGTAAAGAATACGCTCGGTCGTGGTGGTCTTACCGGCATCGATGTGGGCCATGATGCCGATGTTACGGGTATCGGAAAGCTTGTACTTAGGCTTAGCCATGTTAGTTCCTTACCTTAACTTACCAACGATAGTGAGAGAACGCGCGGTTGGCCTCGGCCATCTTGAAGACGTCCTCACGCTTCTTGACGGAAGCGCCCAGGCCGTTGGAAGCGTCGAGGATCTCGTTGGCGAGACGCTCGGCCATGGTCTTCTCCTTGCGAGCGCGGGAGAAGTTGACGATCCAGCGGATACCCAGAGCGGTGGAACGACGGGAGTTGACCTCCATCGGGACCTGATAGGTAGCGCCACCGACACGCTTGGGCTTAACCTCGAGCGTGGGCTTGACGTTGTCCATAGCCTTCTTGAAGGTAGCGAGAGCGTCGCCACCCTCGGACTTCTCGGCAACGATCTCGAAAGCGGTGTAAACGATGCGCTCAGCGGTGGCCTTCTTGCCGTCAAGAAGGACCTTGTTGATGAGCTGAGTCACCAGGCGGTTGTTGTAAACGGCGTCAGGCTGAACCTCACGACGATTAGCTGCTGCACGACGCGGCATGTGAAATCTCCTTAAGTGTCTACCGTGCGGCGCTTAGGCGGCACACGGCGAAAGTATCAAAACGTTATCTGGCTTATTTAGCCTTGGGGCGCTTAGCACCGTACTTGGAACGGGCCTGCATACGGTTCTGGACCGGAGCAGCGTCGTAGGCGCCACGGATGACGTGATAACGGACACCAGGGAGGTCACGGACACGACCGCCGCGGACGAGCACGATGGAGTGCTCCTGCAGGTTGTGGCCCTCACCCGGGATGTAAGCAGTAACTTCGATGCCGTTGACGAGGCGAACACGGGCAACCTTACGAAGAGCCGAGTTCGGCTTCTTGGGGCTCGTGGTGAAGACGCGGGTGCACACGCCGCGCTTCTGGGAGTTGTGCTGCAGAGCAGCGTTCTTGGACTTCTTGGGCACGGAACGACGGCCCTGGCGAACCAGCTGGTTAATAGTAGGCAAAGCGTACTCCTTCTCGAATGATTCCAGCTTTCTGTAAAGTGCAACGGCTTGAATCGAGGGGTCAGCATCCCCCTACGAAACACGCAGTTCGATAGGATACGTGGCGTTAGCTGTGCCGTCAACAGACCACGCCGCCGGGCGTATCCCAAAATGGGCACATTTCCGCAAACCCTACACAAAAGGGATCCCTTCCTGTGCGCATGGGCGGATTCCCGGTCCAGGCGGCACAGGGGTTAAGTTTGCTGCTCTACAGTCCTGGCTCGCACGGAGGCCACATTAAGTGGCCTCCGGCTCGTGCGGAACTCGCGACAAACTTAACCCCTGTGCCGCCCGGCCCGGGAATCCGACGTGCTCGTCGGGGCAACGTTCCTCATCAAAAAAGACCCGCTTCCCTGTTGGGAAACGGGTCTTTGGAAGGGCGGTTAACGTACTTGGAAGTTACTCCTCGTCGTTGTCCTTGGCCTCTTCGGCGTCGTCGGTGTCCACGAGCTGGTTGAGCAGCTCGTCGAGGGAAGCCATGTCCTCGTTGATGGCACCGTTGGCGGGAGCCTTCTTGTCGTCGATCGGGGCGCCCAGGAGCTCCTCGTCGGCGTCGGCGTGATGCGTCGGAGCGGAGGTACCCAGCAGGATATCGTCCGGACCGTCGGGGCTAAAGACCATCTGCAGCAGCTGCGAGAGGTCTTCCTCGTCGGCAACGTCGTCGTTGTTCTCGAGGATGTAGAGCAGGTCGTGGGCCTCGAGGCCGTCACGGAGCTCCTCGATCGCCTTGGCACCGATGCCATCGATGCGCAGCAGATCTTCCTCGGACTTGCCGACCAGGTCGCCGACCGTCTCGATGCCGACCTCGCTGAACTTGTTGGTCCAGCGCTGCGACACGCCCAGGTCGTCGAACAGGTACAGGCGAGCCTTCTCGGCGGAGATGGTGTGGCCGTTGCGGGTGAACGAACCGTCAGCACCACCGAACTCGTCGTAGCCGGCCCAGTCGAGCTGCTGCGGGAGCTGCTCGTCCAGGTCCTTGAGCTCCACAGGAGCCCACTCGGGCAGCGACTTGGCGTTGGGCGAAGCCGGGCCGTCGATGTCCACGTAGCCGTCGGCCGTACGATACGTCAGCTTGGCGTTGGCGTACGGCTTGAGGCCGGTACCGGCCGGGATCTTCTTACCGACGATGACGTTGGACTTAAGGTCGAGCAGGTGGTCGACCTTGCCCTCGATGGCAGCCTCGGTAAGGACGCCGGCGGTACGGATGAACGAAGCGCTCGACAGCCAGGAGTCGATGTTGGACGCGACCTTGAGCGTACCCAGGATGACGGGCTCGGCCACAGGAGCCTGACCGCCCAGACGGGCAACGCGCTCGACCTCGTCGGCGAACTCGTAGCGGTCGACGTACTGACCAAGCAGGTACTTGGAGTCACCGGGGTTGGTGATCTGAACGCGACGCAGCATCTGACGTGCGAGCACCTCGATGTGCTTGTCGTTCAGGTCGACGCCCTGGCTGGTGTAGACGTCCTTGACGCTCTCGACGAAGGTGTGCATCGTCGACTCGATGTCGGTCAGCTTGCGCAGGTTGCGGAAGTTGACGAAGCCCTTGGTGATCTGGTCGCCGGCGCGAACCTCGCAGCCGTCCTCGATCTCGGGCATAAAGCGAACCGAAGCGGGGACGCGACGCTCGTCGAGGACACGGGTGTGGTCCTCGGAGTCGGTGAGCGTCAGCACGTACTCGGACTTCTCGGGCTTAATCGAGAGGTGGCCGGAGTACGGAGCCAGCTCGGCCTCGCGACCCAGGATCTTCTCGTTGACGTTGCCGACGATATCGAACATACGGCTGACCGTAGGCAGACCCTGCGTAATATCGTCGACGCCGGCGACGCCGCCGGAGTGAATGGTACGCATCGTAAGCTGCGTACCGGGCTCGCCGATGGACTGGGCGGCAATAATGCCGACCGCGGTACCGATGGCGACCGGACGACGGGTGGAAAGATCCCAGCCGTAGCACTTCTGGCACACGCCGTACTTGGAGCGGCAGGTAAGCAGCGCGCGAAGCTTGACCTTCTTGAGGCCGGCATCGACCATCTTCTGGATGTCGGCGACCTTCTCGATGTAGCCGTCCTGCTCAAAGAGCACGGTGCCATCGGGGGCCACGACGTCCTCGATGAAGCAACGGCCGACGAGGTCGGTGTTGAGGTCGGTGGTGCCGGGGATGATGAGGTTGTAGGTGACGCCCTCGTGCGTGCCGCAGTCCTCCTCGCGGACGATGACGTCCTGGGCCACGTCGACCAGACGACGGGTCAGGTAACCAGAGTCCGAGGTGTGGGATGCGGTATCGACCAGGCCCTTACGGGCGCCGTAGGTCGAAATGAAGTACTCGAGCGGCAGCAGGCCCTCGCGGAAGTTCGCCTTAATGGGAAGGTCGATCGTCTCGCCGGACATGTCTGCCATCAGGCCACGCATGCCGCCGAGCTGACGCAGCTGGGTCTTAGAACCACGGGCGCCGGAGTCGGCCATCATGTAGAGCGGGTTCTCCTCGTCGAACATGTCGAGCATGAGCGCTGCGACCTTGTCGGTACAAGCGGTCCACTCGTTAACGACTTCGATGTGGCGCTCCGTCTCGTTGATGAAGCCCTCCTCGAAGTACTCGTTGATCTGGTCGACGTTGGCCTGGGCGCGATCGAGCAGCTCCTGCTTCTCAGCAGGGATGAGAGCGTCCCACACCGAGATGGTAAGGCCGGCGCGGGTAGCGTAGTGGAAGCCGGAGTACTTGATGGCGTCGAGGATCGGGCCGACCTTGGCCTCGGGGTAACGATCACAGCAGTCCGCAACCAGCTTGGCCACATCGCCCTTGACCATCTTGTAGTTCATGAACTCGTAGTCTTCGGGCAGGCACTGGCGGTTGAAGATGATGCGGCCGATAGAGGTCTCGAAGCGCGCGGTCTTATTGCCGGTGACATCGTAGTCGACAAACTCGTTCTTGCCGTTCTTGACGCGGAAGATACGGGTGCCGTCCTCATTGATGACGTTGGCATCGGCAGCGGACACGCGGACCTGGATCTTGGCCTGCATGTCGACCTCGGAGCGGCAGTCATAGGCGTGCAGCGCGTCGTCGAAGCTCGAGAACACGTGGTTCTCGCCCGGCAGACCCTCGCGGACCTGGGTCAGGTAGTACACACCGATGATCATGTCCTGCGAAGGGATGTTGACCGGCTTGCCGGATGCCGGCGAGCGCAGGTTGTTCGCAGAGAGCATGAGCACGCGGGCCTCGGCCTGAGCCTGGCTGGACAGCGGCACGTGGACAGACATCTGGTCGCCGTCGAAGTCGGCGTTGAAGGGCGAGCAGACCAGCGGGTGCAGGTGGATAGCCTTGCCCTCGACCAGCACCGGCTCAAAGGCCTGGATGGACAGACGGTGCAGGGTCGGTGCACGGTTGAGCAGCACGACGCGGCCGTCGATGACCTCTTCGAGGATATCCCACACAAAGGTGGCACCGCGGTCGATAGCGCGCTTGGCACCCTTGATGTTCTCGACCTTGCCAAGCTCGACCAGGCGCTTCATGACGAAGGGCTTGAAGAGCTCCAGCGCCATGGTCTTGGGCAGACCGCACTGGTGCAGCAGCAGCTTGGGGTCGGTAACGATAACCGAACGGCCGGAGTAGTCGACACGCTTACCCAGCAGGTTCTGACGGAAGCGACCCTGCTTGCCCTTGAGGGCCTCGGCGAGCGACTTGAGCGGGCGACCGCCACGGCCAGAGACCGGGCGACCACGACGGCCGTTGTCGAACAGGGCGTCCACGGACTCCTGGAGCATGCGCTTCTCGTTGTTCACGATGATCGCAGGGGCGTCCAGGTCGAGCAGGCGCTTGAGTCGGTTGTTACGGTTGATCACGCGACGATACAGGTCGTTGAGGTCGGACGCGGCGAAGCGGCCGCCGTCGAGCTGGACCATCGGGCGCAGATCGGGCGGAATGACCGGGATGACATCCAGGATCATGTTCGCGGGGCTGTTGCCGCCCTTCAGGAAGGCGTCAACGACCTCGAGGCGCTTAACGGCCTTCTCGCGCTTCTGCTTCTGGGAGTCCTCGTCGGCGATGATGGCCTTGAGCTTCTCGGCCTCGGAGGGGAGGTCGATGGCAGCGAGCAGGTCGCGGACGGCCTCGGCACCCATACCACCCTTGAAGTACATGGAGTAGTAACGGGTCATCTCACGGAACAGCGGCTCATCGGAGATGAGGTCGCGCTCGCTGAGCTTCATGAAGGCGTTGAAGGCGTCCGTGCGGAGCTGCTTCTCGTCCTTGCACTCTTCCTCGATGTCAACGATGCCAGAGGCAATCTCCTCGGGGGTCAGCGGCTCCTCGTCGGAGAACTCGTCAAAGTTCTCGGGGTCGCCCTGCTCCTTGAGGGACTCGATCTGGCGGGCGCACTCGGCATCGATCTCTTCCAGATCGGCGGCGAGCTCCTCGCGCAGGTCGTCGGCGTCGGCCTCGCGAGCCTCGTAGTCAACCTCGGTGATGATGTAGCTGGCAAAGTACAGAACCTTCTCGAGGTCCTTGGACTTGATGTCGAGCATACGGCTCATCGGGAAGCTCGTGGGGCTCTTGAAGTACCAGATGTGGGACACGGGAGCGGCGAGCTCGATGTGGCCCATGCGGTCGCGACGCACCTTGGCCGAGGTGACCTCGACGCCGCAGCGCTCGCAGACGATGCCCTTAAAGCGGATGCCCTTGTACTTGCCGCAGGAGCACTCCCAGTCCTTGGCGGGACCGAAGATCTTCTCGCAGAACAGGCCGTCCTTCTCGGGCTTGAGGGTACGGTAATTGATGGTCTCCGGCTTCTTGACCTCACCGTGCGACCAGGAACGGATCTGGTCGGCGGAGGCAAGGGAGATCTTTACCGAGTCAAAATCAGTAGCTTCGAAATCTGCCACAGTCAACTACTCCTTATCAGTGGTCGTGGCGGCGACAGCCTCGGGTGCCTCGGCGGTCTCGGCATCCTCGGCCTCGACGTCGGCGTCAACGCCGGCGAGCGCAGCCAGGTCGTCGAGAGCAGAGGTCTCCTCGGCGGTCACAGGGGCGGAGGCGTCCTCGTCGGCATCGTGCATGGGCTCGATGTCCAGTGCGAGGGAGCGAATCTCCTTGACGAGAACCTTGAAGGACTCGGGGATACCCGGGACAGGAACGTTCTCGCCCTTGACGATGGACTCGTAGGTCTTGACACGGCCCACGGTATCGTCGGACTTGACGGTCAGGATCTCCTGCAGGACGTTGGAAGCACCGTAAGCGTACAGTGCCCAAACTTCCATCTCGCCGAAGCGCTGGCCGCCGAACTGAGCCTTGCCGCCCAGAGGCTGCTGGGTAACCAGGCTGTAAGGGCCGGTCGAACGGGCGTGGATCTTGTCGTCGACCATGTGGCCGAGCTTGAGGATGTAGGACGTACCCACGGTAATGGGCTCGCGGAACTCCTCGCCGGTGCGGCCGTCGAACAGGCGGGTCTTGCCGCGCTCGTCAAGCTGGGTGACGAACTCGGGGCGCATGTGATCGCCAAAGGCAGCGGTAGCCTTGTTGAGCATGTTCTTGTTGGCACGACGGATGACCTCGGCGATCTCGTCCTCCTTGGCGCCGTCGAAGACGGGCGTGGCGGTGAAGAACGGACCGGGGACGTACTTGTCGGAGTCGGCCTGCTCGGTATCCCAACCGCACGCAGCAGCCCAGCCAAGGTGGCACTCGAGCAGCTGGCCGACGTTCATACGCGAAGGAACGCCCAGCGGGTTGAGGATAACGTCGATCGGGGTACCGTCAGCCATGTAGGGCATGTCCTCGACCGGCAGAACGTTGCAGATAACACCCTTGTTGCCGTGGCGGCCGGCAATCTTATCGCCCTGCTGGATCTTACGACGCTGGGCGACGTAGACGCGCACCTGCTCGTTGACGCCGGGGGCCAGGTCGTCGCCGTTCTCGCGGCTAAAGCGGACGACGTCGATGACGCGGCCGTAAGCGCCGTGAGGCATCTTAAGGGAGGTGTCGCGGACGTCGTGGGCCTTGGCACCGAAGATGGCGCGCAGCAGGCGCTCCTCGGCGGTCAGAGCGCTCTCGCCCTTAGGCGTGACCTTGCCGACCAAGATGTCGCCAGGGCCGACCTCGGCGCCGATGCGGATGATGCCGTCCTCGTCGAGGTTGGCAAGCATATCCTCGGAGAGGTTCGGGATCTCGCGGGTGATCTCCTCGGGGCCGAGCTTGGTGTCGCGGGCATCGATCTCGTGACGGGTGATGTTGATGGTCGTCAGCAGATCCTCGGCCACCAGGCGCTCGGACACGACGATACCGTCCTCGTAGTTGAAGCCTTCCCACGGCATGTATGCCACGGTGAGGTTCTGACCCAGTGCGAGCTCGCCATGATCGGTCGAAGGACCGTCAGCCAGGGGCTCGCCCTGCTCAACGGTGTCACCGACGCGCACGAGCGGACGGTGGTTGATGCAGGTGGACTGGTTGGAGCGCTGGTACTTGGCCAGGTGATACTCGTCCATGCCGCCGGCATGCTTGACGATGATCTTGGCGGCGTCGGCAAAGATGACCTCGCCGGCGTTCTTGGCCAGGGTGACCTCGCCGGAGTCCAGAGCGGCGCGACGCTCCATGCCAGTACCGACATAGGGAGCGGCGGGGTGAACCAGCGGCACGGCCTGACGCTGCATGTTAGCGCCCATCAGCGTACGCTTGGCGTCGTCGTGCTCGAGGAACGGGATCAGCGTGGCTGCGACGGAGAGCATCTGACGCGGCGAGACGTCCATGTAGTCGACGTCCTCGACGGGCACGTCGGCGGGAGCGCCGAAGGAGCCGTCGAAGTCGCGGGTACGGGCGATCACGGTGTGCGGGCGGACAAGCTTGCCCTCGGCATCGGTCGTGATGAACTCGTTGGTCTTGGGATCGAGCGGCGTGTTGGCCGGCGCGATGACGTGCTTCTCTTCCTCGTCAGCGGTCATCCAGTCGATCTGGTCGGTGGCAACGCCGTTCTCGACGCGACGGAACGGAGCCTCGATGAAGCCGTACTCGTTGACGCGGGCGTAGAGGGCGAGCGAGCCGATCAGGCCGATGTTGGGGCCTTCGGGGGTCTCGATCGGGCACATGCGGCTGTAGTGCGAGTTGTGAACGTCGCGGACGGCCGTCGGCACGTTGGTGCGGCGGCTGGAGCCGGACTTGTGGCCGGCAAGACCGCCAGGGCCGAGTGCGGACAGACGGCGCTTGTGGGTCAGACCGGTCAGGGGGTTCGCCTGGTCCATGAACTGCGAGAGCTGCGAGGAACCGAAGAACTCCTTGATGGAGGCCACGATCGGGCGGATGTTGATGAGCGACTGCGGGGTGATCTCGTCGATGTCCTGGGAGCTCATGCGCTCACGGACGACGCGCTCCATACGGCTCATGCCGATACGGAACTGGTTGGCGACGAGCTCGCCGACGGTACGGATACGGCGGTTGCCAAAGTGGTCGATGTCGTCGACCTTGAAGCCCTGCTCGCCGGCAGCGAGGGACAGGAGGTAGCGCAGCGTCGCGACGATATCCTCGTCGGTGAGCACCGTGACCTCTTCCTCGGTGGTGAGGTTGAGCTTCTTGTTGACCTTGTAACGACCGACGCGGGCCAGATCGTAGCGCTGCGGGTTGAAGAGCAGGCCCTCGAGCAGGCTGCGGGAAGCGTCCACGGTGGGAGGCTCGCCCGGGCGCAGGCGACGGTAGATCTCGATAAGGGCATCCTCGCGGGTGAGGGCGGTATCGCGCTCCAGGGTACGCTTGATCACATCGGAGTTGCCGAGCAGCTCGATGATGTCGTCGTTGGTGACGGCGATGCCAAGGGCGCGCAGGAACATCGTGGCGCTCTGCTTGCGCTTACGGTCGATGGAGACCATGAGCTGGTCGCGCTTGTCGACCTCAAACTCAAGCCATGCACCGCGGGACGGGATGATCTGGGCCTTGTAGATCTGCTTGCCCGAATCCATCTCGGAGCTGTAGTACACACCCGGGGAGCGGACGAGCTGCGAGACGACGATACGCTCGGTACCGTTGATGATGAAGGTGCCCTGATCGGTCATCATGGGGAAGTCGCCCATGAAGACGAGCTGCTCCTTGATCTCGCCGGTCTCCTTGTTGGTGAGACGAACGTCGGTCAGAAGCGGGGCCTGATAGGTCATGTCCTTCTCGCGGCACTCCTCGACGGTGTGCGCGGGGTCGCCGAACTGATGCTCGCCGAAGGTAACCTCGAGAACATGGTTCTGGCTCTGGATGGGGCTGGATTCCTTGAACGCCTCACGAAGGCCCTCGTCCTTAAAACGCTCAAAGGATTCCCTTTGAACAGAGATAAGGTTGGGGAGCTCCATGGCCTCCGGGATTTTCCCGAAGCTGACGCGCTTGCGCTCAGTGGCAGTGTATGCGTAGGTCACCAGGTTTTTCCTCCTTCACGGAAATGCTCGGTGGGTTGGCGAGGCATAGCTTCGCCAGTTATCGCAACCTAATAGTTTATCAGGTACCGACCGTTGGGCAAGAAAAGCCTTGACGCGATTGAGTTTTTGGAGTAGCAAAGTTTTTCGACAGAAAAGGTGCAGGTAGATAGGTGTGCATCGAACATCTGTTCATATATTTTCTGTGAACAGAGAGCCGGCAATCGCAGCTCTTATAAAAAACGGGCGCGAACCGAGATCCGCGCCCGTAAATGTCGATGCCCGAAGGCTTATTTGCGCATCAAGCCGCCGCGCTCGTCGATGGCGTCCCAGAAGGCGCTGGCAAAGCGAGGATCGCTTGCGGCCATGAGGGCGTTGGTGGCCATCCAGCCAGAGGGAGTGCCGGTGTCGTAGCCCGAGAGCGGGTCGATGACGACAGCGTACATGGCCTCGCGGTCGAGCGAACGGGCCATGGCGTCGGTGAGCTGGATCTCGCCGCCCTTGCCGGCCTGCTGATCGGCGAGCAGGTCCATAACCAGCGGGCTCAGCAGGTAACGACCGACGATGTACAGGTTGGACGGAGCAGCCTCGGGAGCGGGCTTCTCGACCAGACCGCCGATACGCCAGACAGCGCCCGGCTCGGCATCGGCAACGCCCTCGGCACCCTCGAGCGAACCGACGCGCTCACCGGCGATAACACCGTAGCGGCTGACTTCCTCGGGCGAGCAAGCAGCGACGGCGATAACCGAAGCGCCACCGTGCTCCTTGGAAACGGCGAGCATCTTGTCGCAGATGTCGCGGTTAGGCACAACGTAGTCACCCAGAAGAACCAGGAAGTTCTCCCCTGCCACGGCGTCGGCAGCAGAGCGAATAGCATGGCCGAGGCCCTTGGGCTCGTACTGATAACGGAAGTCGACCGGCATACCGCCAGCGTGGGCGACGGCATCGGCATAGGCGTTCTTGCCGCGCTCGCGCAGCAGGTTCTCGAGCGAGCGATCGGGCTGGAAGTAGTTCAGTAGCTCAGGCTTACCGGGAGAAGTAACGATGATGGCGTCGTCGACTTCCTCGGGGTCGAGCGCCTCCTCGACGACGTACTGAATGACGGGCTTGTCGAGCACCGGCAGCATCTCTTTGGG
This sequence comes from uncultured Collinsella sp., assembly GCA_905213265.1. Taxonomy (GTDB): domain Bacteria; phylum Actinomycetota; class Coriobacteriia; order Coriobacteriales; family Coriobacteriaceae; genus Collinsella. The sequence continues at coordinate 49,771 of CAJMHR010000005.1, forward strand.
CGTGCACTTGGTGCCAGGCAGAAAACGCGTGCCAAGACCGGCGGCGGGGATGATTGCCTTCATGTTATTCAAAGATCCTTTCGCAGGCGCAAAAGCGCCCCATGCGTGCGGCACACAGCCGCAGACCAAATTGCGATACCTAAGCATCTTACCGCTGGAACTATATGTCGCTACAAGGCAGAGACAATTCTTCAGCAGGTCAACGCAAATTATTGCTCGAATGGTGCAATTTTATTGCCCAACGGCAGGGTACCCGATACGACGCAAATCACAGAATATGGCAGTTTGAGCTACCGATGTCGAGGGACCGAAAAACAAAAAAGACGGGGCTCGCAATGCGAACCCCGTCTGCAAAGAAATCTGGCGAGAAAGCCTGATTACTTGAGGGTGACAGCAGCGCCAGCAGCCTCGAGCTTCTCCTTGGCAGCCTCGGCGTCCTCCTTCTTGGCACCCTCGAGAACAGCCTTGGGAGCGCCCTCGACGACCTCCTTGGCCTCCTTCAGGCCAAGGTTGGTGAGCTCACGGACGGCCTTGATGACCTGGATCTTGTTGTCGCCGAAGCCCTCGAGCACGACGTCAAACTCGGTCTTCTCCTCGGCCTCAGCAGCGCCAGCAGCGGGAGCGGCGACAACAGCGGCAGGAGCAGCGGCGGAAACGCCGAAGGTATCCTCGATAGCCTTGACGAGCTCGGAAGCCTCGAGAAGGGTCATTTCCTTAAGAGCATCGATGATCTCATCGGTGGTAAGCTTAGCCATTTCTAAGTCCTTTCGGTTTCCGTGTCTGTGCACGGAGATCAGTTAAAACACGGCGCGAATGCGCCAGGGGTGCGGCGTTGCCGCCGCGGGTGAAAACAGCGACTAGGCTGCCTTCTGCTCGGAGACCTGCTGGATCGAACGAGCGAGACCAGAGGAAACGCCGTTGACGCAGACAGCGATGTCGCGAGCGAAACCGGAGATGAGACCGGCGATCTGGCCGAGAAGCTGATCCTTGGTGGGCAGCTCGGCGATAGCCTTAACATCATCAGCGGAAACGGCCTTGCCGTCGGAGATACCGCCCTTGATCTCAAGGACGCCCTTGGACTGAGCGGAGAAGTCCTTAAGGGCCTTAGCGGCCTCGACCGGCTCGGACTCGTAGAACACATAAGCGACGGGGCCGGCGAGAATCTCGTCGAGCTCGGGCTGCTCCTGGTTCTTGAGAGCGATCTTGACCAGGTTGTTCTTGTAGACCTTCATCTCGGCGCCGCACTCGCGAAGCTGATGACGCAGCTCCTGAGCCTGCTTAACCGTCAGACCGTTGTAGTTGACGACGAACAGACCGGCGTTCTCGGCGATACGGGACTCGATCTCTGCAACCTTGTCGATTTTGTACTGCTGGGGCATGAATTACACCTCCTCGAATTCTTTCCGGGCACGGTCCGCCACAAGGACGTGACGGGGGCATGTCCAAAAAGAAAGCCCCCGCGCTGCATGAGCGACGGGGGCGAGAAGACATATCTACTCGACCACCTCGGCTGGCGGGAAGTCCCATTAAGCTCGCGGGTAAGACCCGTTTGCGCCGGCTGTCTCTGGCAGCGGATTCGTGCGTGAACCGAAAGTATTATGGCGGGGACCCCGGCGTCGGTCAACGGGAAACCGGGCTGCACACAATTCCACCATTCCGGCCACGTCGCCGAAGGCCGGGCGCAAGGTTTTCGCTCGGTCAAGTCCTGGCTCGCACGAAGAGCACATTAAGTGCTCTTCGGCTCGTGCGGAATCTACGAAAACCTTGCGCCCGGCCTTCGGCGGCGCGGCCTGCGGTGACTTTGGGGCAGCCCGGTTTTCCGTTGGCCGGCGCGCCCCACTCATAATGCTTGGGTCGGTGGGCTGATGTGTTGCGTCCCTGAGGACTATAAGGTCGAAATGAAGGTGGACAGGCGGTGGAGGCCTTCGTCTAGGTCTTTGTCGGAGTCGCAGTAGCTTAGGCGGATGTGGCCTTCGGTTCCGAAACAGTCGCCCGGGACTAGGGCTACGTTTGCCTCTTTGATGGCTTTGATGCAGAAGTCTTCGCTGGTTAGGCCGAACTTTTTGATGCTCGGGAAAGTGTAGAAGGCTCCTGCGGGCTCTACTACGTCGAGGCCCATGGCGTCTAAGGCTGCGAGTACGCGTTCGCGGCGGGCTCGGTAGACTTTGAGCATGGGGGTTGGGTCGACGGTCAGGGCTCGGGCTGCGGCGTCCATTTCGAAGGAGACGGCACTCGATACTAAGTATTGGTGAGCCTTGGCGATCTCGGCGATGACGGGTGCCGCTGCCGCGAGCCAGCCCAGGCGCCAGCCGGTCATGGACCAGGGCTTGGAGAAGCTCTCGATGACGACCGTCTGCTCACGCAGCTCCGGGTGACGCTGGGCAAAGCGCTCGTAGCCGTCCACGTAGACCAGGCGGTTGTATACGTCGTCGCAGACCACGTAGATGCCCGCCTGCTCTGCCACGCGCGCCACGGCGTCGAGCGAAGCCGCGTTGAGGATGCAACCCGTAGGATTGTTGGGCGAGCAGATGACGATGGCCTTGGTCGCCGGCGTCACGCAAGCACGAAGTGCGTCCTCGTCAATCTGGAATTGCGCAGGCTCCGTATCCAAAAAGACCGCCTTGGCGTGGTTGGCCACGACGATGCTCTCGTACAGGCCAAAGGCAGGCGTGGGGATGATGACCTCGTCGCCGGGGTTGAGCATAGCCATGAATGTTGCCGACAGTGCCTCGGTCGCACCGTCGGTCAGGATGACCTCATCGGCGGAAAACGTAAGGCCCGCGTCCACCATGTAGGCAGATAACGCCTCACGCAGGGCGGGGCGCCCGTTGTTGGGCGGATAGTGCGTGTCACCGCGGTCCAGTGCGGCGGTCACCTCGGCGCTAATCACATCGGGCGTGGGAAAATCGGGCTCGCCAAGCGCAAGCGCGATGCACCCCGGGTGCTGGGCGGCGAGCGCGTTGATCCGGCGGATACCGGAGGGCTTGAGCATGGCAAGCGAGGTATTCATGGGCAGACGCATGGCGTTCCTTTCGTAAGGGTTGCACTAGGATAGCGCGGCGGGGCGCCGCCGGACGGTGTAACCTAAACGGAAACCAACCGGAAAGGAGGCAGCATGGAGCCGACCGCGCGCAGCGATGTACCAAAAACGCTGCAAACCATTGCGTATATCAGCATTCCCAATAGTGCCGATCTTGAGTTTTTGCTCTGGGACTTGCAGGATGCCATCGCCGCCTATGCTCAGCTTTCTGGCACCGCGCTCCCCCGCCCAGTCGACTTGAAGGCAAATGACGCCGGCAGCGTTGCCGATGGCATCGTGCTGGCCATTGAAGATGTGGCTGACGATGAGACGTTGACAGCTATCGAGCAGGCGCTTGAGCGCTTTGGCAGTACGGGAGCGCGTGTCTATGCCGTGATTCGAGCCGCACGACAGGGCGCTGAGCAGGCGCGTGGGACCGCCGTTCGCCTGCACAAGGCATGTGAGCGCCATGACCAATTGTGGTGTGGCGGCGTTGCCATCTGCGCCGGCAGCGGCATCGCAGCGCTTCGTCGCTCCCCGCGCATGGGACTCTTGCGGCGACCGTTTTCGGAGGCCATGGACAAGCTCGTGGGCGCCGTTCGCATGGGGTGTTCCGTCAAGCATGCACAGCGACTTGGCGGCGGCAATGCCGCCAACGTCGACGCCGACGGCATGGTTTGCGCCGAGCCAGCCGTGCCCGCGCCGATCTGGCGAGGCGTTCTGAAACGTCTGGGCGCCCACGCTCAAACAAAAATCTAAATTAAATAACAGCCCAGTCAACGGCTTCGTGCCAACGCTCGACAAGACGCTCCAGGCGCCAGGCGGCATTGGCGGGACTTGTCGAGGGCAGGACGATGGCAGGCAGCCCCGTCCGATCTTGCAAGTAGCGTTTGTAGAGTCGCCCTGCCGTACCGCCGTTACAGACAACGACCTCGATCGGCGCGGCATCGGTAATGCACTCGATATGTGTCGGCACAACGTTACGAATGCTCGCGTCGCTCGAGCCCTTAATGTCGCAGCTCTCGATTGCATCCCACAGGGCTACGCCGCCGTTCAGCAGCATGGCCCGCTTGGCGGCAATGGAGGCATCAAGCGTCGCGGGCTCACCGCTTGCCAAAGGATCGCCCTCGTTGGGCGGCACAGGCATACCGAGGCACGTGGCCATCACACGCCAAAAGCGATTCTGAGGGTTGCCGTAATAAAAGGCGTTGGCGCGCGAAAGCACCGAGGGAAACGACCCGAGCACCAAAACGCGCGAGTGCTGGTCGAACACGGGCTCAAACCCATGCTCAATATGTTGATAGTCCTCGTCCGGCGCTGTCATGATCTAGGCTCTCAACAGATAGCGCACCTCGTAGGGTGCAAGCTCAAGGGTACCCGTCAGCTCGACCGTGGGCGCATCGTCGGCAAGCAGGTCGACGAAGGACCCGTTGAGCTCGCCGGCGCCAAAGGTGTAAGGCTCACCCACAGCATTCACCGCCACGAGTGCCGTCGCGCCGTCACAGGCGCGCTCGAACAGCAGCTGCTTGTTCTGGATCACCACGTTGCGATAGGCACCGTAGTTGAGAGCACGGGCAGCCGCGTCGTCGGCCGAGCGAAGGTGCGCAAGCTGCGTGATGAACGCCGTCAGCTCGTTGGGCGCAGGCTCATTGAGCGCAGGTCGCAGCGCCCAGTCGCCATCGGGGCCACCCTTTTCGCCGGCAATTCCCCACTCGCTGCCATAGTAGACGCACGGGATGCCCGGCATGCCAAAGAGCATGCCGTAGGCGGGACGCAGACACGACTTGTCGGTGAGGATACTTGCCAGGCGCGGCACATCGTGGTTGTCGACAAACGACAGCAGATGTTTGCCGCGGTAGATGCACCACGGATCGCCGCCAAACTGGCGGTGCAGCGAATGGGCGATCTCGAACATGTTGACCGAGTTAAAGCTGGAGTACAGGCCCTTGTAGCACTCGTAGTTGGTGCAGGAGTCGAGCATCTCGTCGTTGACGATTTGGTTGTAGTCGCCGTGGAGCGTCTCGCCGATCAGCACAAAGTCGGGCTTGAGCTCACGGGTAAAGGCGTGCAGGCGGCGCATAAAGTCGCGGTCGAGCATATAGGCAACGTCCAGGCGCAGGCCGTCGACGCCAAAGACCTCGGCCCAGCGGCGCACGGACTCGAGCAGGTAATCGACCACAGCGGGATTTTGCAGGTTGAGCTTCACAAGCTCAAAATGGCCTTCCCAGCCCTCGTACCAAAAGCCATCGCCATAGCAGGAATCGCCGTCAAAGCTAATGTGGAACCAGTCCTTGTACGGCGAGTCCCACTTGCGCTCCTGCACATCGCGGAAGGCCCAAAAACCGCGGCCGACGTGGTTGAAGACGGCATCGAGCACCACGCGGGTGCCATGGGCATGCAGCGTGTCGCATACGGCGGCAAAGTCGGCGTCCCCACCCAGGCGACGGTCGATATGGCGCAGGCTGCGTGTATCGTAGCCGTGGCTATCAGACTCGAGCGGCGGGTTGATGAGCACAGCGCCAACGCCGAGTTCCTGCAGGTAGTCGGCCCATTGGGCAATCTTCATGATGGGGGCATCGGGGCTAGCTGTGGCATCGGCGGCCTGGGCGAGCTCATCCTCGGCAACGGGCGCGGCGTTTTCGCGCGGAGCTCCACAAAAGCCCAGCGGATAGATTTGATAGAACGTCGTCTCGTATGCCCACATAGCAACCTCCCGGTAAGCGCAACACAACGACATCCATTGTATGCCCAGCCTATACCCTCTCCCCCAAAATAAGTTGCGGTGGAATAGTTCCTGCTTGGGCCTTCAGAGGCCTTAAACAGGAACTATTCCACCGCAATTGATGAGGGAACGTGATTAGGCGACGGGCTTGGCGCGGCGGATAGCCGGGAACATCACCGTGATGGCGAGGATAACGCCCACGGCAGCGATCGCACCGCCCGCGTAGCCGATCCAGGCGATACCGGGGCCCGAAACCACGGCTCCACCGATCGCGGTACCCGTGCCAATACCGAGGTTGAACAGGCCCGAGAAGATCGACATGGCGACGGCCGACGAGTCCGCCGGCGTGTACTTGATGAGCTCGGCCTGAAACGCCACGTTAAAGGCCGTGGCGCAGCAACCCCACAGTGCGCAGACGGCAAGCACTGTCACGAGCGACGATGCGGCCGGCCCCATGAGCAGCAGGGCCACCGGCACGCCGGAGAGCGTGATAGCCAAGAACGGGAAGCGATGCCCATCGAACAGGCGGCCGAACAGCCAGCTTCCGAGCAGACCGGAGCAGCCGAACGCCGTCAGCGTCATGGTGATAGCGCTTGCGTCGACATGGGCGACCTGAGCCAGGAAAGGCTCGATATAGCTGTAGCTTGCGTAATAGCCGGTCGCCATGAAGACCGTGACTGCGTAGAGCGCGATGAGGAGCGGGTTCTTGAGCAGCTCGGGCAGCTGTTTGACGGTAAAGCGCTCACCCGCCGGCATGGCCGGGAACACCGCTGCCTGGTAAACGGCCGCGATGGCTGAGAGGCCCCCGACCACGGCAAACGTCATGCGCCAGCCCACGGCCAAGCCAATGGCGCGGCCGAGCGGCAGGCCAAAGATCTGCGCGATGGACGAGCCCGTAGCGATCATGCTGATGGCGAGCGCCCCATGGCGTGTGTCAACCAGGCGCGACGCCATGATCGAGGCGACTGACCAGAACACGGCATGTGCGCAAGCGACCACCAGGCGCGCGCAGACCAGGATGGGATAGGTCGGCGCCACGGCGGACAGGAACTGACCGAGCGAGAACACGGCAAGCACGCCCAGCAGCATCCGCTTGAACTCAAAGCGCGAGGCGAACACCATGAGCGGCAACGACAGCAGCATGACGCCCCAGGCATAGACCGAGATCATGATGCCAGCTTGGGCCTCGGTGAGCGAGAACGACGCGGCGATATCAGTCAAAAGGCCGATGGGCATAAACTCCGACGTGTTGAACACGAACGCACAGCAGGTGAGCCCGACGAGTGGGAGCCACTGCCTGAGCGTGATGCCGTCTTGCCTTGCCTGACTCATATATAACATCTCCAATCATTTTGAGCGGAGGCGATTATATAGCAACGGTCCCGCATCCGTCAGTAACGGACACGGGACCGAAACAATTCGATACACAGAGGTTGCGCCGTCAATAAATAACTAAGCCAACCCCAGCAATATGCCCGCCGAATGCACGACAAACGCCACGATCCAGGCGACCGTCACTTGAAACGCGAACACGGCAACGGCGTAGCGCGCGCCTAGCTCGCTCTTGACGGCGCCGATTGCCGCCACGCAGGGCGGGTACAGCAGCGTAAAGACCAGGAACACATAGGCAGTAAACGGCGAAAACATGGTCGACAGTGCCGCGGGCGAAGTCGCGCCCAAAAGCACCGTGAGGGTCGAGATGACACTCTCCTTGGCGATAAATCCGGTGACGAGCGCCGTCGAGGCGCGCCAGTCGCCAAAGCCGAGCGGGGCCAACACCGGCGCGATGATGCTACCCAGACCGGCAAGCAGGCTTTGCGACTGGTCGGCGACCACGTTAAAGCGGATGTCGAACGTCTGAAGGAACCAGATGACCACGGTCGCGGCAAAGATAATGGTAAAGGCCTTGGTGATGAAGTCCTTGGCCTTATCCCATGCCAGCATCACCGTCGTCTTGACGCTCGGCAGGCGGTAATTGGGGAGCTCCATGATAAACGGCACCGGGTCGCCCTTAAATGCCGTGCGGTTGAGCACCAAAGCCGCGACGCAGCCGACCACGATACCGATCAGATAGAGCGAGACCATGGCGGGAACCGTCGCCTGCGGGAAAAACGCCCCGCACAGCAAGCCGTAAACCGGCAGCTTGGCTGAGCAGCTCATAAACGGCGTGAGCATGACCGTCATCTTGCGGTCGTGCTCGGATGGGAGCGTACGGGTCGACATGATAGCTGGCACGGTGCAGCCAAAGCCGACGAGCATGGGCACGAAACTGCGGCCCGACAGACCAAAGCGACGCAACACCTTATCCATGACAAAGGCCACGCGCGCCATGTATCCGGAGTCTTCCAGAATGGAGAGGAACAAAAAGAGCACGACGATAATCGGCAGGAAGGTCAGCACACTGCCCACGCCCGTAAGCACGCCGTCGACAGCCAGCGAGCGCACCACGTCGTTGGTACCGAACGCCTTGAGGCCCGCATCGGCCGAGGCGATGATGACAGCGATACCGTCCTCCATGAGTCCCTGCAACGCCGCGCCGATCACGCCAAACGTCAGCCAAAAGACGAGGCCCATGATCACCAGAAACGCCGGAATGGCTGTGTAACGACCTGTCAGGATGCGGTCAATCTTGACGGAGCGCACGTGCTCGCGGCTCTCGTGCGGCTTGACGACGCAACGCCCGCACACGTCGCCGATAAAGCTAAAACGCATATCGGCCAGCGCAGATAGGCGGTCGGTGCCGGCCTCGCCCTCCATCTGGGTGATGATGTGCTCGATAGCGTCGAGCTCATTGCGATCCAGGTGAAGCGCCTCGGTTACCAGCTCATCGCCCTCGACCAGCTTGGTCGCCGCAAAGCGCACCGGGATGTGCGCCGTCACGGCATGGTCCTCGATCAGGTTAGCAATACCGTGGATGCAGCGATGCAGCGCACCGCCGTCCGGACCGTCGGGCGCGCAAAAGTCCAGGCGACCAGGGCGCTCGCGGAACCGCGCCACGTGCAGGGCGTGGTCCACCAGCTCGCCGATGCCCTCGTTGCGGGCAGCGCTAATGGGGACAACGGGCACGCCCAACAGGCTCTCGAGCAAGTTGACGTCTACGGCGCCGCCGTTGGCGGTCACCTCGTCCATCATGTTGAGCGCGATGACCATAGGACGGTCAAGCTCCATGAGCTGCAGTGTCAGGTACAGGTTGCGCTCGATGTTGGTGGCGTCAATGATGTCGATGATGGCGTCCGGACGCTCGTCGAGGATGAACTGACGGCTCACGACTTCCTCGCCTGTGTACGGCGACAGGGAGTAAATGCCGGGCAGGTCGGTAACGCTCGCCTCGGGATGGTTACGGATGGTGCCATCTTTGCGGTCGACCGTCACGCCGGGAAAGTTACCGACGTGCTGGTTGGAGCCCGTCAGCTGGTTGAATAACGTGGTCTTGCCGCAGTTTTGGTTGCCGGCGAGGGCAAAGTGCAGCGGCGCGCCCTCGGGCACGGCCGTCTTTGCCGCACGGGGCGAATACGTCCCCTCGCCCAGCGCCGGATGCTCCGTCGTGCCGATTGCGGCGTTAGCGCGCGGACCTGTATCGGTGTCGTGAATACCCACGAGCTCGATGCGAGCGGCATCGTCCTTACGCAGTGTCAACTCGTAGCCACGCAGGCGGATCTCGAGCGGGTCACCCATGGGGGCGTACTTCATCATGGTGACTTCGGTGCCCGGCGTTAGACCCATGTCCAAAATATGCTGTCGGAGTGCCTGATCGTCCGATGCCACCGATGCGACAACGGCGTCCTTTCCAATCTCGAGTGTATCGAGCTTCACGTCCGTGTTCCTCCCCCGGCGCCCACAGGGCGTTGTATTTATGTTCACCAAGGCTAACCGTTTGCCATGGCTAACCAATTTTAACCATGCATGATAGCGCGAACATGCAACGATGTTCAATCAGCAAATTGGCGCAATGGGGACAGGCAGGAGAGTTCAGGGCCATAGTTTCCCGATGAGGCCTCTCGGGGAAACTACATCCCAGAATTCCGGCTCGAAACGGGATATGGTTTCCCAAACAGGCCTCTTACGGAAAATGCATCCCGGAATCCCCGCTCGAAACGGGACGCGCTTTCCCAGTCGAGGCCCTATGGGAAACTGCGTCCCACCTTGAAAGGCAAAACTGGGGCGCAGTTTCCGGGCGGGGCATCAAAAACGAAGTTGCGGTGGAATAGTTCCTGGATGGGCTGGTTGATGCCCCAGATCGGAACTATTTCACCGCAAGTTATTGAAGGGCTGGGATGCCCGTCCTCTTACAGATGGCGCTCCAGGAAGCGGAAGGCTAGGCGGATCCAGGGACGGACCGCCACCTGCTTGTCCTCGTTGTCGACCGCGGTGTTGGCGTTGCCGAGCGAAAGGCCGTGGCCGCCCTGGTCAAAAACGTGCATCTCGCATGCAACGCCCTCCTCGGCCATGCGCTGCGCAAACGGGTAGACCTGCGCGATCGGCGCCGTCTTGTCGTCGGACACGCCCCACACAAAGGTCGGCGGCATCTGACGCGAAACATGCGTGGTGGGGCAGATGTCGGCCAGATGCTCGTCAGTTGCCTCGCCGCCCGTCACCATCGACAGGTAGTCGTTGAGCAAATCGCGCCCCGTCTTGCCGCCCGTCTTGGGAACGCGCAGATCGATACGCGGGTCGCGCGTCTGCATGTCGCGCACATAGGCAAAGTCGAGCAGCGGATAGCCCAGCACCACGGCATCGGGACGAATGTCGTCCGGACGCGCCCCGGCAAGTGCCGCGAAGGGGCCGGTCTTCCACTGCGTTGCCAGCGAGGCACAGATCATGCCGCCCGCCGAGAATCCCACGACGCACACGCGCTTAGGATCGACATGCCACTCGTCGGCGTTGGCGCGCACCGTGGCGACCATCTTGGCAAGATCTGCCTGGGGGTGCGGAAAGCTCACGTCACCCGTAGAACTCGTGACATAGTTGAGCACAAAGGCCTGGTAACCGTGATCCAAAAACGCAAACGCCACAGGATCCTGCTCATGCGGAGCGATATGCGTAAACGCACCTCCGCCACAGATAATCACGGCAGGGCGGCGGCCATTCGGTTTATCGGGCAGCGGCTCGGCACCCAAATACGTAAACGTCGCCGGATATTCCTCGGTCGGCTCCTCGCCCCACAGCGCATGGTTCTCGACAATCATATGTGCTCCCTTCGCGCAAATTATGCGCCCTTGTTTTTCGACTTCAAGCGTACCCCACTTGAACCCGTGGCGCAGAAACACTCCGGCAATAAGTTTCCCTTCAACTGATATATCACATAATCCCAGTTCAGAGGTATCGTTGAGCAGCGTAGAATAGGGGCGTTGACCAAGCCGCGAAACACATGTGAAACGTTTCCGGCAAACCAAACGCGCGATATGCGCCTATTTAAGTTGGAGGCAACTATGGGTCTGCTCGATTCGCTTAAGTCCACCTTCACCTCGACCGGCGAGGCGTCTGTTCCGCCCGCAGCAAGCTTCGCTACCCGCGAAGGCGTCATCTATGCCCCCGTCAACGGCGTGCTCGTCAACCTGAACGAGGTTCCCGACGAGACGATCGCCTCGGGCATGCTTGGCCAGGGCTATGGCATCGAGCCCATTACCGGCACCATCTATGCGCCCGCCAACGGCCGCATCGGTGCCACCACTGTCACCAACCACTCCATCGGCATGATCACCGAGGACGGTCTTCGCGTGTTCATCCATGTTGGCCTGGGCACCGTGGAAATGAACGGCAAGGGTTTTGCCCGCTTTGTCGAGATGGGCGATGTGGTCAAGGCAGGCCAGCCGCTCATCAGCTTCGACCGCGAGGCCATCAAGGCCGCTGGTCACGAAGACATCGTGACCGTCATCGTCTCCGAGCTCGATCGTCTTAAGAGCATCGACCATGTCGGCGAATCTGGAACGCTTATCGGCGGCAACCCGCTCGTCAAGCTGGGCGACCCGCTGCTGGTAGCCAAGACCAAGTAGCCAGGCCCCGCACCATACAGCCAAAAGGCACCTCGTCAAGCGCCCGCGACCATTTGGCCGCGGGCGCTTTTCGTTTGAAAAACCATCCCGCCAATGCCTTATCTGTATAGCCCAAATGAGCCGAGCTGCTAGAATATCGAACTGTATGGATAACTATCATTCAACCGTTATGGGAGGATACGTGAACCGCACCAAAATCGCGCAGCTCTATGCCGATGCCGAGTCGCTCGGCGGCCAGACCGTCACCGTCGCCGGCTGGGTCAAGTCCGTCCGCGACATGAAGAACTTTGGCTTTGTTACGCTCAACGACGGCAGCTGCTTCCGCGACCTGCAGGTCGTCATGAACCGCGAGGCACTCGACAACTACGACGAGATCGCCCATCAAAACGTCTCGGCCGCACTCATTTGCACCGGCACCGTCAAGCTGACCCCCGATGCTCCCCAGCCTTTCGAGCTTTCTGCCACCTCCATCGAGGTCGAGGGTACGAGCGCCCCGGATTACCCGCTGCAGAAGAAGCGCGCAACCGTCGAGTTCCTGCGCACCCAGCAGCACCTGCGCCCGCGCACCAACCTGTTCCGCGCCGTGTTCCGCATCCGCTCTGTCGCGGCTGCCGCCATCCACCGCTTCTTCCAGGAGCAGGGCTTTGTCTACGTCAACACCCCCATCATCACCACGAGTGACTGCGAAGGCGCCGGCGAGATGTTCCGCGTGACTACGCTCGACCCCAAAAATCCGCCCCTCACCGAGTCCGGCGAGGTCGACTGGAGCCAGGACTTCTTTGGCAAGCATGCGAGCCTCACCGTGTCCGGCCAGCTCAACGCCGAGAACTTTGCCATGGCCTTTGGCGACGTGTACACCTTTGGCCCCACCTTCCGCGCCGAGAACTCCAACACCACGCGCCACGCCGCCGAGTTTTGGATGATCGAGCCCGAGATGGCCTTTGCCGATCTTAACGACTACATGGATAACGCCGAGGCCATGCTCAAGTACGTCCTCAAGGACGTTATGGCAACCTGCCCCGACGAGCTCAATATGCTCAACAAGTTTGTGGACAAGGGTCTGCTCGAGCGCCTGGACCATGTCGCCAACTCCGACTTTGCCCGCGTTACCTACACCGAGGCCGTCGAGATCCTGGAGCAGGCCGTCGCTGCTGGCCACCAGTTTGATTACCCCGTCAGCTGGGGCATCGACCTGCAGACCGAGCACGAGCGCTTCCTGACCGAGGAGCACTTTAAGCGCCCGACCTTCGTGACCGACTACCCGGCCGAGATCAAGGCGTTCTACATGCGCATGAACGAGGACGGCAAGACCGTCGCCGCCGCCGACTGCCTGGTTCCCGGTATCGGCGAGATTATCGGCGGCTCCCAGCGCGAGGAGCGCCTGGATCTGCTCGAGGCCCGCATCAAGGACCTGGGCATGAATCCCGAGCAGTACAAGTACTACCTTGACCTGCGCCGCTACGGTTCCTGCAAGCACGCCGGCTACGGTCTGGGCTTCGAGCGCTTGGTCATGTATCTGACCGGCGTGGGCAACATCCGCGACGTCCTGCCGCACCCGCGCACCGTGGGCAACGCCGACTTCTAATCGTCGAACGCTAGCTCGCGTCACCACACGCCAACGCTCATCGCATAAGCGTCTCTCGACATCGGTCGAGAGACGCTTTTTTCAACAGCATCCGTCAAGCTTTTGGCAAGTTTTTGGTCAGTTGAGCAGGGCTGTTGAAAACTCGACCCGCCGTTTGCCGACGACTACCGACCGCCCAGAGCGCCCTGCGCCCCTGGGAAAGCCCCACGTCCTAGGCTCCATACCGTCGCCACCCAAAACGGAAAGGACGTGGGCACGATGACCGAAGCCGCTGTTGAAACCTACGACACCACGACGAGGGGCGCCGCCTCGATGGCAGCCTATCGCGCCGTTCGCATCCTGCAACTATTAAGCGAAAACACCGGCGAGGACAAGGCCATGCTTTCCGATGAGTTGATCCGGCGCCTCGCCCATCCCGACGACCCCGCCCGCATGCCCATCTCGGCGGCGCGGCGCAGCATCTACACCGCCATCTCCGCGCTTCGCCATGCCGGATACGAAATTGAGTACAAACGCGGCGTGGGCTACAAACTTCTTACCCGCCCGCTCACCGATGAAGAGATCATCCGGCTCCACGGTATGGTCATGCGCAACCGCTCCACGCCTATCGCCATCCGCAAGAGCATGGCGCAGCATTTAGTTGCCATGGCGAGTGCCGACGTTCGCGGCTACCTCGATACACCCGAACCCGCTCCAAGCGCAGGCAGCAAGGCTACCAAGGCAACACGCACGCCCATCAAGCGCATCGACACGTGCAAGCTCGTCGAGCAGGCCATCGACCACGGAACCACGGTGAGTTTTGATATTTCGAGCGCCAGGGCGCGTGGCGAAACCGAAGCAGCACGGATGACACTCCGTCCCTTTGCCATCAGGCAGCGCGATGGCATCTCGTATTTGCTGGGAACGGTCTACGACGCCCGAGGCACCGACGATACGCTGCGCACCGTCGAGATTGGCCGCATGAGAAACGTCAGCACGCGCCTGCTCGACGGCAAGAAGCTCTTCGCCGCCCTGGACGAGGATGACGCCTCCTCCGCCGCATAAGACCCTCCGCCGCCCATTCGACTACCCGTACCGCCCATCCGATTCTGTATTAAAAAACCCGCCAGGCTGTTGTAAAAATGGACATCAGCGCTACTATAGTTCCACTTGCACTTTGTCCCAGTGCAGTGTTTCCAGCCATTTCTATACTGGGGGGTAACGATATGAAGGACATCACCATCAGCCGCAGGAGCCTTCTGGTCTCTGCTGGCCTGCTCGCGCTCGCTCCGCTCGCCGGATGCGGCGGCAACTCTGGTTCCGGCTCTGCTGCCGCCGGTTCCGACTACACCGTCGGCGTTCTGCAGCTCACCGAGCACTCCGCACTCGACGCCGCCAACGACGGCTTTGTCAAGGCTATCAAGAAGAGCGGTCTCAAGGTCAAGATTGATCAAAAGAACGCCCAGAACGACCAGTCCACGTGTAAGTCCATCGCCGACAAGTTCGTGGGCGATGGCGTCGATCTGATCTATGCCATCGCTACGCCCGCCGCGCAGGCCGCCGCTGGCGCCACCGCCGATATCCCCATCGTGGGCTGCGCCATCACCGACTACGCCGCCTCGGGCCTGGTCCAGGACAACGATAAGCCCGGCACCAACGTCACTGGCGCCTCCGACCTCACCCCGGTCGCCGAGCAGCTCGAGATGATGCAGAAGGTCCTGCCCGACGTAAAGAAGATCGGCCTGCTCTACTGCACCGCCGAGTCCAACTCCGACGTCCAGATCAAGGCCGCCAAGAAGGAACTCGACAAGCTGGGCCTGGACTACACCGATTACACCGTCTCGAGCTCCAACGAGATCCAGTCCGTCGTCGAATCTGCCGTGGGCAAGGTCGACGCGCTGTACTCCCCCACCGATAACACCATCGCCGCGGGCGCCTCGCAGGTGGGCCAGATCTGCAAGGAGAACAAGCTTCCCTACGTGACCGGCGAGGAGGGTATGTGCATGGCTGGCGGCCTGTTCACCCTCTCCATCAACTACGAGGATCTGGGCTACGCCGCGGGCGAGATGGCCGTCAAGATTTTGAAGGGCGAGGCCAAGCCCGAGGATATGCCGATCAAGCATCTCTCGAGCAAGGACCTGGTCGTCGTCAAGAACGACGAGATGGCCGAGGCTCTGGGCATCGATCTTTCCGCTCTGGACGAGTAACGCCATGCGCGGCAGCGCGTCTAGGGCACGCACTCGTGCCGTTGCCGTGTTATTCAATATGTGAGCCACAGGGGCGAACGCCAAAGACCGGCGTTCGCCCTGCTTGTTACGGATGAGACAAAACATCCGGCCGCAGCTCTTTTATGCATTGTTACCGCTATCATGGTGACTCACGTGTCCACCCTATCCTAGGAGGTATAAAGCATGCTTATTGCATTGCAGGGCGCCGTTTCGCAGGGCGTCCTCTGGGGCATTATGGTGCTTGGCGTGTTTATCACGTTCCGCCTGCTCGACATTCCCGATATGACCTGCGACGGCAGCTTTGCCCTCGGCGGCTGCGTCTGCGCCGTGCTCATCGTCAATAACAACGTCGATCCGTTGCTCGCCGTGCTGGCCGGTATGTGCGCCGGCGCCATCGCGGGCGCCGTCACGGGCATTTTGACCACCGTCTTTGAGATTCCCGCGATCCTCGCCGGAATCCTCACCCAGATCAGCCTGTGGTCCATCAACCTGCGCATCATGGGCAAATCCAATACGCCCATCCTTGCCAAGGGCACCATCTTCTCGTCTGTTAGCAACATGACGGGCCTGCCGCAGTCCACCGTCGCCATCATCCTGGGCATCTTGCTCGCTGTGGCTATCGTCGCCATCCTGTATTGGTTCTTTGGCACCGAGATCGGCTCGGCACTGCGCGCCACCGGCAACAACGAATACATGATTCGCGCTCTGGGCGTCAACACCAACTCCACCAAGATGATCGCCCTCGTGCTCTCCAACGCCCTCATCGGCCTTTCGGGCGCGCTCATCTGCCAGAGCCAGAAGTACGCCGACATTGGCATGGGCACCGGCGCCATCGTTATCGGTCTTGCCGCCATTGTTATCGGCGAGGTGCTCGGCCGCCTGCTGCCCGGCGGTCTCACGCAGTTTAGCGTCCGTCTTGCCTCCGCCGTCTTTGGCTCCGTGGTGTACTTCCTTATCCGCGCCATCGTGCTGCAGTTGGGCATGGACGCCAACGACATGAAGCTGCTCTCCGCCGTGATTGTCGCCGTGGCCCTGTGCGTGCCCGTGGTTTGGGAGCGCTATAAGCTCCGCAGCTCCTACACGAAGGGGGATGAGGCAGATGCTTAAGCTCTCGCACGTCAAGAAAACCTTTAACAAAGGCACCGTCACCGAGAAGCGCGCGCTCACCGGCGTCGACCTTACCCTCAATGATGGCGACTTTGTAACCGTGATCGGCGGTAACGGCGCCGGCAAGTCCACGCTGCTCAACATGATCGCCGGCGTATATCCGCTCGATTCGGGCGTTATCGAGCTCGACGGCACCGACATCTCGCGTCTGAGCGAGTCGCAGCGCGCCAAGTACCTGGGCCGCGTGTTCCAGGACCCCATGCGCGGCACCGCAGCCGACATGCAGATTGCCGAGAACTTGGCCCTCGCCAAGCGCCGCGGCCAGCGTCGCGGTCTTTCGTGGGGCGTCACCAAGGCCGAGAAGGACGAGTACGTTGAACTGCTCAAGCGCCTGGACCTCGGTCTGGACACGCGCCTCAACGCCAAGGTCGGTCTGCTCTCGGGCGGCCAGCGCCAGGCACTCACCTTGCTCATGGCCACGCTCACCAAGCCGCGCCTGCTGCTGCTCGACGAGCACACGGCGGCCCTCGACCCCAAGACGGCATCGAAGGTACTCAACCTGACCGAGGAGATCGTCGACGAGAACCACTTGACCACACTCATGGTCACACACAACATGAACGACGCCATCCGTCTGGGCAACCGTCTGATCATGATGCACGAGGGCCACGTGATCTACGATGTGGCAGGCGACGAGAAAAAGTCGCTCACCGTCGCCGACCTACTGCAGAAGTTCGAGGAGGTCTCGGGCGGCGAGCTCGCCAACGACCGCATGCTGCTGAGCTAAAACCTGCCAAAAAGGGACAGGTTTATTTTGGCAGGTTTTATTTGCGCAAACGTCAAAACCGCCGCAAAGGGACAGACACCTTTGCGGCGGTTTTCGCATATTATGTCGATAATCCGATATTCGACCAGACATTCTGGCTAAGGACTAAGGAAACTGCCATGAAAAGACTCCCCCGCCTTGCGTTAGCCGCCGCGTTGTTTGCCGGCTCGCTCGCAGGCATCCCAAGCCTCGCTTTCGCGGGGAACCTGCCCGCCGCTATTGA
>CAJMHR010000006.1 GCA_905213265.1 uncultured Collinsella sp.
ACCGCAGGAAGCTTGGATACGCCTAGGCGCGGTCCAAGAAATCGTCCGCACCCCCTTTCGCCCGAAAGTCCACGCTCGTTTGGCGAGTGTCCAAATTTCCACGCTCGTGCGGCGGTCACGCGGGGCCTATGCCCAATCCGGCTGCATCGTCGTCAGTTCGCCGCAGAGTCGCGGCCCCATATGGGTATACTCTCGAGGATTCGACTCGATTCGCCCCCGCCGGGGCGTCAAAGGAGACTGCATATGCCCACCACCACAACCGACCCGCGCGCCGCTGCCGCCGCGCTGCTAGTGCCCGGTACTACCTGCCACGGCTTTGCCGTCGAGCGCCGCGAGACCGTGCCCGAGCTCGACTCGGACGCCTACGTGCTGCGCCACACCGCATCGGGCGCTCGCCTGCTGTACCTGGCATGCGACGACGAAAACAAGGCCTTCGCCATTGGCTTTAAGACGCCGCCGGCCGATTCCACCGGCGTGTTCCATATTCTTGAGCACTCGGTGCTGTGCGGATCGGCCAAGTTTCCCGTCAAGGAGCCATTTGTCGACCTGATCAAGAGCTCCATGCAGACGTTCCTCAACGCCATGACCTACCCCGACAAGACCATCTACCCCGTTGCCACCACCAACGAGCAGGATCTGTACAACCTGATGGACGTGTATCTGGACGCGGTGTTCAACCCGGCCATCTACACCAAGTCCACCATTTTTGAGCAGGAGGGCTGGCACTACGAGCTGGACCTGCCGGAGGGCGCCGAGGGCGAGGGCGGCGGCGCGAGCCTGCGCGAGGGCACGCTGCGCTATAACGGCGTGGTGTTCAACGAGATGAAAGGCGCGCTTTCCGACCCCATGAGCGTGCTGGACGACGCCGTCAACGCCGCGCTCTATCCCGACACCGCCTATGCGCACGAGAGCGGCGGCGACCCGCGCGCGATTCCCGCGCTCACCTACGAGCAGTTCCTGGACACGCACGCGCGCCACTACAATCCTTCCAACTCCTATATCACGCTCTACGGCGACCTAGACGTGGACTGCGCGCTGGCCTTTTTGGACGAGCGGTATCTGTCGCAGCCGAGTGCCGCGAGCCGCCGCATGGACGCTGCCGTCGCCGCCGGCGAGGACCCGTCCACGCTGGCGCCCAATCCGCTGGGCGTGCAGGCACCCGTGACCTGCGAGTACAAGCGCGTCGAGATGGCCACTACGCCCGAGAACGCCCTGGTGGGCCTGGGCCTTGTGCTGGGCAGCGCACTCGACCGCAAGCGCACAATCGCGGCGGATATCCTGTTCGAGGCGCTGCTGGGCTCCAACGAAGCGCCGGTCAAGAAGGCTATTCTTGCCGCCGGCTTGGGCGGCAACGTGGTGAGCTACACCGCGGCCGAGAGCCTGCAGCCCTACGAGCTCATCATGCTGCAAAACGCGCAGCCCGGCGTGGCGCGTGAACTGCGCCGCGTGTTCCAGGACGCCTGCCGCGACCTGTGCGAGCACGGCGTTCCGCGTGAGCGCCTGGAAGCCATCATCAGCAGCAACGAATACGACCTGCGCCAGCGCGACTACGGTATCGCCGACGGCGTGGCCATTGCGTGCGATGCGCTGAGCACCTGGCTCTACGATGACGACGCTGCGACGCTGGCACTCAAGTATGGCCCGGTGTACGAGGAGCTGCGCGGCGAGCTGGACGGCAGCTACTTTGAGGACCTGCTGCGCGAGCTGGTGCTACAGAACGATCACATGGCACTGGTCGAGCTGGCGCCGGTGGACGCCGCCGAGGGTTCGGAGGGTGCCGAGGCCGCCGAGCTGGCAGCCAAGCGCGATGCCATGACCGATGCCGAGCTGGCCGACGTGGTCGAGCGCACGGCCGCGCTGCGTGCCGCGCAGAAGGCCGAGGACACGCCCGAGGCCAAGGCCACGCTGCCGCGCCTGCGCGTGTCCGACATTGGCGAGGCGCGCCCCGAGCCGCCACTGGTCGTGGACACCACTGCGCCCATCCCCTGTCTGCGCCACGGCATCCCCACCAACCGCCTGGCCTACGCCATGCAGTATTTCGACCTGAGCCGCGTCGCGTTTGAGGACCTGCCCTATGTGACGCTGCTCTGCCGCCTGCTCAAACAGCTACCCACGAGAGAGCACTCGGCCGAGGAGCTCGACAACTTGCTCGCCGGCAAGCTGGGCTTTTTGAGCTTTACGACCGAGGTCATGACCCAACCCGACGTGGACGGCGTGCGCCCCTACCTGCTGGTGAGTGCCGGCGCCCTGTCCGAGAAAATCGATGCGCTGGCAAGCCTGCCGCGCGAGGTGTGGTCGAGCACGCTTTTGGCAGACGCCGACGCCGACCGAGTGCGCGACGTGCTCACGCAGATTCGCATTGGGCTTGAGCAGGGCTTTATCAACAACGGCCACTCGGCGGCGCTCGGTCGCGCGATGAGCTACAGCTCGCCTTCGGCCGTGGTGCGTGAGCAGCTCTCGGGCGTAGACTTCTACCTGTTCCTGCGCGATTTGCTCGACCACTTTGACGAGCGCCTGGACGGCCTGCGCGCCAAGCTTACCGAGCTGGCGGGCCGCATCTTTGTGGCCGACGGCTGCATCGCGAGCTTTACCGGCAGCGACGAGGACTTTGACGCGTACTGGGATGCCGCGGGCAACCTGGGGCTGGGTGCGGGCGATGGTGCCGGCCGCGGTGCGCTCGCGGTGCCGACGCCGTGCGACCGCCACGAGGCTTTCGTGATCCCCAGCGACATCTGCTTTGCCGCGCGTGCGTGCGATCCGCGTCGCCTGGGTATCGACGTGACGGGCACCTGGGCCGTGGCTGCCAACGCGCTCTCCTACGACTATCTGTGGAACGAGATCCGCGTTAAGGGCGGTGCGTACGGCTGCGGATTCCGCGCGGCAGGCGAGCGTCAGGCGGCGTTCTACACCTACCGCGACCCGGCGATCGATCCTTCGATTGAGCACGTGAAGCGCGCGGGTGCATGGCTCGGCAGCTTTGAACCCGACGAGGCCACCTTTGAGGGCTTTATCGTGAGCTGCGTGAGCGGCATGGACGCGCCAGTGAAGCCGTACGCGCTCACCAAGCGCCGCAACACGACCTACCTGGCCGGGCTCGATTCGCATGCGCGCGAGGAGCGTCGCGCCCAGATGCTCGCCGCCACGCCCGGTGAGCTGCGCTCGCTCGGCGCCGACGTGACGCGCATCGCAGCCGAGTCGCCCACCTGCGTCTTTGGCGGCCGAGACGTCATCGCCAAGAGCAACGCCGGCTTCAACGTAGTCGACCTGCTGGGCTAAGGCACCAAGGTAGATTTTTGGGACATGCCCGAAAATCTACTTTTTTCTGCGGCTTGGGCGGAGTGGCGCAGCCCACCGCGGCGGTTCGTCTCAATCTGTAACAACTAGGTCCAATTTTGCCGAGTTACTGTTACAGATCGAGACGAACTGCCGCAGACGCCCACTCCACTGCACAGACCACCACAAAGGTGCCTGTCCCCATTCTCAGTGGTGATTCGAACACTTGTTCTATACGCACACATGTTCTATAGTAGAGGTGCTTGCAACGAACTGAAATTGCAACTAGAATATAGTTGCAGAATGTGAGGCGGGATGACGCGGACCGATAAACTCATCGCCCAACTGTTTAGCTGCCCTTCGACGTATCGGTATGCGGATTTTATAAAAGTCATGGCTTCGTATGGCTTTGAAATGGACAGCAAAGGCAAGACATCCGGATCGCGTGTTCGCTTCTACAGGCCATCAGATGGCAGGATGTTCGTAATGCACGCACCTCATCCATCTGACGAATTGACAGCGGGAACCATTCGAAACATCGTTCGCTTTCTGCAAGATGTCGGAGGTAGTCATGAGTAACGTTTTGGCATACAAGGGTTATTTCGCCCCGGTCGAGTTCGATGCCGAACAGCATGTGCTAACAGGTATGGTCGCCGGCATTAGGGACGCAATCGTATTTGAAGGTTCCACGGCCAAAGAAGTGGAGCAATGTTTCCACGACGCCGTCGACGATTACCTTGAATTTTGCGCCGAAAAGGGCAAGGAACCCGAGCGGGCTTTTAAGGGCTCGTTCAACGTAAGAACGGGTTCCGAGCTTCACAAACAGGCGGCACTGGCAGCGGCAAAGAAGGGTGAGTCGCTCAATAAGTTTGTGACTGAAGCAATCGCTGCGGCGCTGTGAAGCCAACGTCGAGTCGAGACCGCCACAAAGGGCACCTTTGTGGCGGTCTCGACGTTTGCCCAGATAAAGCCTGCCAAAATAAACCTGTCCCTTTTTGGTAGGTTTGGGAGAGAGGGCCGGGATGGACAAGGCTGAGTTGCGACGGGCGGTGATTGCTCGGCGCGATGCTCTTGATTTGGACTTACAGGCGGCGAAGTCTGCTGATATCTGTGCGCGGCTGGTTGAGCTGCTGGGCCGCTCGGATGCCGCGGCGCCGCGCACCGTTGCCGTCTACGCCGCGATGGGTTCCGAGGCAGACCCTGCCGCGTTTGCCGCTGCGGCCGCCGTGCGCGGCCGGCGCGTAGCCTATCCGTGCATGCTCTCGGCAATTGATGCCGCAGCTTGTGGCCAGCGCATATGCATGCGGGCAGTTGCTGTCGACGATGCGTCCGCGACTCCGTTTATCGCCCACCCCACGCGGGCCTTCACGGCCATGGACATCGACAGCGATCGCTTCCCTATCGTGCCTGCCGATGTTCTCGACATGATTATCGTGCCGCTCGTGGCCTTCGACCAAACCGGCGCGCGCCTGGGCTACGGCGGCGGTTGCTACGACCGCTACCTACCCACGCTTTCGGCCACATGTCAGATTATCGGCATCGCCTTTGACGAACAGCGCGTCGGCCACGTTCCCACCGACGCCCACGACCTGCCGCTGCCCCACATCGTCAGCGCCTAACCGCCGTCACATCAGCCACGGCCACAGTCGCAGCCTAGTGCTCCTCGCCGGCGCGGGCCAGGTCGTAGGGCGTGGTCTGGTAAACGTAGTAGTTGAGCCAGTTGGTGTAGAGCAACTGAGCCTGGCTGCGCCAGACGTTGCGCGGCTCGGCCGTGGGGTCGTCATTCGGGAAGTAATGCGCCGGAACCCGGGGGTTGAGCCCGCGCTTCACGTCGCGCTCGTACTCCAGGCGCAACGTGTCGGTATCGTACTCGGGATGGCCAAAGACAAAGAAGCGACGGCTGTCGGTCGACTTGACGATGTACAGGCCCACCTCGTCAGACACGGCCACGACCTCAAGCTGCGGCTCGGCCTCTACGTCCTCGCGGCGCACATCGGTGTTGCGCGAATGCACGGCATAGAAACGGTCGTCAAAGCCGCGGACCAGCGGGCTTTGCGGCTTCACCAGATAATGCTCGAACACGCCGCTCGCCTTTGCCGGCAGGTCGTACTTCTGGATACCGTAATGATGGTAGAGCCCCGCCTGCGCGCCCCAACAAATGTGCAGCGTAGAGTGCACGTGCGTGGTGGACCAATCCATGATCTGGCAGAGCTCGGGCCAGTAGTCGACCTCTTCGAACGGCATCTGCTCCACCGGCGCGCCCGTGATGATCAGGCCGTCGTAGTGGATGTCGCGGATGTCGTCGAACGTGCGGTAGAACGTCTCCAGGTGGCCGGCGCTCACGTGCGTGGCCTCGTGCGTTTTGGTACGCAGCAGATCCACCTCCACCTGCAGCGGCGTGTTGGAGAGCTTGCGCATGATCTGCGTCTCGGTGGCGATCTTGGTGGGCATGAGGTTGAGGATGAGCACGCGCAGCGGACGAATGTCCTGGTGCAGCGCGCGGTACTCGGTCATGACAAAGATGTTCTCGCTCTCGAGCTGCGCGGCGGCAGGGAGGGCGTCGGGAATGCGAATGGGCATGGATGCTCCTTACGAGTCAGTTGCAGCTATGGTACAACGACCGGCCCCATCCGCGCGAGCACATCGCCCAGCGATGCCGTCAGCGGCCCAAATCACTCCAAAAGTAGAGATTAAGGCATGTCCAAAAATCTACGGCGCTTTAGCCTAGCAAAGTGGCAGCAGGACGCTACAATGGTTCGACGCGAAAAACTCGGCCGAAAGGATACGTATATGTACCAGACGCGTAAGATCGGTGTGGTCGGCCAGGGCCACGTAGGAGCACATGTCGCCAACAGCCTGCTCATGCAGGGCATTGCCGATGAGCTGTACCTGTGCGATATCAACGAGGCCAAGGTGACGTCCGAGGTCCAGGACCTGCGCGACTCCCTTTCGTTTGTCCCGTACAACACCAAGATCGTCAACTGCTACGACCACTACGAGGAGCTTGCCTGCTGCGACGTCATCGTCAACGCCGCCGGCAAGGTCGCGCTGGCCGCCGGCAACCGCGACGGCGAGCTGTTCTTTACCACCGACGCCGCCCGCACCTTTGCCAAGCGCATCGTCGACGCCGGCTTTGACGGCATCTTCGTGAGCATCTCCAACCCCTGCGACGTCGTGTGCACCGAGCTGTGGCATCTGACCGGCTACGATCCCAAGAAGATTATCGGCTCGGGCTGCGGCCTGGACTCCGCCCGTCTGCGCACCGAGATCTCCAAGAAGGTCGGCGTGAGCCCCAAGTCCATCGACGCCTACATGATCGGCGAGCATGGCTTTAGCCAGCTGGCAGCCTTTAAGGCCGCAACCATCGCCGGCAAGAGCCTCAACGAGCTCCAGGCCGAGAACCCCGACAAGTACGCCTTCGACCACATGGAGGTCGAGGAGCTTGCACGCAAGGGCGGCTACGTAACCTACCAGGGCAAGCAGTGCACCGAGTACGCCGTCGCCAACTCCGCCGCGCGCGTCTGCGCCGCCGTGCTGCACAACGAGCACGCCGTGCTTTCGGCCTCCACGCTCATGACCGGCCAGTATGGCGAGGAGGGTATCTTTACCTCCCTGCCGTGCGTGATCGGTGCCGAGGGCGTCGAGGAGGTCTACACGCTCGACCTTTCCGAGCACGAACTCGAGGGCTTCCACAAGAGCTGCCAGCACATTCGCGACAACATCGCCCAGCTCGACTGGTGGGATGCCGAGGCCTACGACGCCAAGTAGGCCGCTGGCTGCCGCAACCTTGAGAATCTATGCGCGATACTAAGCGGGCCGCGCCGGAAACCCACCGGCGCGGCCCGCTTTTTACGCACGCTGTTCGCTTGCGAATCGAAGGTGAATGCTTTTCCCGTTACCTAGTACTGCTCGATGCCCATGTAGCGACGAATCTCAGGGCTGTGGTCGAACACCTTTCCGCGGGCGGCGCGCAGCTCGCAGCTCATGTTGTAGAAGAAGATCGGCTCCAGGTACGAACGCGCGCTGGCGGGCACCTCGCCCACGCCGTACTCGAGTGCATCGAGCACCATAACCGTATCGGTGTGCGTGTTGAGGAACGCAAGAGCGCGCTCCTCCATGGGGCGGCACTCCCCTGCGCCAAGCTGCACAAAGTAAAACACGCCGGGCTCGGTGGCCTCGAAGGGACCGTGGAAGTACTCGCCGGAGTGGATGTAGCAGCAGTGCTGCCACTGCATCTCCATGAGCGAGCAGATGGCCATGGCGTAGGTCTGGCTAAAGTTGGGTCCGGAGCCCAGGATATAGAAGAACTTGTGCTGCTGACAGAGCTCGGCAAAGCGGGCGCCCAGCTCGGCGTTGACCTTCTCGCGGGCGGCGGGCAGCAGCGCATCCATCTGCTTTAGGCCCTCGTACATGTCGGCGAGTGCCTCGTAGCCTTCCTGCTGGTCGAGCAGCTCGGCGGCGATCAGAGCGCCGATGCCCTGAGGCACCTCGGCCTGCGGCACGCCCTCGCCCCAGGGGTAGACCCAGGTGGTCCACTTGCCGTTGTCGATCTTGGAGCCCTCGCAGTCGGTGAGGGCAACGACCTCGGCACCGGCCGCCAGCGCCATCTCGCAGCCGTCGACGACCTCTTGCGTGTTGCCGCTGTGGCTGCAGGCAATAACGAGCGACTTCTCGCCAAGGCTCTTGGGGGCCATCAGGCAAAACTCGCGTGCCGTGTAGACCGTCGAGGTAAACGTGGTGGCCTCGCGCTTGAGCAGCTCGTTGGCCGGCATCAGGTCGATCATCGAACCGCCACAAGCAATCCAAAAGACGTTCTCAATCTTGCCCTTGCGCTCGATGATTTCCTGAACCAGATCATGTGCGTTCATCCTGATGTTCCTCCTTGTGGGGCGGCTTTGAGCGACGGCGGATCGTACCTGCTGTCGTTCTATGTTGTCCTATTTATAGCACGCACAATGACGCTCGTGAAGCCATTTCGCCAAACTTGTTCTATGTTGTTCTATCTGTGGATGTTAGATGTCGAACACGTAGCGCGAGCCCACAATCTTTTGACGCCCAAGCAGCAAGGGCCGCTCGTCCGCATCGGTAAAGTACGCCTCCATATAGAAGAGTGGCTCACCGACCGGGATCTCGAGCAGTGGCGCGACTTGAGCGTCGGCAAGCGCAATCTCCACGGTACAAGGGTCGGATTTGAGCGGCGCGCGGCCCGAATGCTCGGCAACGAGCGCAAAGATTGAGTTATCGGTGAGGTCCTCGTCGGCAAGCGTCTGCAGATAGGGATGGTCAGCCAGCACAAAGGCGTTGTTCTCGAGCATGACGGGCACGCCGTCTGCCGTGCGCACACGCTCGACCACGATGAGCTCGCAGCCGGGTTCCACCCCAAAAAACGCCGCGTCCTCGCGCGTCGCCGCAACCACCGTGCGCGCCACCAGGCGTGCTCCGGCCACCATGTCGTTGGCAGCGCAACCCTCGGAAAAGCTCTGAACGTCACCCTTCTGGACAATCTTGCGCTTGAGCTTGGGCGCGCACACGAACGTGCCCCTCCCCTGCTGGCGGTTGAGATACCCCGCGCGCGACAGCTCCTCGATGGCGCGGCGCACGGTGACGCGTCCCACACCATAGGACTTAGCGAGCTCCATCTCGGAAGGAATGCGCGAGCCGGATGCGTACACGCCACGCGCGATCTCGCCCTTTAGGTCGTCCATAACCTGCTGGTACAGCGGAACGGCGGATACCTCAGTGCGCTCGGTTTTATCGTCGAATGCCATCGTTACGCTCCATCCCGTGCATGCTCGGACTCAAACTCTTCAATCGCCGCCATAAACTGCTCGCCAAAGGCGTCGGCCTTTTTCTCGCCAATGCCGTTGACCTGGATAAGCTCGTCGCGCGTCTGTGGACGCAGGCGGCACAGACCGCGCAGGGCCTTGTCGGAAAAGACCATATACGGCGCCATCTCCAGCTCGGTCGAAATCTCCTTGCGGAGGGCACGCAGGCGCTCGAACAGCTCGGCGTCGTCGCCCACGCGCGGGCGCTGATCCAGCTCGGCCTCCTCGCGCAGCAGATCCACCGCACGGCGGGCGCGGGCCGAGGCCTTGCGCTTGGACGCGCGACGCTTAACGGTAAAGGCAAACGCCTCATCCTCGACCTCGGTGGCACGCGGGCCCAGCCCCACGACCGGGTACTGCCCCTGCGAGGTGGCCAAATAACCGCGGCCGCACAGTTGGCCGATGATGTCCTTGATGCGCCCGACCGATTCGCTCGACAGCTCACCGTAGCCGCGGTCCTCGTCCAGATGCATCTGGCGAATGCGCTCGGTATTGCCGCCGTGAAGCACATCGGCGATCAGCGACTTGCCAAAGCGCATGGGACGCGTGGCCACATAGCGCACAGCGGCGCGGGCCATATCGGTGACATCCTCGACCTCGAACTGCGTGAGACAGTTGCTGCAGTTGCCGCAGCCCTCGGCGTCGTCTGCCGTGCCGCCCGCGGCGGCTGCCACATGCTCGGCCGCGGCCTCGTCGCCAAAGTAGCGCAGCATGTATTCGCGCAGGCAGCCGGTGGTATTGCAGTAGCCCTCCATCTGGCTGAGCAGACGATAACGGTTCTGGAGCGCCCACGCGCGCTGCTCGTCATCGAGCGCCTCGTCGGCAGCATCGCCGCGATCGATCAGAAAGCGGCGCATGCGAAAATCGTTACCGTTCCACAGCAAGTGGCAGCTGGCCGGGTCGCCATCGCGGCCGGCGCGGCCCGCCTCCTGGTAGTAGGCCTCGATGCTCTCGGGCACGTTGTTGTGGATGACGTAGCGCACGCTGGGCTTATCGATGCCCATTCCAAAGGCGTTGGTGGCAACCATCACCTGAATGTCGTCGTCGATAAAGGCACGCTGGCTCTGGCGGCGGGCGTCGTTGCCCATGCCGGCATGGTAGCGGCCCACGCGAATGCCGCTGGGGCCCAGTGCCTCGGCAAGCTCCGCGGCCAGCGCGTCGACCGTCTTGCGGGTCGAGCAATACACGATGCCGCTCTCGCTCGAATGCGCGATCACGTAGTCGCGCACCCAGGCTGTCTTGGCCTTGACGCCCATCTCCTCGCAACCAAAGTAGAGGTTCTTGCGATCGAAGCCCGTCACTACCGTCGCGGGATTTTGCAGGCCGAGCATCTGCTGAATGTCCGCGCGCACGCGCTCGGTCGCCGTGGCGGTAAACGCCGCCACGATCGGGCGCCGCGGCAGCGAATCGATAAACTCGCGAATCTGCAAGTAAGCGGGACGGAAATCCTGGCCCCACTGGCTCACGCAGTGAGCCTCGTCAATGGCCACGAGCGGAACGCCGATGCCGCCTTCGGCCGCAGCTTCCTGCGCAAAGGCCAGAAAGCGCGGCTCGAGCAGGCGCTCGGGCGCCACATACATAAGCTGGTAGCGGCCCTCGCGCGCCCGCTTGAGCACGGTATTTTGCTGGGCCGGGGTAAGGCTGGAGTTGAGATAACTGGGACGCGCACCCGCCGCGAGCAGCGCGCGGGTCTGGTCCTCCATAAGCGACAGCAACGGGCTCACCACAAAGGTGATACCAGGCAGCATGAGCGCGGGCACCTGGTAGCAAATGGACTTGCCGGCGCCTGTGGGCATAACGCCGAGCGCATCGCGGCCGGCAAGAATCGCATCCACCATGCGGTCCTGCCCCGGGCGAAACGAGGTGTAGCCAAAATAGGCGCCGAGCGTGTCGAGCGCCATCTGCTGCATGCTATCGGTCATGGTTTCCTAACGTCAGAATCATCTGCCGCCGATTATACGCCGCCACGCGGACCGGTGCCGCACGGCTGCCGGCCACGCTCATTCTGCGGGTAGTCATTGGGGACGTTCTTGAATGACTGGCCGTTTAAGAACGTCCCCAACGACTAGTCTCTTGACAAGCGCGGAAACGTCGCTGGCTGGGTATGGGTCAGCGAAAACGCCCCTAAGCGAGCAAGGTGACGTGAAAGAGGAGGGAAGCGTACTTCGGTACGCGACCGACGATTGAACGTCAGATTGCCGCTTAGGGGCGTTTGCAGCGTCGACAGGTCCGTCGTTCGTCAGAACGGCGGAACCAGCCCGAACCAACCCTACATAACCATAACGTAGCGCGATCCCACGTAGTACTGCTTACCCATCAGGACCGGCTCGCCATTGGGACCGGTAAAGCTGGCACGCAGATTGAGCAGTGGATCGTGCGGGGCAATGCCCAACTCGGCCGCCTGCTCGGTATTGGCACGAACGGCCTCGACCGTGCGGTAGCCAACCGAGACAATCGGCGTTCCGCCAACACGCTCGACCTCGGCAAAAATCGACTTGTCCTCAAGATCGGCCGTCAACAGCTCACGGTAGGCGTCAAACGGCACAAAGATGTTCTCCTCAAAGATGGGCTCGCCGTCGGCTGTACGCACGCGCTTGATGTGCAGCAGCAGCGCGTCCTTCTGCAGGCCAAAGAACTCCATCTCGTTTTGACGTGCCGGCACAATCTGGCGATCGACCACATGTGCGCCCGCCTTCATGCCATTATCGGCACACAGCGCGGTAAACGTCTGCAGCGTCGAAGCGTGGAACTGGCGGTTGATGTGCGGCGTGGAGACAAAGGTGCCACGGCCCTGCTGCTTAACCAGGTAGCCATCGGAGCACAGCTCCTCGACGGCGCGGCGCACCGTAATGCGGCTCACGTCGTACTGCTCGGCTAGCTCAAGCTCGGACGGAATACGCTCCTTGGGTGCATAAACACCTTTCTCGATCGCGTCCTTGATTTCGTCGTAAATCTGCTGGTAAAGCGGTGCATTTTTGGGCGCAGGCATATCTAATCACTCTTATCGGAATATCGAAATAACTAATACGTATATAACGTCTAGTTTCATGTTACCTCATATTGATAAAACGATACACCCTCCCTACCAAAAAGCGACAGCTTCTTTTTGGTAGGTTTTATCTGGGCAAACGAGAGCCTCCCGAAAGCAGCGAGGCTTTCGGGAGGCTCAAGCGGACAGGATTGGCCAGGCCGGCAAAATGCCAAAACCCTACTTGCCGTCGTCCTGCTGCAGGCTGTCCTGCTCGCTGAGGCGCGCCTGCCTGCTGGCCATGCGTGCGGGCTTGTCGGGATCGGGAACGGCCGTGGGCATGGGCTCGTCGACATGACCGCCCCACCAGCCGCCCACAAAGTTGAGCGTGTGGAACACGTTGATCACGGCCCCGGGATCAATGTCGCACACCAGCTTGATAATGTCCTGGCTCTCGTAGGTCGATACAACGGCGTGCAGCAGGTACATCTTCTCGCGGCTGTATCCGCCAATGACCTCGGCGCAGCTAATGCCATGCTGAAAATGGTCAACATAGGCGGTCATGACCTCGTCCGCCTTGCGCGTCGTGATCTGCAGCGTCACGCGGTCGTAGCGACGATAGAAGCTGTCGATGGTCTTGGTCGAAATAAACTGGAACACGATGGAGTACGCCGCCTTGTCCCAGCCAAACATAAAGCCAAAGATCGCCAGGATAAAGCAGTTGAAACCAAAGATGACGCCCCAGATGGTCTTGCCCGTGTGGTTGGAAACCCACAGCGCGATAAAGTCGGTACCGCCGGTGGATGCGCCGGACTTAAGCGCGATGGCAGCGCCCAGACCCGAGACCACGCCGCCAAAAATGATGAGCATAATCTTGTCGCCCAAAAACGGTGCGAAGTGAAAGACGTTGAGGAACAGCGATGAGAGCACGACCTGCATCATCGAGAAGATGACGAAGCGCTTGCTAATGCCGCTCCAGCATAGGAGCGCCACGGGAATGTTGAGCGCGAGCATACCGAGCGAGATGTCGATGTGAACGCCGCCGAGCGAGGTAACGCGATCAAGCAGGACCGCGACACCGGTGAGACCGCTCGGAAGCAGGTCGGCGGGCTGAATGAACGCCTGGATCAGAAATGTCTGGAGAACGGCAGAAATTGTGACCGCCACGGCGGTAATAGCGCGGCGGACGATGGTAAGGCGGCCGAGCACGAGCACGCGGTCCGTGAGCTGATCGATGGCGTTCGCCACGCAGGCTCCTTTCGAAGGCAGATGTAGTTGTGGGGTATGTCCGCGATTGTAGCATGGAGCGTGCGGGAGCGCTTCAATTCGCCCTCTCTCGACAACCAAAGCGGGACCAGCAACCCCCCACGACCAAAGGCCCAAATTACAAGTGAGTAGACTTTTTACGATCTGCCGAGCACACCCAAAACCGCCACCCCTGTGACCTGCGGTTTTACTAGAGCAAATGCACTTTGTGCTCGTCCTGCACCAAAAAGTCTACTCACTTAGTCCGTATCGAAGCCAAACGGATCCAAATAGATGACAAATTAAGCCAATCCGCAGCAAGAGACGCGTGAACCAGTGCTTCTCGCGGCGGATTGACACTACAAAGCGACCAAAATGTCGGTCAGATTATCAATAACGGCATCGGCTCGCGATTGATCGAGGTTGACGCCCTCGTGCGGACGCAGTGCCAGGACGCGGGCGCCGGAGCGCTTGCCGGCCTCGATACCCAAAGGCGAGTCCTCGATAACCAAGCACTCGGTAGGCTCCACCCCCAGCGCCTCCATGGCACGAAGGTAGATCTCGGGATCGGGCTTAAACGCACTGCACTCGTGACCGCTGATGGTGTAGTCCAGCACGTCGGCGATACCGGCGATCTCCACCAGCTCGTCAATGAGCTCGCGATAGGACGAGCTCGCGATGGCGCACTTCACGCCGCGCTCATGCAGCTCACGCATCACCGGCTCCGTCTGCTCGTTGAGCAGCTCGGCATACGGAACGGGGTGATCCGGGCTGTAGACCTGCTTGTACTCCACGCGCAGGCGCTCGCGCAGCTCAGCATCGTCGGGCACCAGCGCCTCCCAAATGGCGGGCTCGTTAGACCCCGAAAGATCGGGGATCTCGTCAAAGTGGAAGCCCTTCTCCTCCATAAACGCCACGCGACGACGGTTGTAGAACCACTCGGTATCGACCAGCACGCCGTCCATGTCAAACAGCACTGCCTTGATCATACGCATCTCCTCCCACCTGCCAAAAAGGGACAGGTTTATTTTGGTAGGTTTTATCTGGGGTTTTATGACGCGACTGACACGCCCTCCCCAGAGCAAAAAAGGGGATGAAGCGCAAACCCCATCCCCTCTCAATCAACCCGTAAGGTCTACTTACTTGTGATTAGTAGGAAAGCTTCCACATGTAGCGACGCATGGTCAGCGGGTGCTGACGGGCCTCGGCGATCTGGTTGCCGTACTCGCGCATAACGGCGAGGTGCAGCAGCGGGTTGAAGTAGGTGACGACGCTCGCGGGCACGGCGTCAGCCAGGCCGTAGTCCTTGGAGTCGATCAGAGCGACCTTGGCGCCCATGCGCTCAAGGAAGGTAAGGGCGCGGGCATCCATCGGACGGGTAGCGCCATCGGACATGAAGAAGACGTAGGGCTTACCCTCGGTGGAAACCTCGAACGGGCCGTGGAAGTACTCGCCGGTGTTGTAGGCGGCGGCGTCGATCCACTGCATCTCGGTGAACAGGAAGGCGGCGTGAGAGTAAGCCATCTTCTCGGAGGCACCAGAGGCCATGAAGTAGATCATCTTGTCGTCCTTGAAGTCCTCGGCGAACTTCTTGGCGAGCTTCTTGCAGTGCTGAGCGGCGTTCTCGCAGAGCTCGAAGACGTTGGTGAGGCCGGTAATCATGTCGTCGTACTTGTCATAGCCCTCGGTCTGCTGAAGGATCTCGAGAGCAAGAGCGATGGCATAGCCGGGCTTCTCGCACTTGGCAGCGAAGTTGGCGTGGAAGCCGTGAACGATGACGTAGTCAGCGTCGACGGTCAGAGCGGAGCCAGCCTTGTTGGTGAGGGAGACGACCGGGCAGTTGTGCTTCTTGGCGGTCTTGTTGGCCTCGACGGTCTCAGGCGTGGAGCCACCGAGGGAGCAGGTGATCACGAAGGTGTGCTCGTTGACCCAGGAAGGCGTGTCGTAGTTGAACTCGTTAGCGGTGAAGATCTGAACGTTCAGCTTGTCCGTGTTGTTGGCCAGGAAGTACTTGGCGGGGTAAAGGTCGGACATGGAAGCACCGCAGCCGACGAAGGCGACGCTGTGGATCTCGTGGTTGGACAGGACGTCAGCGACGATCTGCTTAGGGAGGTTAAGGTCGATCTCGTACATCTGACACATTCCTTTCGATTTTTTGCGGCGCCACATTGCCGGGCGCTCGCAGGGTTACCTTGATTTGGACCGAGTCGCCGGCCCGTTGAGGATGTGTCAAAGGAACTGTCCCTTTGACACATTTAGGGATGGGAGCCTGCCTGGGGTATGGGATGTCAGGCAGGCCCCCGGGGGAAAGCGGTTAGGCGCTTGGTCGCGACTAGGCCAGGATGCCGGCCGCGGAGAGGGCGATGCCGCCCACGATGGCGATCACGAGAAGCCAACCGGTGTTGACGTTCTTCTTGATGAGCCAGTACATAAGGCCGGTGAGGCCAAGGGAGATCATCTGGGGCATCATGCCGTCCAGGATGTCCTGGATAACAACGGTGCCCTCAGCGAACTGCAGCGGGGTGGTGGCGCCGATCAGCGTAGCGATCATGCCGCCCACGGACATAAGACCCACGATGCCGCAGACATACATGAGCTTCTCCATGAGGTCGCCGCCCTGAAGCTTGCTCAGGTACTCGTGGCCGCCCTGATAGCCCATCTTGGCTGCGAACCAAGTGATCAGCACAGAGGGGACGATGGAGATGAACATGGCCAGGATCGGGCCCATGATGGAGCCCTGCTGAGCCAGCTGAACGCCCAGGCCAAAGGCGATAACGCGGATGGTGCCCTGGAAGAAGGAGTCACCGATGCCGGAAAGCGGACCCATGAGGGAGGTCTTGACCGCGTTGATCGAATCGGGATCGAAGTTCTCGGGATCCTTGGCGTACTCCTCCTCCATGGAGGCGGAGAGGCCCAGGATGAAAGCGCTCGTCTGCGGGGTGCAGTTGTAGAACGCCATGTGACGGTGGTAAGCCTCTTTCTTAGCAGCGAGCTGCTTGGGGTCGGACTCGTCCGGATAGAGGCGATCGAGCGTGGGAACCATGCCGTAGAGGAAGCCCATGTTCATCTGACGCTCGTAGTTCCAAGAGGCCTGGATGGCCCAGGAGCGCCAGAAGAACTGGCTGACCTTCTTGTTCAGGGACACGTCCTTGGTTGCGGTTGCCATAGTGTGTTCCTCCTTAGTCTTCGTCGTCTTCGAGCGGATCGTAGTCGGAATCGACACCGGCGGCTGCATGGGAACCGTTGAACTTGAAGCCCATGAAGACGACAGCCAGGCACACACCGATCAGAGCGACCGCGATGACGGACAGGTTGAGGTAAGCGGCGAGCAGGAAACCGATGAACAGGAACGGAGTCATACCCTTCTTGATCATCATGGTGAGCAGCAGGGCCAAGCCGTAGGCGGTCATGATCTTGGTCGAAACGTTAAGACCAGTGGACAGCCACTCGGGAACCATGTTGACGATGGCCTGAACCAGGTCGGTGCCAACAAAAACGGCGAGGAAGATCGGCAGGAAGTACATGACGGCGTACAGACCGGAGCCGGCGCAGATGTGCATACGGTAGGCGGTCTTGAACTTTCCGTTATCGATCGCGCTATCGGCCACATGGGTGAGGGCGGCGATGATGGAGCGGAACACGATGCCGAGGAGCTGACCCAGGACGGCGACCGGGATGGCGATCGTCATGGCGGTCTCGGCGGAAGCATCGGTCAGGCACGCAAAGGCAGCGGCCACGATGCCGCCCAGGACCATATCGGGCGGAACGGCGGCGCCGACCTGCACCAGGCCCATGGACACGAGCTCGACGGCGGCACCGACGGCAAGGCCGGTGGGCACATCGCCCAACAGCAGACCGACGAGCGTAGCGCCAACGAGGGGCTGCTCGAAGTTAAGACGACCGAGCAGGCGGGAGTCCCACATGCAGAACACGCCGACGAGGCCGACGAGCACCGCACTGATGAACGTATTCATACCCTTCTCCTTTCAGTCAGGCAAAAGCCTGGTTGATTACAGCTTGGCGTCGATGTCGACGCTCTGATACGTAGGGGTCTGCTGAACATAGAGCTTGATGCCCATGTCGAGCAGCTGGTTGACGTCGGCCTTCTGGGTGGCGTCGAGGAAGACGGAGCTGTCCTTGCCGCCGACCTGATCGGCACCGTCGTGGTTGGCGGTGGCGCCCAGGTTGATGGCGTCGAGCTTGTAGCCCTGGCAGAACTGCAGCATCTCGGCCGTGTTGCCAAAGACGAACATGACGCGCTCGCCGAGGGTGTTGAGCTTGTCCATCTTGGCGAGGGCACGCTCGACGGTGAAGACGTTCAGGCGCACGCCCTGGGGCTTGGCCAGCTTAAGAGCGCCCTTCTTGATGTCATCGTTGGCGGCAGCGTTGTCGACGACGATGATGCGCTCGGCCTGAACCTTGGTGGTCCAGGTAAAGACGACCTGGCCGTGCAGCAGACGGTAGTCAAGACGTGCGAGGACGATCTTGGCGGGACCGGAGCTGTGACGGGACGCCTTGGCTTTATTGGCGGGAGCCGCGGCGGCCTCGACCGGTGCGTTGGGGTTGGTCAGACCGGTGCGGGCCTCGTTGATGAGGGCCGCGAGCTCGGCGCCCTTGACGGGGACGGGGCTCATAGCGAGCGTGAGCGCCAGCGGGATGTTGAAACCGCTAACAACCGTGAACTTCGTGCCGTTCTTGGAAAGCTCGACCATGTTGTTGTTGACCGAGCTGCCGAGCATATCGGTCAGCACATAGACGGTGTCGTCCGCGTTGAACGTGGCGATCATAGCCTCAACCTTATTGGTGATGGGCTCCTTGTCGTCACGAGCAAGCGACACGACGTGGACGTTCGACACGTCGCCGAGAACCATCTCGAGCGTGTCTTTGGCGCCTGCGGCCAGGCCGCCATGAGATGCGAGAATGATCTGATTCATCTTGCCTCCTCCTTTTCGTTATGGTCATTATAACGTCTTATACGTTGCTTATATTGCAAATTAGTATAAAGACCGTTCGCGGGTGAAAATCGACCGTTGACGGGTTTAACGTACTTGAAACGTTGGCGCAGGGCAGATCGACACTGGCCAGGCGGTGCCCATTCAAGCGTTCCGCCCATCCCCTATCGCACGAAGTACCAGGGGCTTTCCTGCACGGTGGGCTCCAGCGCGATGCCGGTGCGCTCGCGGAACAGATCCATGTCCTGCGATTTCTCCGTCCACCACGCGTTGGGCTTAAAGGTCATGCTCTCAACGATATGGCCGACAAAGGCACTGTTGCGCAGCTTGGAGAAGTCGGTGTTCATAATCAGGATGGACGCGAGCACCAGCACGATGCCCAGGACCTTGATCGCGCCGGCGGGCTCGGCGTAGATGCCAATACCGACCAGAACGGTCGCCACGGTTTCGAACGAAGCCACGACCGGCACCTTCGACGTCTCGAGATCCATCGAAAGGCCCTGCATATAGAAGATGTACGCAAGAGCCGTCGGAATAAAGCCAAAGCCCGCGAACAGCAGAATGAGCTGCGGGGACATTGCCGCGGCCACATCGGACCACGGAGCCGAAAGCACTGCCATAAAGCATCCGCCAAAGACAAAGCCCCAAAACGTCACCGCCAGAGGATGCAGCGTCTTGGTGGCCATGCGACTAAACACAGCCAGCAGTGCACCGCAAAGTCCGGCGATCACGCCCGACACGACGCCCCAAGCCGAGAAATGGAAACCGGACAGGTCGCCGCTCGTCACCGCGAGCACGCAACCCACAATGTTAAAGACGATGGCGACGAGCTTGTTGGGGGTCACGTCCTCGCGATAAAGCACGCGGCCGAGCATGACGCCAAACACCGGCGAGGTGTAGAGCAGCACCGAGGCCGTGGACATGCCCACCTCGCCCATGCACTCGTAATAAAGCGTGTTAGCGGTGGCGAGGCCGATAATGCCAAGAAGCGCGCAGGGAACAAGCTCTTTAGGACTTGCCTTGAACAGTGCCATGGGACCCGAGGCTTTTCCCTCACGAGCACCTCCCTGGCAACCCATAAATGCCAAGACCGGAGCCATTAAGACAGCACCCGACAACAGGCGAAGGGCCGCCATGCTCTGAGACGAAACACCCAGGGCCGATATTCCGTTAACAAAGATTCCGATGGTGCCCCACATAAGCGCGGCGATCAGCACCAGCACATAGCCCAGATTGCTTTTCTTCAACGCAGCCTCCTCGCTATTGTTTCCAATATGTTTCGTACTACGTTATAGTCGTTATATACATTTTTCAAGACACAAATCGCCAAACGGAAAAATCCGCTTCCCCACATACTCATTGGGTAGTCGTTGGGGGGCGTTCTTAAATGACTGGTCATT
Organism: uncultured Collinsella sp.; assembly: GCA_905213265.1. Taxonomy (GTDB): domain Bacteria; phylum Actinomycetota; class Coriobacteriia; order Coriobacteriales; family Coriobacteriaceae; genus Collinsella. Next base: position 19,664 of record CAJMHR010000006.1, read on the forward strand.
CAAGAACGCCCCCCAACGACTAGGACTGTCCCCAACTGCCGGCAGAAAAGGAACGTTCCCAACGTCTAAGGCGCCGCTGGTTGAGCATAAGTCAGCGAGCGGGCCGCATTTGAGGCAAGGTGACGTGAAACGAAAGGGCGCTGACCTTCTGGTCGCGCCCTTGAAGTTGAACGTCAGATTGCCCAAATGCGGACCGCGCAGCGTCGAGCCGTTACGCGGTTTGGTAAAACCGCGTAACTAATACTCAAGCTTCCACATGTAGCGGCGCGTCATGTAGTCCTTGTGGGTGACGGCAGAGAGCGCGCGCATGTACACGTTGTTGAGGATCGGGGCAAAGATCAGGTGGTTGAAGTACTCACTCACGCTGTCCTTGATGTCGTTGAGGCCAAGCTCCTTGGCGTCGAGCTGATAGACGCGCTCGCCACCGTACTGGTTGACGAAGCGGATGCCGCGCTCGTCGTTGCAGCGGCTACGGCCGACGCTGATGAGCTGGAACAGCGAGGTGCGCTTGTCCAGGATCTCGAAAGGACCGTGGAAGAAGTCGCAGGTGTTGATGGTGCAGGAGTCGATCTGCAGCATCTCCTGCACGTTGCAGATGCTAAAGACGTAGGCGGCACCAAAGAGCGGACCTTGAGCCATCACGTTGATGCAGGGCTTGTCGGCGTTCTGCTCGGCCCACTTGGCAGCGAGCGGACGGGTATACTCGACGGCCTTGCGATAGATGGGATCGATCAGGTCGAAGGCGGCCATAGCGGTCTCGTACTCGGCATAACCCTCGGTCTGCTGCGTAAGCTCCATGGCGATCATGGTCACGACGGCGGAGTTGGTACGGCCCATGCAGGACTCGTCGACGGCCAGGCTGTCGTACTGGATCTTGTAGTCGCAGACCTCGGTGAGGCCGGACTCGTCGACATAGATGGCGATGGTGCTGGCACCGTGATCCTTGGCGACCTGGGCGGCGACGATGGTCTCCTTGGTGCCGCGCATGGACACGACGACGGCCAGGGTGTTCTCGTTGACGTAGGCCGGGGTGGCGTGCACGAACTCGTTGCTGGTGTAGCTGGAGCTCACGACCTGCGTGGCCTCGTGCTCCATAAAGTACTGGGCAGGATAGTTGCCGCCGTTGGATCCGCCGGCGCCAATCCACACGACGCGCTTGATGCCGCCCTTGTCTGCCTTGTCAGCCAAAACCTGGGAGACGACATCCTTAACCTGTTCCTGAGTAGTCATCGTGCATCAGCCTTTCTTCTCGTTTGATGCTGTCGATGGCATACAAGTTACATACATGTTTTGGTTATGTCGACTAGTTGTATGCTATATTTGTCTTAGAAATTTTGCTGATGCGGTTTTCGATAACTAGCTACCAGCGGTTTTGTTGTTGTATTGGATACATGCTTAATTAGATTCGCATACAGGTTAGATACAGGTTGACCACATGAACGCTTCGTCTAAAAAGAAACTGGCCCAATACGAGCGCTTGGCGGGCATGCTGCGCGACCGCATCGCCGCCGGCATCTACGCACGCGGAGACAAGCTGCCGTCCGAGATGGAACTCATGGACGAATCAGGGCTGTCGCGCAGCACCGTGCGCCATGCCCTTAAGGTGCTCGTTGATGAGGGTCTGGTTCGCACCGAGCGCGGGCGCGGCGCCTTTGTGGCCGACACGCCCGCGCTCCACGAGAACAACCTGGTGTTTTCGAGCTATACCAAGCAGGTCGAAGGCCAGGGCATGAAGCCCACCACGCGCACCGTGGACTCAGGCTTTGCCAAGGCCGCGGGCAATGCGGCCAAGTTCTTCGATGTCGCCGTGGGCAGCAAGCTCGTCAAACTTGTCCGCCTGCGTTATCTGGACGATGCGCCGCTGTGCCTGGAGACCACCTATCTACCACCGAGCTTTGAGGCACTCATCAATCGCGATATCAACGGTTCGCTCTATGCCACGCTACGACAGGAGTTCCATCGCGCGCCGGCACGGGGGCACAAGACCTTTGAGGTATGCTATGCCTCGCAAAACGAGGCGTTTTTGCTCAACGTTGAGCGTGGGCAGGCGCTGATCCTGATCACCGACTACGTCTACGACACCGACGGCCGCCCGCTCCATGTCTCCAAGCGCATCCAACGCACCGACCGCGCCAAATACACCGAGCCCATCGGCTAACCTGCCAAAATTAACCTGTCCCTAAATGGTAGGTTTGGGGAGGTCGGGGAACCAGGTTGGTTTGGGTTGGTTGGGGACGCGCTCGGCTAGGACCAACTCCATCCAGCACATGTCGTACCAGCGGCCGAACTTTTGGGCGCAGCGGTCAAAGGCGCCCACCAGGCGATATCCCATATGGGCATGGAAGTCCTGACTGTTGTGCGTCAGATACTCGTCGTCCTTGTCGTGCGGCACGGCGATGAGGGCGCACATGTTGGTGATGCCCATCGCGATCAGGCACTGCTTGAGCGCGTCGTGCAGCTTGCGGCCCAGCCCGCCATGGCGCACATCGCGCGCCAGATAAATCGACGTCTCGACCGACCAGTCGTATGCTTCGCGGCTGTTGAGCGGACTCACATAGGCATAGCCCACCGGACGCCCGTCCAACTCCATCACCAAATACGGATAGCGCTTGAGCGTACGCTCGATACGCCCGGCGAACTCCTCAACGCTCGGCACCTCGTATTCGCAGGTAATCGCCGTCTGGCGCACATACGGCTCATAGATGGCAAGCAACGCCGGCGCGTCTTCGGGCGTCGCCAGGCGAATCGTCGGCTCGGACATCTCGGTCATACAACCCTTCTCCACCAAAAGCAAAGGCCACCCTGCGCCAAAACCAGCGCAAGTCGGCCCCTCGTCATTACATCAGGCTACAGGACAGCCGCCAACGCGTCGATATCCTCCTGCGTCGTAGCCCAGCTGGTGCAAAAACGCACTACCGTGTGAGTCTCGTCGTACTTTTCCCAGTACTCGATCGAGGCATGCTCGCGAATGCGGGCCATATCCTCGTTGGGCAGAATCACGAACTGCTGGTTGGTCGGCGTCTCCAAGAAGAACTGGTAGCCGCGCTCGTGCAGCACGCGACGCAGCGCCTGAGCGGTCTCAATCGCCTGGCGACCAATCTCAAAATACAGGCCATCGGTAAAGAGCGCCTCAAACTGCACGCCCGTCAGGCGGCCCTTGGCCAGCAACGCACCATGCTGCTTAATGCGCGGAATGGGATGCGCCGGAGCGCGCATGCCGCAAAACACCACGGCCTCGCCGCAAAGCGCGCCGCACTTGGTGCCGCCAATGTAGAACACGTCACACAGCTGCGCCAGCTCGGGCAGGGTGATGTCGCACTCATCGGCCGCCAGCGCATAGGCCAGGCGAGCGCCGTCCACAAACAGCGGAATCTCACGCTTCTGGCACACCGCATGAATCGCCGCGAGCTCAGCCTTGGAGTACAGCGTGCCGTACTCGGTCGATAGGCTCACGTACACAGCGCCCGGGAACACCGTGTGCTCGTAGCTCTCGTTTTCGTAGAACACCTGGATATAGTTCTCGAGATCCTCGGCGTGCATCTTGCCCGCATAGCCGGGGATGGTGAGCACCTTGTGGCCGCCAAACTCGATAGCGCCCGCCTCATGCCCGGCAACGTGGCCGGTCTCGGCGGCAACAACGCCCTCGTAGGGCGCAAGCAGCATGTCGATCACCGTCGCGTTGGCCTGCGTGCCGCCCACCAGAAAAAACACGTCGGCATCAGGGGCCTGACAGGCCTCGCGGATAAGCTGCTTGGCACGCTCGGTGTGCGCATCGGTACCGTAGCCGGGCTGCGGCTCCATATTGGTGTCGACGAGCGCCTGCAGCACTGCCGGATGTGCGCCGTGGGAATAGTCGTTGTTAAACGCGAGCATGGCAATCCTCTCTTACCGGGTATCGGCCAGATGATTCAAACGGAGCTATTGTACGCCGTTGGGATAGGCAATGCGCGCGGCAAGACACTCAAGCGCCAGCACCAGGGCAAAGCCGCAGCTTACGTCACTCAAAAAGTGCGCTCCGATCACGATGCGTCCAAAGGCGACGAACGCCGCAACAACAACCATCGCCCAAAAGATCACGCGGCGACGCGAAGGTTTTTCCTTAAAGGGCGCCGCGGGAAGCCCGGCGAGCATGAGGCCGATCGCCGCGTGCGCCGTGTGTCCGCTCGCAAACGACTTGAACCCGTCCTTGATCACGCCGGCGGCGATATAAGTCCACTTGTCGGGGTTACCGATCACCCACCACGGCTGAAAATCGAGTCCCTGCGTCACCTCGATAACGCGCATGCGCGGGCGCGACCACAGCGGCTTGACGATCACGTTGAGGACGATGGCCTGAGCGACCCACACGACAAGCACCATCAACGCCCAGCGCGTGAGCTCGTCGGGCTCGGTCGCGCGCGTGAGGCGATAGACGATAAGGTTGGCGGCGATAACCAGCACAAACGTCAGCACCAACTGAGCCGCGATGAGTTTGCCGCCAACCCGCAGGGACGAGACGATTTCGTAGCCGGCCAGGCCAACGTTGACGAGGATGCCAAGCACGGCGAGCCATTTGCTCCCTCTGGAATCGGGACGCACCGCGCGCACGAGCATAACGCCCGCAATGCTCGCCGTCAGCTCAAACGGCAGCTCGCCAGCGGCCTCGATAAAGCGGCCGTACATGCTGCCGATATTGAACAGCGCGCTCGAGATTTGGTAATCGAAGAAACTGCCCACGCCCAGACAAAGACACAGGACAACCGCGATAATGGCGACATCTTTCTTATAGATGTATCCGAACATGCTTTCCTTTCGATGGAGCCAGAGTGCCCAAATGGGGCGTTTGCAGCGTCGACCCGTTAGTCGTCGTCACTAGCACCCAACTGTTGCAGCAGCATGAGCGCCGCGGCCACCGGGCCGGTGCCGTCGTTGGCGTCGAGGCCGCGACCCAGGCCGCTGCCCGCACCGGCGCCCGCCTTGTAGGGCACCGACAGCTTGCGGCTCTTGGGAAAGTTCACCGCACCATAGCGGGTCTTAAGCTCAAAGGCCACCTTCTTGGGCACGTCGACGCCCAAAAACGTGATGCGACCGCCGCTGAGCGTGACGCTCTCGAGCCCCAGGCGCTCGCCGCGAATGCGGATGCGCGCGCGATTGAACAGGTTGAGTCCCGCCAACGGCAGCTCACCATGCGCGGCCTCGGTCTCTTCCTGCACCTCGTCAATGCTCTCCAGGTCCTCGGCCGCTGCGAGCTTACGGTACACGAGCACGCGCTGGTCCACCGCCGGCAGGTACTCCTCGGACAAGAAGTAGTCGGCCGGCAGGTTAATACCCACGCTCGCCGCCTCCACGCCGGCGTCGTCATCGCCGCGCGCCTCGGCCACGGCCTGGCCCAGCATCTGCGTAAACAGATCAAAGCCCACGCTCGACAGGTTGCCGTGCTGCTCGGCTCCCATAAGCGAACCGGCGCCACGGATCTCTAGGTCGCGCATGGCGATGCGCATGCCGCTGCCCAGGTCCTGGAACTCGGAAAGTGCGGTCAGGCGCGCCGTTGCCTCCTCGGTGAGCGGCAGCTCGCCGGGGAACATAAAGTACGCGTAGGCCTGCGTGGCAGAGCGGCCCACACGGCCCTTGAGCTGGTAGAGCTGCGCCAGGCCAAGGCGCTGCGAGTCTTCGATGATCAGCGTGTTGGCCGTTGCGTTGTCGATGCCGCTCTCCACGATGGTCGTGGCGATGAGCACATCGATCTTTTTGGTCGCGAACTCAATCATCACGTCCTCGACCTCGCGCGGGCTCATCTTGCCGTGTGCCACGCCCACGCGCGCCTCGGGCGCGGCCTCATGCACGCGCGCCACGGCGTCATCGATGGTCTTAACGCGGTTGGACACGTAGTACACCTGGCCGCCGCGGCCCACCTCCAGGCGAATCGCCGCGCTCACCACATCGGGGTCGTACTCCCCCACGTGCACGATCACGGGACGACGCCCGGTCGGCGGCGTGGTGATCAGGCTCATATCGCGCACGCCGCTCGTAGCCATCTGCATGGTACGCGGGATAGGCGTGGCCGAAAGCGTGAGCACGTCAATCTGCTCGCGCAGGTTCTTGAGCTGCTCCTTGTGCTGCACGCCAAAGCGTTGTTCCTCGTCAATGATCACCAGGCCCAGGTTTTTGGGGTTCACATCGGCCGAAAGCAGGCGGTGCGTGCCGATAAGCACGTCAATCGTGCCCTCGGCGAACGCCTTGAGTGCGCGCTTTTGCTGCGCCGGTGTGCGGAAGCGGCTGAGCACCTCGACCTCAAGGCCAAACGGAGCAAAGCGCTCAAAGAACGTCTCGTAGTGCTGCTGGGCCAGAATGGTCGTGGGGCAGAGCACCATGACCTGGCGGCCGGAGTCAACGCACTTAAACGCCGCGCGCAGAGCGACCTCGGTCTTGCCAAAGCCCACGTCGCCGCACAGCAGGCGGTCCATGGGCTTGGGCGCCTCCATGTCGGCCTTAATGTCGGCGATGGCCTCCAGCTGGTCGCGCGTCTCGTCGTAAGGGAAGCTCTGCTCCATCTCGATCTGCTCGGGCGTGTCGGGCGGGCAGGCGATACCGGTAATCGACGAGCGGCGCGTATACAGATCGACCAGGTCAAACGCCAGCTTTTTGGCGTTCTTGCGTGCCTTGTTGGTGGCACGCGTCCAGTCGGCGGTATTGAGCCTGGTCAGGCGCGGCTTGTCACCGTCGGGACCGACGTATCGCGTGATGCGGTCGACCTGCTCGAGCGGCACGTAGAGCTTGTCGCCGTCGGCATATTCCAGCAAAAAGTAGTCGCGCTCCTTGCCGCCCACTTCTTGGCGCGCGATCTCGCTAAAGAGTGCGATGCCGTGAGTGGCGTGCACCACGTAGTCGCCCGGCTTAAACGGGAATGTGATCTGCGTAATGTCCACCTTGCGGCGGCTGCGCGCGCGGTTGGCGTCCATGCGGGCGTTGAGGTCGGCAATCGAGAACACGGCCAGGTTGGCATCGGGCACCACCACGCCCTGCGGCAGAGCGGCATCGACAAAGGTCACGCGTCCGCGCGAGATAGTAGGCACGGCGGCGCCGGCGGCTGCCTGGGCGGCACCTGCCTCGAGCGAGCGGGCGCTGAGCGCATCGGCCTTGCGCTCGCGAATTGCAGCATGGGCATCCTGACGGGCAGCACGGTCGGCAGAATCTGCCGCCGCCACGCGCACGCGCTCGCCAATGACGCCGGCGTTTTCGGGCGCCGCGGTCAGCGATTCCTCAAAGGTAATGCCCTCGTCGCCAAAGGTGAGCTCCATCGACTCGCGCGCACCGCGGTCGGGAATGGCAAACACGCAGGCGTAACGCTTGCCCACGACTTCCTGAATGCGCGTCATAAAGCGATTGTCCGAACCCGCGATGGCCGGCTGCTCAATCTTGAGCTCGGCCGTAACCGCACCGCCGGCACGGATGAGGCTTACGTAGTTCAGGCGCTGCTGAGCACCAAAATCGAGCTGCTGGGCACGTACATACAGGCCATCCAGTCGGTCGACCCCCGCCTCGCCGGCACGGGCCTCGATATCCTCGTAGGCACGCAGGCAATCGTCGAACAGCGAGCGCGGCTCGGACAGCACCACGAGCGCCTTGCCGCTCACGTGCGCCAGCGGGCTCACGGTCTGGCCGTACATCACCGGCAAAAAGCGGTCGAGCTTGGGCGTGACGATACGCGCATCCACCATCTCGAGCAGCGCTGCCAGTTTGCTGTCGTCCTGGCTGGCGCGATAAAGCGCCACATGCATGTTGTGGACGGCCTCGTCGGTAAGCGCCAGCTCACGGCAGGGGAAGATCTCGATGCTGTCCTCGTTGCCGATGGTCTGCCCCGTTGAGCTCACCATGCGACGGATGCGATCGATCTCGTCGCCGAAGAACTCGATGCGCACGGGCGCTTTTTCCTGCGCGGGGAACACCTCGACGGTGTCGCCGTGCACGCGGAACAGACCAGGCGCGTCGGCGGCGCCGGCATTGGTGTAGCCCATGCCCACCAGGCGCTGCGGCACCTCGTCAAAAGGAATCTCCTCGCCCACCGCGAAGGTCGTGGACTCCCAGTAGCGACTCTCGACTGGCGGCACGCAACGCAGCAACGCGCGGGCCGAGGCGACCATGATGCAGTTGTCACCGCGAACGATGCGTCCCAGGGCCTCGCAGCGCTGGGCAACCACAGCATCGTCGGGCGCCTGCTCGCGCCACGGATAGTCCTTGCGCTCGGGAAAACGGCACACGTGTGCCAGACCCACGTAGGCGGCAAGGCTGCGCGCGGCGCGATCGGCCGCATCCTCGCCGCTCACAATGTAGACCGTCGGGCGCGGACGGCGCGCAAACTGGGCGGCCGCCATAAGCGTGCGACCCGACTGCGACACGGCCAGCGTCACGTCCTCGCCGGCATCGAGTCCGACCTCGACGGTCTGCAGCGCCTCGGCAGTGTAGAGCTGCGCGGCTATACGGTGAATGAGCATGCTGTTCCTCCGGCATCGCAACGCCAAAAGCCCGCCGGGGCAAGCTCGGCGGGTCGTACGTCAAATACATTGCCTGTCATGGTAGCGCATGGAGAGGACTCCGGCTCAAGGGCAAACCCAGCCCCGCAAAAAACGCCAGACGAAGATGCGTTCCGCCCTACCCCGCTACGCGCACGCTGGGGCACAAATCTGCCAGCGGACACTCGTCACACTTGGGCTTGCGGGCATCGCAGATCTCGCGACCAAAGGTGATCCACTGATGGTTGACCGACTCCCAATACTCGTGCGGCAAAATCTTGAGCAGATCCTGCTCGGTCTTGAGCGGCTCCTTGGCATGCGTCTTGGGACTCAGCATCAGGCGGTGCGCAATGCGGTTGACGTGCGTGTCCACCGCGATGCCCTCGACAATGCCAAACCCCACGTTGAGCACGATGTTCGCCGTTTTGCGCCCCACACCCGGCAGCTTGACGAGCTCCTTCATGTCGGCCGGCACCTCGCCGCCGTAATCGGCAACGATCATCTGCGCGGCCTCCACGGCGTGCTTGGCCTTGCTCTTATAAAAGCCGAGTGACTTGATGGTGTCTGCCACGTCAGCCACGCTCGCCCCGGCCATGGCCTCGGGCGTGGGCCACTGGGCAAACAGCCGCGGCGTCACCTTGTTGACCTGCGCATCGGTCGTTTGCGCCGAGAGCAGCACCGCGATCAGCAGGCGGAAGGGATTCTCGTGGTCCAAAAAGCACTCGACCGGGCCATAGCGACGGTTGAGGCGCTCACACACCTCGATGGCGCGCTCGCGCTTGGCGGCATTGGTCTCGCGTGGCATAACGACTCCTCGGCTCAACGGCACAATAAACTTATGGGCACAATTGTCCCACGTCCGAGACGCTTACGCCTCCAAGAATGCGCCGGTCTGACGGCTCCACAGGCTCGCGTACTCGCCACCTGCCTCGACGAGCTGCGCATGCGTGCCGTCCTCGACGATCTCGCCATCGGCCAGCACCACAATGCGGTCAAGCGCTGCCACGGTGGACAGGCGGTGCGCCACCACAATGGAGGTGCGTCCACGCATCAGGTTTTCGAGCGCCTCCTGCACCAGCGCCTCGGACTCGCTGTCGAGGGCAGAGGTCGCCTCGTCGAGCACCAGAATCGGCGCGTCGGTTAGGATGGCGCGGGCGATAGCCACGCGCTGACGCTGGCCGCCCGAGAGCTTGACGCCGCGCTCGCCCACCATGGTGTCAAAGCCACGGGGCAGGCGGTCGATAAACTCAGTCGCATTAGCCAAGCGAGCCGCCTCGCGAATCTGTTCGTCGGTGGCGTCGGGGCGGCCGTAGGCGATATTCTCGCGAATGGAGCGGTGGAACAGCAGCGCCTCCTGCGGCACGTAGGCAACCTGGCGACGCAGGCTCTGCTGCGTGCAGCGCGAGACGTCCTGACCGTCCACGAGCACGCGGCCGCCCTGAACATCGTCTAGGCGCAGCAGCAGTTTGGTGAGCGTCGTCTTACCCGAGCCCGATTTGCCCACCAGGCCCACGCGCTGGCCCGCCGCCACATGAAGTGTCAGGTTATCGAACACGCTCTCGCCCGCCGCAGCGTCACGGTACGCAAAGCTCAGGTGCTCAAAATCAATCGCGCCCTCGGTCACTTTGAGCTCAGGGGCGTCCGGGTCGTCTGCCACCAGACGCGGCTCGTCCAGCACGCGCGTCATCTCGGCCGCATCGCCGAGCGCGCGGTTGATGCGCTGCATCATGGAGCTTACGTAGTTCAGGCGCATGGTGAGGTTATAGGTGTAGGTAAAGATCATGACGAGCGAGCCGGCCGAGATGCCAAACCACGCGTTGCCGCCCGCCACGAACACACTCACCACGGCCATGGTGATGACGATAAGACCCGAGGTCGTAAAGTTGCGCTGCATCATGGCGTGCATCGAGACCGTCTCGGCATCGCGCGCGGCACGATCGGCGGCGTCGAACAGATCGCGTTCAAAGTCCTCGCGCCCGCAGGTCTTGACGGCCAAGATGTTCGTGACCGCGTCGGAGAGCACGCCCGAGAGCTTGTTCTGCGCGGCGGACGTCGCTGCCGAAAGCGGCATGATGCGCTTGTACATAAGCCAGACAAACGCGATGTAGACGACCATAATGCCCACCAGGATCACGGTAAACGTCGGCACCACCGGGGCGAGTGCGGCCACGGTGCAGATGACCGAGGTGATGGTGGGGACGAGCGAATACACCGTCACGTCGACCAGACCCGTGTAGCCGCTCATAAAACGGCTTGTCTGACTCACAAGCGATCCGCCAAAGCGGCTGGTATGGAATGTCATGGATTGGTTGGAGAGCGTGTCGAAGCATAGACGCGCCAGGTGATAGTTGCCCGCAATCTCGAGCTTGTAGACGGTGTAATCCTGCAGCTTGGAGAGGATTTGGCCCACTAGGTTAACGAGCACGAGCGCCAGAATGTAAGGGCCAAAGACCTCAAACACCTGGTCACCCGCCACGGGGCCGGCCTGAACGCGGTCAACAATAAGGGCCATCACGTAGGTGTTGGCAAACGTGAGCAAAAAGATGTAGCCCGCCGACGAGAATACCGAGAGAAAGACAATCAGCGGCTGCGTGCGCGTGACACCCCAAAACCGCTGCAGCGTGCGGCGCACGGTGGAGCGTTTCAGCGGACTGGTGCTTCTCTGAGACATGGACTTCCTTTCGCGTCTGATAGGGCGAAACGCCATTGTTGCACACTAAAGCGCACTTCAGGCAAGTGCGACGCGAAAAGCGCCCGCGCCCCGCGCTTGCGCAGGCGCCCCGCCGTCTTGTTGCAATTAGTCCTCGTCTTCTTGGTCTGTGGGAAGGCCTGCGGGCGTGAGTCCCAAGATCTCATCGGCTTGGTCGGCGTCTTCCAGCGCGTCGATGTCCTTGAGCTTGCGCTCCATGACGTTGGTGCGCGTGGTAATGATGCCCTCGACCGTTTTGCCCGCGGTCTCGATCTGCTGCTGGGCGCGGCGCAGCGCCTTTTGATAGCGCGGCAGCTCGGCCTTGACAGCGGAGAGCACGCGCAGCACATCGTCGGTGCGTTTTTGCAGCTTAAACGTTTGGTAACTCATCTGCAGGCTGTTGAGGATGGCCGCCATGGTGCTGGGACCGGCAACGTTGACGTGATAGTCGCGGCCCAGGGTCTCGATAAGCCCGGGGCGGTTGACGACCTCGGCGTACAGTCCCTCAAACGGCACGAACATGATGCCAAAGTTGGTCGTTGCCGGCACACTCAGGTACTTTTCGCAGATGTCCTTGGCCTCGCGCTTGACCATGGTGTCGAGCGTCTTGCGCGCAGCCGCCACGGTCTCCGCATCGCCCGACTCCTGCGCGTCGAGCAAGTGCTCGTACGCGTCGCCCGGAAACTTGGAGTCAATCGGCAGCAGCACGGGGTCGCCCTCGTCCACCGGCAGCTTGACAGCAAACTCAACGCGCTCCGAGGCGCCGGGCTTGGTGGCGACGTTTTCCAGATACTGGTCGGGTGTAAGGATGTCCGCCAGAATTGCACCCAGCTGCACCTCGCCCAAAATGCCGCGCGCCTTCACGTTGCCCAGCACGCGCTTAAGGTCGCCCACGCCGGTGGCGATGGACTGCATGTCGCCCAGACCCTTGTACACGGCCTCGAGCTGGTCGCTCACCTGCTTAAACGATGCCGACAGGCGATCGTTGAGCGTGCGGGAGAGCTTCTCGTCCACCGTTGCGCGCATTTGATCGAGCTGCACGTTATTGTCTTTGCGGATGGCACCCAGCTGAGCATCGACCGTCTCGCGCACCTTGTCCAGGCGATGCTCGATGCCCTCGCGATTGGCACCGAGCTGTTGGGCCGTCTCGCGGCGCAGGTCATCCATCCGGTCACCAGCTTGCGAAAACTCACGTGCGATGGTCAGGTAACGTTGCTGCTCCACGGCCGCATCTGTCGTCTGCTGCTGCGCGATGGCATTGGCCGTGCGGCGAGTTTCGGCCAGCGCGACGTTCAGGGCATCGAGCGCGTTGTTGGCCTGTTCGAGTGCTGCCAGCGTTTCCGCGCTACTGTCGCCACGCTCCCGCAACTCGGCACGCAGGCTCTTGAGCTGGAGGGCGCAAGCCACAGCAACCCCCACCGCCACCAAGGCGATCACAACAAGCACAATATCAATAGCAGACATAGACTCCGCCCAACAAACCCAATCGAGCACCAATCAAAACCGCGATCAATCTTACCCCGCCATACACACGGATCACTCACTGCCTTGCAGACAAATTTCTCTTAGAGCCGCGGACGCTAAAACGCTAGCTCTCCCAGCCGGCGCGGATTGTTGTTATGACATCGCCTAGGCGCTGGCCGAGGGCTGACAGATGTTGGAGCACTTCGCTGGGCGAAGCACCGTTGAGGATGCAGGTGAGCGCATACGAGACCAAGAAAATCGCCGCAAGTCCTAGCGGAATGAGCACGATCATCGCCAATGTGCGCAGGCGCTGGCCCACGCGGCGACGACGCGCACGACGCTTGTCGAACGCGAGCTCCTGCGCATATGAATCTTGCTGTACGGAATAGGCCTCTGGTGCCGATTCGCACCCGGGCACAGCTGCAGGTACAGCAGCGGGCACGACATTTTGCGCAAAGGGCTGGGCTGCCGCCCCTTGCATTTGCATCTCCATGAGTCGTTGCTGCTGACGCAGCATGCGCTCAGCTTGTTGCTGCGGAGTCTCAAGAAACAGATCCATGCTGGCCTCCAAAACCGGAGCATTCGATGCTTACGACCAGCATCCCGCACCGCCATGACCGCGACAACGCAATCGCCGGCAATAGCCACAAAGTTTCTTTTGCTCAAAAGCTGTCGAAAAGCTCAACAACTCCCCTACCAGCACTTTCTCTGAGCTTTTTTCGTCAGCAATCTTTTGGCCTTCCACCCTTACGCCAACTGACCAAAATCTAACCAATAGCTTGACGAAAATTGTGGAGACCGGGACCCCACACAAAATGCGCCGCCCCAAAGGGGCGGCACACAAACTTCTAATCAGCCTTACATGCCCGCAAGGCCTCGGGCGGCGGTGGCGCATATAAACGCCAAGACGAGAATCACGAGCGAGCCCGCGATGTCTGCCAGCACGCCCATTGCACGACGCTCAAACAACCAGCTCTCAAAGTGCGGGGCAACGTTGCGCCAGACACGCCACAGCAAGATGCCCATGCCGATGACGCCCGGGATATTGAGCAGTAGGATCTCGGAGCACAAAAGACCGATCAGGTTGCCGGCGACAAAACCAGCGTCGCCCTCGCAGTATTTGCGGTAGACCATATACAGCATGTACGCCACAAACGGCTGCAAGCACGCAGAAATAAACGTAACCACCATCGAGGGCTCCTGCGAAAAGACCTCGGTGAGCTTATCCACGCTCGTGGCATCCTTAGAGGCCAGGAACAGGCCAATGACCACCACAGGCACCACGCCCAAGATGACCTCGACCATCGTGAACAGCTTGGCAGTCAAATCCTCACTAGCCGAATTCAAATGGGGCGCCCACTCAGGATGAGCATGCGCGCCGACTTTCTTGTCCTTCTCAGCACGATCGGCCTTTTTACCCTCGGCAACCCGACGACCAGGATCCTTGCGAGTTCCCGCCGCAGCAACCCGAGCCCGAGACTTCTTACCCATAACCAACACCTCACAAGAGGAAACGAATAGCCAACGCTACCCAGTGTACCCTCTAAGCAACGTCACCGCCCCAACCGGCCCCCACAAAAACGTGCAGCCCCATAAGGGGCGGCACAAAAACTTTTTTATCAGCTTTTCTGTAGCGAGCACGCGACGACCCAAAGCGGGCCGGGAGGGCCGGACTCCCTTCCCTCAACGCGACCCTGCGAAGCCGTGAGCGAGGAGGGAAGGTAGTCCGGCCCTCCCGGCCCAGCTCACGCTAGCGCCAAGCGCTAGTAGTTCACCACCTGCTCCTCAAAGTACGCCTTCGGGTGGTTACACACCGGGCACACCTCAGGCGCCTCGGCACCGACGTGCAGGTGCCCGCAGTTCAGGCACTTCCACACCTTCACGCCCTCACGCTCAAACACCTCGCCCGACTCGATGCGCTCGACGAGTTTGTTGTAGCGCTCCTCGTGGGCCTTCTCGACGGCGGCGACGCCACGGAACTTCTCGGCGATCTCGGCAAAGCCCTCCTCCTCGGCGGTCTTGGCGAACTCGTCGTACATCGTGGTCCACTCGTAGTTCTCGCCCGCGGCGGCGTCACGCAGGTTGTCCAGAGTGCCCGGAACGGCGCCGTCGTGCAGATACTTAAACCACAGCTTGGCATGCTCGGACTCGTTGCCCGCCGTCTCGGCAAAGATATTCGAGATCTGAACGTAGCCGTCCTTTTTGGCCTTGGAGGCATAGTAGCGATACTTGGTGTGTGCCTGGGACTCACCGGCAAAAGCGGTCTCGAGGTTCTTCTTGGTTTGGGAATTCTCAAAATCCATAGGTGTACTTCCCTTCAACGCATGCCGCCCGTAGGCTTCGAGCGGCCTCGTCTTTAGGATGCCCTCATGCCGAGAATTTAAACCTTACAATCCCGTTCTTCAGATTTGAGCGAGCTATACACTCAGCCAACGATCGCTCTCGGAGCGGCAAAAGCCCTCGCGCTCCAGATCGGCAAGAATACTTGCGACCAGCTCGCGCTCGACCGACTCTCGGCCGGCTGCCGTCTCCATCTCGTTAACGCCTGCAACGGCTTCATCGAGCGTAATGCCTGCCGGCTGCCCATCGCGCGCTGCCAGCAGCATGCGCACAATGTGAGCGCGCTTTTGGCGACGCGAGCCCTCAAACTTGGACTGACGACTATAGCCCGCCGACCGCCTGGACGGATTGGGCAACGTCTTTTTTAGATACGCGCCGTAATCCAGCAACGCGTAATACCACGCGCGCGGCGTGTCGGCATCATCGAGCGGTACGGCAAAGGGAGCGATCTCATCCGCCGACGCGCCGGGGGCCGCCGGACAGGCAGCCTGAATCAGCGGCACCAGCTCGCGATCGGGAACAGCCGGTACATCGGGAAAGAAGTGATGCAGAAAGACCGTGCGCACGTTGGTCTCCAGATACACGCCCGGAAGATCAAACGCAAACGACCGGATACCCTGCGCCGTTGCCGGGCCAATACCAGGAAGAGCGACCAAGTCACGCGTCTCGTGCGGAAACTCCCCGTCCCAGTCCTCTACAACGCGCTGAGCGGCCCCGTGAAGCGCCAGAGCGCGTCGGTTGTAGCCCATCCCCTGCCAAGCGTCCAAAACATCCGAAGGCGCGGCCTGGGCAAGCGCCTGCACGGTCGGAAAACGATTGAGCCACACCGGCATGCGCGCCTCCACACGCGGCACCTGTGTTTGCTGCAGCATGACCTCAGAAAGCCAAATGATGTACGGATCGCGCGTACGGCGCCACGGAAGGTCGCGATAACGCAAGACCCCTTCCGAACGAATCATCGAACGAAAGGGGTCCTGAATCATGGCTATGCTCCTTATGCGGCGCTATTCCTCCCGGCAAGCGCACGCGCAGGCGGCGTACTCGGGAAACGCTTCGCGGTCGGCGAACTTGGGATCGACGGCCGGGAACTGGCGGTGAGCGACGATGTCGCCAAGCGAAACGGAATCGAGGTAGTCGCGCATCAACGCCTGGGCTCCGGCCCACAGGGGATGATAGCAGCACGTGCCCATGCGTGCACAGTCGCCATCGGGCGCGGTGCAATCGTTCATAACCATAGGGCCCTGAACGGCCTCGACGACTTGGCGGATAGTGACGTCGTCCGGACTGACCTTGAGACGCATGCCACCGTGGACGCCGCGCAGGCTCTCCACAATACCGGCCTGGACCAAACCGTGCTGAATCGAGCGGGCGAACGAATACGGGACATTGACCTCTTCGGCAGCGGTGCGAACAGAAAGCAAACACTCCGGATCCTCGGCAAGCATCGCCAGCATACGAAGGGCGTAATCAGTCTTCCTCGATATGTCCATGTTTCCCCTTTCAAGGAATACGAACAGCTCGAACGAGCTCCGGGGCCGAGCTTGTGTCGAGACGCTAAATGACCGCCAGGACATCCAAATGGTAAATCGGATATCCACTGAGTGCCGCGCTTGGAGCGAAATGCATCAGATGCGGCGCACAGTGCAATTTATTATAACCTAACCCCCTGTCTCGTAGAACAGGTGTTGCGCAACAAAGCTGTTGTTCAGACAGATATACTTATTAGATTTTACTTGCGTTCCCGAAGGCGCGGGGATTCTGGGCGAAGATGCACCAGGGCGATCGTTCTATCGAAACAAAGTGCATCAAACGCAAAAAGCCACGTCCGAAGACGTGGCTTTAATTGCGTTGGCGGGAAGTACGGGGCTCGAACCCGCGACCTCCGACGTGACAGGCCGGCGCTCTAACCAAACTGAGCTAACTCCCCAGGCAGACGTTCGCGTTTGTTTCCGCTCGCGTGCGCTGCGGGGATTAGTATACACAGAAGTCTGTCCGGCGCGCAACAACTTTTTTGAAAAAATTTTTCGGGGCCATCCGGGAGGGTCTCCGGGGCCGAGGGCGGGGGTTAAGTTTGCTGCTCTACAGTCCTGCGCAAGACGGAAAGCACATTAAGTGCTTTCCTTTGCGTGCGGAACTCGCGACAAACTTAACCCCCGCCCTCGGCCCCGGAGACCCTCCCTGCCGTCACATTATTCAACCAGTTTTGCGGGCGTGCGCCGCTGCGCGGCTAGCCCGCGTGCTCCTCGGCGGGGTTGGTCTGATGGATCTTGTTGAAACTCGGCCTTTGGCTCATAAAAAACGGGAGATGCGGTTTTACATCCCCCGTTTTTGTTGCGGTTAGTCTAGGTCAATAAACTTGGTACTTATGATCTTGCCGTCTTTTACTAGCATTCTAGCCATGGTGGGACCTCGGGTGCCTCTGGGGTAGCTGGCGCTGCCCGGGTTGAGGACTAAGCAGCGGCCCACTTGGGCTTCTTTGGTTACGTGGGTGTGGCCGTTGATGGCTACGTCTACGGATCCCACCGGAAGGTCTTCGCGGTAGTGGGCTACGGCGAATTTGAGGCCTTCGTAGGTAAAGAGTGCAAGACGGTCTACATCGGGGCCGTAGTCGCGGTAGTAATCGTTGTTGCCCAGTACGGCCCGCACGGGGGCGATGGTGCATAGGTGCTCGTAGTCCATCTCGGACGTGAGGTCGCCGGCGTGGATGATCAGGTCTGCGCCCTCAAGCTCATCCAAGAGCGCAGGCGATAAATAGCCGTGGGTGTCCGAGATGATGTCGATGCGCTTGGCGCTTGCACTGTTCATGGGATCCCTTCCGCAAAAAACGATTCGGCAGATACATACAAAAAAGGCCCCACGGCTCCGCAGACGATGGGTCTACAGGGCTGCGGGGCCAGTGTGCTAGAGACTCAGGGCCTTCTTAAGCGGCACGACGCGGCGGCGCGAAACCGGCACGCGTTCGTCGACGCCCGTAATGCCCAGCTGGATGGCACCCGAGGGCACCGTCTCGACGTCCGTGACGCACGCCAAGTTGACGATATAGCGGCGGTGAACACGGAAGAAGCCAAAGTCGCAGAGCTTGGCCTCGAACTGCGCCAGCGAGGTCGTCGACAAAAAGCGATCATCGACGGTATAGATGCAGGAGTAATCGTCCTTGGCCATGATAAAGCGAATGTCGTCCACGGGAATGAGCACCTTGCGGCCGCCCTTTTCCACCGGGATACGCTCGATGGTCACCTTGCTGTCCGTAACCGGCTTGGCGCGCTGCATGACCTTCTCGATCGCGCGATCCAAGCGAGCTTCCTCGACCGGCTTCATCAGATAATCGACGGCATCCACGTCGAATGCCTCGACCGCATGGTCGCTATACGCAGTCACAAACACGATCGCCGGCGGATTTTTGAGCTTATGCAGCGCCTCGGCAAGTTGCAGGCCCGAGGCACCGGGCATCGAGATATCGAGAAACACGACATCCACGCGACTTTCCATAAGCATCTCGATGGCGGAGCGGACGCTCGACGCCTCCGTAATCGTGCCGATCTTGCCCGTTTGCTCGAGCAGGAAGCGAAGCTCCGAGCGAGCCGGCGCCTCATCATCCACAATCATCGCACGCAGCATAGGGATAAAACCTTTCGTCAACTAACTACGCCGGGCATCCGTCGCATGACGTTGAACCCGTAGCCTTTTATTTTACTCTTGAATGTCAAAGATGCTCTCTGACAAATCAAGATGAAGGAGCACTTTGGTGCCCTTGCCCGGCGCCGATTCGACACGCGTATAGGAGTGCGGCCCATAAAAGCGATGGATGCGCTCCGAAATATTGTGCATGGCCACGCCGGCGCCGCCACCTTGGGGAGAGCTGGCGTCGGGACGGGCAGAGCGCTCGTCAAACAGTCTGGCGGCGGTACCCTCATCCATGCCCACGCCATTATCGGCCACGGCAATCAAGATTGCATCCTCGCCGTCTTGGTGAACGGTCACGTCGATCCTCAGGGCGTCGTCATCGCCCATACCATGACGCACGGCGTTCTCGACAATCGGCTGGATCACGAACGCCGGCACCAGCGTATCTTCCACGTCCTCGGACACATCGAACGTCGCAAGCACGCGGTCCTCGCCAAAGCGGGCCTTCTCAAAGGTAAGGTAGCGCTTGGTCTGTGCGACCTCGCGCGAGACCGGAATGAGCGATCCCGAGTTGTCGAGCGTGGCGCGATAGAACGATGAGAACTCACGAAGCAGTTCGCGGGCCCGCAGCGGGTCGGTGCGCGTAAACGATGCAATGGTGTTCAGCGTGTTGAACAGGAAGTGCGGGTTAATCTGCGCCTGCAGCGCACGCACCTCGGCGCGCGCCGTGAGTTCCTTTTGCACCTCGAGCTCGTGGATGGCGAGCTGCGTGGACAAGATCTCGGCAAAGCCCGAGGCAAGCGCGTACTGGGTACGGTCGACGGCGCGCGGGGTCTTATAGTAGAACTTGAGCGTGCCGACGGTACGATCGCCCACCTTGATGGGGGCGATAATGCCGGCGGGGACTTGGTTGTGCGAGCCATCCGAGCCCACGACATCCACCATACGGTTGAACGACTGCACGATGCCATGTTCGATAACGTAGCGCGTGGCAAGCGTGTGGATGGGAGAATCTGGCAGTAGTTTTTTCTCAAGCTCGCCCGCGCAGGCAAGCACGTTGCCCTCGTCGGTGATGGCCACCGTCATGGCACGCGTCTCGGGCAAAATGCGCTGGCACACCAAACGCGCCGACTCCTGCGTCAGACCGCCCTTAATGTCCTCGAGCATGGCCGAGGCCACCGAGAGCGTCTCCTCGGTGTACTGGGAGCGCACCGAATCGGGATTGAGCGTCAAAAAGATAAAGATGCACAGAAAGATGCACAGCAGCGCGCAGGCAATCACCGTGGCGATCGGCTCGATACCGGTCACCAAGGCAAAAATAAAGTACACCAGCACGCAAATGGCGCAGGCAACGGCAATGATGCGAAAGATTGATATTGAACTATCGCGCTGGGCGCGGCGGTCGATCATTCGGCCCCCTCCAGGATACTGATCAGTTGTGCGTCACACCAAAGCCCGTCCATGATCTTGGGCCAAAAGCTCTGGAAACGCAGGTAGCTTGCAGCGTTTTGGCGCGCATAGGCCTTTGCCTCGCCGATACCATGGCGCCAGATGCGCAGGTAGCCCTCATGCTCGCGGGTAAACACGCTGCGGACCATAGCGGTCTTGCGCACGCGGTCGTCGAGCTCGCGCGAAATCCACGGACCCGGGTAGGGCATGAGTGATGCCGCCGTAACGGGAATGAGCTCCTTTTGATGCGCGGCGAATGTCAACTTGGCCCGTTCGTAGTACCAACGGTATACATCCTGCATAAAGCGCGGTGAGCGCTTTTCGGACTCCGGAGGCAGATGGCGCACGGTCCACTCGTTATCGAACCACACGTCGTAGCCAAACATGCGCATGTTAAAGAGGTAATCCAAGTCCTCGCCGCGGGTGATAAACGGGTCAAAGGCCACACGCGTAAAGGCGCGGGCGTGCAGGGCCATCAGGCCGCCGCACACGTAGTTGGAGCGCGAGATGCGGGTGCCCGAGAGCGCCTTTTTCATCCAACGGTTGAACTCGATGCGCTTGGTCCACCAACGATGGCAGATGCCCGCCTTGTCCGTGGGAGCCAGCGGCGACCCGTCGCGATCGTAGAAATAGCCGCTCTTGACCAAGATCGGCAAGCCCTGACGCGTCTGCTGCCCCAACGCATAGGTCGCGCGCTTCATAAAGTCGGCGTCGATGACAGTCTCATCGTCATCCAAAAAGATAACCGCGTCATGCCCCAGCACAGCGGCACAGGCTAGCCCCATGTTGCGGATGGCACCGTAGCCTCGCAGGCTCACGCACTCGCCCGAACCCTTGGGCGCGATCTGAGCAACCCGGTCTGCGATGCGCGAGGCCTGGGTGTTGGTGACAACGGTGACCTTGAGCGTGGGATGCGCGTCGACAATCTCGTGCACGCGCAGTGACACATCGGCTGTGGCAGAAACGGGACAGACCACCAAAAGGATGATGCGCGGGATGTCACGTACCTGCTCAAGCGAGGCCAGGCAGCGGTCGAGTTCGGGATTGTCGGCGTTGAGTCGCGTCGAATGGTCATAGGTGCCAGGGGCGTTTGCGCAAGCGTCATCGCCCGCCCAATACGTTGGAATCACGACTGTGGCGTTCATGCCTTACCCTCCCTGCAACACAAAAACGGGACGCCGCCAAACACAGGCGACGCCCCGCGACCTAGCTGATTCCATCATACCCACTTGGGCAAATCATTGCTCGCAAGTCGCAATGTTTATTGCGGATAACCCCAAAAGAGTACCGTGGACAGGCACAATAGCCGCTCGCTCCTATGCGGCATGCTCTGCCGCCCGAATCATGCGGGACAGGCGGACCAGCAGCATAAAGCCAACAATCAGCAGCACGCCAATGGAAAGGACGCCCAGCGACGGGTTGCCGGTCAGCGAGGTGACGACCGACACCAGGAAGGTGCCCATAACGCTTGCATAACGACCAAAGATGTCAAAGAAGCCGTAGTACTCGTTGGACTTTTCCTTGGGGATAATGCGGCCAAAGTAGCTACGGCTGAGCGCCTGCACGCCGCCCTGGAACAGGCCGACCATAATGGCAAGCACCCAGAATTCGAAGGCGGTCTTTAGGAAGAACGCGGCAAACAGCACAATGCCCATGTAGGCGGCGACGGCCACCAGGATCATGTTGAGCGTGCCCACGCGTCCGGCGAGCTTGCCGTAGATGATGGCAGACGGAAAAGCAACAAACTGCGTAACGAGCAGCGCCAGCACCAACTGCGTCGAATCGATGCCCAAAGCCGAGCCGTAGCTGGTTGCCATGGAAATGACCGTGTGCACGCCGTCGATGTAGAAGAAGAACGCGACCATGTAGACCAGCACGGTCTTGTTGTGGGCGATCTCGCGCATGGTGTGTCCGACCTCGGAGAACACACCGCCCACGATGTGGCCGATGGTGTCCTCGGGACCGCGCTCGCGACCGTACTTTTGCTTATAGGTGCGAATGAGCGGCAGAGTAAAGATGAGCCACCAGGCACCAGTGATGATAAACGACAGACGCGTTGCCAGCATGGTGGGGACGCCAAGAGCGGGGCCACCCATGATGAGCGCCAGGCAGATGACGAACGGCACGGTGGAACCGATGTAGCCCCAGGCATAACCCGAGCTGGACACGGCGTCCATGCGCTCGTCGGTGGTAACGTCGGGCAGCATGGCGTCGTAGAACGTCATAGAAGAGTTAAGGCCGATGGTGCACAGCACGTACACGGTCAAAAATGCCATGGCGGACATTGGGATAGCCTGCGCCAGGCAAAGAACCAGGCCCGTGAGGAAAAAGCCCAAGAAGAACTTGATTTTGTTGCCGGCGTAGTCGGCAAGTGCGCCCAGAATGGGCATGAGCATGGCGATGACCAGCGAGGCGATCGTCTGTGCATTGCCCCAGGCGACCACCAGGTCGGCCGAGGAAGCGCCGGTATTGATGGCGTTAAAGTAAATGGGCACCACCGAGGTATTGAGCAGCACGAGGGCCGAATTGCCCACATCATACATAACCCAGTTACGCTCGAGCTTGGTGTATTTCATGGACAGGGACCCTTCGTATTTGCCCGATATGCAGTTAGTTCATCGTACCCCAATTGTCCAGAAGCACCGGTAAGGATTCGGCAAAGGGACACGCACGGGCCCTATTCCTCGCGGTCGAACTCCTCATCGGCATTGAGCACGCGACCGCTGTAGTTGACGTGACTGGTCACGGCATCCATGTCACCGGTCTCGATAAAACGTGCGACCGTGCACTCGTAATCGACCAGCGCGCGATCAAAGACCTCGGGGAAACTCTCGTTCGAGACCTCGTCGGTAAAGGGATTCTTCCATGTCAGATGGCCCAGGTTACCGGTGCGCTCGGGCAGCTCCGTCGTCACGCGATGGGCAAGGCCGTCGAGCAGCGAGTAATCGTGCACCAAGCCCTCAACCAGCGAGATCGCGCGCGTCTTTGCGGAGCCGGCCGGCTCAATCGCGCGGTAAAGTCGCTGCATATTGGCAACGGCAGCACCGTACTCCCCCGCCGGAATGTCAATGCCGTACACGCGTCCGGCAACATAGCTCATCAGCACGCCGGCCACGCGATTGATGCGATCGGTGGTGACGATCTCGCCCGCTGGCGGGTAATCGTCAACCGTAGCGCCATCGCGTTTAAGCTGCAGCATCAGCACATCCAGGTCGCTCTCGATCACGGCATGGACCTGACTGCTCGAATCCTCAAGCTCTGAATCGGACTCGACAATGCCAAACTGCTGCTCATAGACAAAGGGATGGGCGTTGCGGTCGAGCACGTAATGAGACAGCAGGCCCAGCGCAAAGGCACGACCCAAGCTGGCGTCGCGCGGCAGCAGATGCGACACGCCGTCGCGCAGGCACGCGAACTGGCGAGACATGCGCGACCGATGCATGACCTGCGCCAGCAGCGTGCAGTCGGAAACACGCGGTGTCAGAATGTGAAAGAAGAACGGGTCGGGGCCTTGGTTGCCCAAGATAAAGGCAATGCGCTCTTCATCGGACGTGATGACGCCCTGCGGAAGACGGTCGATGCTTTCCTCGCCAAACAGATGATGGGTGATAAGCGCGGGCATAATGATCCTTTCGATTTCATTCGATGCCACCCATTATGCCCACCGCGCGCCCATGCCAAACCTGCGATGGTAAACGACGGCACGCAGACCGTCTACGCAAGCCCCAAGTGTGCTTTAACCTCGGCAGCGCGACGGCGGGACACGGGCACCGTCGAGGTTACGCGATCGAGCCTGAGCTCCATAAGACCCGTGGAACCGATCTCGACATTGTGCACGTCTTCCAAATTGACCAGATAGCTGCGGTGGACACGGATAAAGCCCTCGGAGGCCAGGTGCCGCTCGAGCGAGGAAATCGACTCATTGATCAGGTATGTTCCCTCGGCGCAGACGGCGTTGCAAAAATCGGCACGCGCCTCAAAGTAGCAGACATCCGCCACGGGAATGAACACCTTTTTGCCCCCGCGGTCCACCGTCAGACGCAAAGGCTGGCGCGGAGCATGGATAACACGACGGGCACCCAAGGCTGCCTCGATCTTGTCGAGTGCCTTTGACAGGCGTGCGTCCTCGACCGGTTTGACGATGTAATCGACGGCATCGAGGTTATAGGCATCGGCCGCATACTCGGCAAACGCCGTCACAAACACAACCACCGGCGGCGTCTTTAGGTTCTGCAGCGTCTCGGCAAGCTCAATTCCCGAGCGACCGGGCATGGTAATGTCTAAAAACAGCACGTCGGGCTTGTTCGACAGAATCGACTCCACGGCTTCGGTGACATTACCCGCCTCGGCAATCTGGCCCACACGCGCATCCTTTTCCAGCAGATAGCGTAGCTCAGCCCTAATTGGGGGCTCGTCATCAACCACCAAGATGTTCCAGCCTTCGGACATATGTGCTTCCCCTCTTTTTCTCTCAATCAAACCGCGTGCTACGCCGTCAACGGCGCCGGCTCATGCGGCTCGCCGTTCAGCTCGACGATGACCTGCGTTCCCACGCCCTCCTGGGACTTCACGCGCATGCCGGAATCTTCTCCGTAAAAGAAATGGATGCGCTGAAGTACGTTAAGGAGCGCCAAGCCGCAGCCTCGTTTGATGGAGCCGTCGGCGGTAATGCTCTCGGGCTCCTCCAGGCGATGCTGCTCAAACAGATGTGCGCAGACTTCTTCGCTCATACCGATGCCGTCGTCCTCGACGATGATCTCCAAACCGTCATCGGTCTCGAAAGCCCTAACATGAATAGAAAGCGGCTCGGTCTCGCGCTGCGCGTGCTTGATGCAGTTTTCGAGCAACGGCTGCAAGATAAACGGCGGCACCAGGCTGTCGCGCACCTCAAAGTCGATGTTGACCGAAACGCGCAGACGGCCGTCGCCATACCGGGCCTGCATAAGATTGATATAGCGAGTGCCCTGTTCCACCTCGTGCTCGAGCGTGGTGAGCGTATCGGAATCAGAAAGCGTCTGACGATAGTAGTTGGAGAAGTCGATCAGCAGCGATCGCGCCTTGTCGGGCTCGGTTCGAACGAGCGACACGATCGTGCTAATGGTATTGAATAGAAAATGAGGATCGACCTGCGATTGCAAGGCGCGCAGCTCCACGCGGGCCGTAAGCTCGTCCTGGCGCTCGAGCTCAAAGCTCGCAAGCTGCGTGGAAATGAGGTCGGCAAAGCCCGAGGCAAGCGCCGTCTGGCGCATATCGATGCTGCTCAGACGGGGATAATACAGCTCGAGCGTGCCCACGCAATGCCCGCGCACGGTAAGCGGTGCGACAATACCGGCGCGCAGGCGCGGAAAGTAGCCACCTGTCTCGGTCGAGGCATCGCGCGAGAACACGCTTTGCTCACCGCTGTTGATCACGTTGAGCGTAGTCCGCAGCACCACCGGGGTGCCCGCGGGGCATTTTGCCGAGTCCTCGCCCCAGCTTGCCAACACCTGCTTGCCGTCGGTAAAGCAGATGGTAGAGGCGATAGTTTCGGACAGGATGATCTTAGAGGCGCCCAGGGCCGCTTCGGGCGTAAGGCCGCGCGACGTGTAGGCGAATATTTTTGATGCGATGGCGAGCGTACGGTCGGTTGCGCTCGATGTGAGGTCGTCGGGGACCACAAAGACATACGAGAAAAAGAAGCACAGCATGACCAGGCCGGCAATAACGACAACGCCCGGAACGGGATTGGGATTATCGGTTAAATCCCAGATAAGCAGCAGGATAAGCGCCGGAACGACAATACCGAGCAGGATGGCCTGAACCACATGCTGGGCCGTACGAAAGACCTTGGTAGAGTTGTAGCTCTTGCCCAGAATCAGCCTGTTTAAATCCACCGTCATCCCCTCTTGTCCGTAGCACCCATAGCAATAAAGAGGGCCGCAAGCGACCCTCTCCATTGCATTATGCAATCAAAAACTGTGTTTTACATCAAGCCATCGACAAACGGTATCTTAGGCACTGTATTTGTTAGCCTCACCAAAAGTGCCAGCCTCGACGATCCAGCCGTCCTTCATGATGACGTCCATGTTGTCGGTGTTGAGCACGTGGATGTCGGCGGCGACGTCACCGTTGACAACCAGCAGGTCGGCGCACTTGCCGGCCTCGATGGAACCGGTCTCGTCCTCGATGTGGCACATCTTGGCACCGTTGAGGGTGGCGCAGGTGATGGTCTCGACCGGAGTGAAGCCGATCTTGTCGACGAACTCGTACATCTCCTCGATGGAGCAGGTGCCGTACGGGGTGACGAAGGAGAAGGAGTCGGAGCCGATCGTCATGACGACGCCGCGCTTCTTGGCCTCGCGCAGGCAGTCGTAGTTGCGCTGCAGCTCCTTCTCGACCAGGGTGCCCTCGTACTTGTCGTGCAGCTCGGGGACGTAGACGGGCGGATAGGTGGCGTACCAGGTGGGCAGGAAGGCGATCGTCGGGGTGAAGAAGGTGCCCTGCTCGGCCATGAGGTCCATGGTGCGCTCATCGATATCGAAGCCGTGAATCAGCTGCTCGCAGCCAAAGCGAACGGAATCGTAGGCGGCGGCGTGGTTGTTGTAGCAGTGACTCCACACGGGGATGCCGACCATCTTTGCCTCTTCGACCACGGCCTGGATCTCCTCGGAGCAATAGTGCTGGTCGCGACCTGAGTCCCAGCGCCAGATGCCGCCACCGGTAGCCCAGATCTTGATGGCATCGGGGTTCTCGCGCAGGCGACGACGGACGGCCTTGCGCAGATCCCAAGGACCATCGACCTGGTCGCCCCAGGGATGGGATTCCTTGTTGAGCTCCTGGGTGCAGTGGTGGGAGTCACCGTGGCCGGCAACGCGGCAGAAGCCAAGACCAGTGGCCAGAACGCGCGGGCCCTTGAAGACGCCCTTGTCGATGCAGTCGCGAATCTGGATACCAAAGCGGCCGATCTCGCAGACGGTGGTGAGGCCGTGGGTGAGGCAGTCGTAGGCCTGCTTGACGGCGACGGCCTGCTTCTCGAGGAGCGGCTGCATGACCCAGTCGGTGTCGTCATCGGTCAGGTTGCCCGAGAAGTGCAGGTGGGTGTCGATCAGGCCGGGAAGGACGGTCTTGCCGGCGGCGTCGATAACCTCAACGCCCTCGGGAAGGTCCTGCATAGCACCGGCATACTCGATCTTGCCGTTGTCGTCGACGAGAACGAGGGAGTTCTCGACCGGCTCGGCACCGGTACCGTCAATGAGCTTGCCGCCAACGATTGCGTACTTAGTGGACATGGTTCCTCCTTATGGATCCATATAGTGGGCGAGGCCATGTTGGGTTATGGCCTCACAAAGCTACCCAAGTGGTGCCGGGTTCGGTGCGCGGAAGAGAGGGGTCCGCGCACCCGATCCGCCCCGGCTAGGCGTTATTTTTTGCGGGAATTGGTGAAGGCCATGAGGGCCAGGCCAACGGCCAGCCAGCCGATCACGATGCTCCACTCCACCATGTTGAGGGAGGCGGGAGAGAACGGGACCACGAGCAGGCCGATGATGACGGCGCAGGCAGCGACAGCGAGGCTGATGCCAAACTTGCCGCCGGGCACCTCGTAGGGACGAGGCAGGTCGGGCTCGGTGAAGCGCATGCGCAGGCAAGCGAGGGCGACCATGCCGCAGGAGAAGATGAAGGCGAGAGCCGACACGTTGGTCAGAGGGATGAGCATGTTCTTGCCCAGGAACGGGCCGATGACGGTGATGACGCCCAGAACGGCGCAGGCGAGCTTGGGAGCGCCGGACTTGGGATCGACCTCGGCGAACTTCTCGGGCAGCTGGCCCTTGCGGCCCATGGCGAGCATGATGCGGCTCGTGGCGCCGTAGAAGGAGTTCATCGGGCCCATGGGTCCAAGCGTGGCGATGACGAGCATGGCCAGGTACAGGAGCATGTTGATGCCCTTGAGGCAGGCAAGCGCGGGAACCGGGCTCTTAACAAACTCATGCCAGTCGAGGATGGTGCCGAACGAGTAGATGCAGACCATGTAGAAGCCGCCGGCGGCCAGCAGGGCCAGGGAGATGATCTTGCCGAACTTGTTCCAGTTGAGGCCCTCGGCTGCTTCCTCAGCCTGCTGAGGAATGGTATCGAAGCCGGCGTAGAAGAACGGGGTCAAAACCAGGACCGACACGATGCCGGCGAACAGGCTGGTGCCCTCGGTAGCGGGCTTGCCGCCGCCAGCACCGGTGACCTGGGAGAACACGGGCATGGCGTGTTCCGGCGAACCGGTGAACAGCGAGACGCCCATGGCGAGCAGCATGCCGCAGAGCAGAGCCTTGGTCAGGAAGGCCTGGAGCTTGGCGGCCGAGCTGGCACCGCGGAAGTTGAGGAAGATGACGTAGACTGCAAAGCCGAGCGCGATTAGCGTCGGGAACAAGTAAACGTCGGCGCCCAAGATGGTGTAGAGCTTGACGGCGCGCAGCCACTCAAGACCGGGCAGGCTGCCGAACATCTCGGACACGAGAGTCGAAATGGCGATGGCCTCCCACGGGCACAGGATGCCGTTGCCCAGGGCCAGGAGCCAACCGGTGATGTAGCTCAGCGTACGGCCAAAGCTACGGTCGACATACTCGACGATGCCGCCCGAGATGGGGATAGCAGCCGTGAGCTCACCGAAAACAGCTCCGACGGGCACGAGGAAGATTGCACCCAAGAGGAATGCGATCATAGCGGGAACGGGACCGCCGCCCACGACCATCCAGTCGCCGACCTGCAGAACCCAGCCAGTTCCGATGATGGCACCGAAACCGATGGTGAAGAAGTTCCAGAGCGAAAGCGTTTTCTTCATGCCGCCGTTACCTTCGACTGCAACTTCTGCGTTCTTGTCCGCCATTGTTCCCCTCCTTTCCTTATTGACGCCTCTTTGGCGTCACCCCTTGCGCGGTCTGTTTTGCCGCGCGCTTTTATTTCGTGGCTTTAAGATACGGCCTTGGCACAGCAGCGCCGCTTGTGGCTCGACCGAAGGCAGAACTGCAAAACGAGCGGCGCCGTTTTTGGGACGAACGGCACGGTTTGCCGCTCATTGTTGCCGCCCGCCCAACGGGCGTACGCTCATCGGGCGCATAGAGAGATGTTTTTGAGACCGTGTGTTTTGCGCCTTTCGTACCGTTTACCGAGCTTTTGACGCGCAGACCCATTTGTTGCACATCTTTTTTGTAGGATAGACAGGTTATACATGAGACAAGGCGGTACGAATGGCATACGGATACAACGACGGTGATCAACGGCGACAAAGCGTTCGCCTTGCTGGCCGCACCACGCCGACGCCTAGAAGTGCCACGAGCAGCAATCCGCAACGCCCTCAAGAGCAACCCAGGCCTTCGTCTCGGCAGCAAACAAGCAGAACACGGCAGAGTGGCCGTCCGAGCACGGGCACAAGCGCGCAGCAAGATAGCCGCCTGGGCGCGCGCACTCGACAGCGCCAGGCCGAGGTTCCGCAACTGCGCTGCAACGGCGCACGTCAGCCCGGCATCCATATCAACCGCTTCTTTTCGCATCCCCAAGGCGGACGCGACGGCAAGCCCTACCGCTCGACATCGTACGTGAATGCCCCCGCCCTGCCGGCTCGTCGACTTTGCCTCGCACTGTGCTCTATCCTCATCTGTCTGGTCTTTGTGCTTATGAGCTCCTGTATGTCCCACGGCTCGGCCGGTCTCGAGCCCACCGCCGAGGACAAGCTGCTCAAGGCCCCCGTCGCGCCCGGTTATTCTTTCGCCTTTTCGACCCCGCGCCCGCAATGGCAAGCCGGCACGATGCCCCATATCTATCAGATCGACCCTGCATGGTCGGAGCTGCCTTACGCCGGCGGTACCATCCGCCAAAATGCCTGCGGGCCTACGTGCCTCACCATGGTCTATATCTTTAAGACGGGACGCACCGATATGACCCCCGTCGATATGTGCGCGCTTTCCGAGGCGGGCAATTACGCCCCCACCGGTGCAACCGAATGGTCGTTTATGACGAGCGGCGCGTGGCAGTTGGGACTTAACGGAACGGAGCTCCATAACGATCGCGACTCGATGACTCAGGCGCTGCGTTCGGGAGCGCCCGTCATCGCCGCTGTTCGGCCGGGCACCTTTACCAACGTGGGCCACTACATTGTGCTTTACGGTATTGACGACGCCGACCAGATTGAAGTCTTCGACCCCAACTCGGCCAGCCGCAGCGCGCGCCGCTGGGGTGTCGTAGAGGTCCTTAACGAAGTCGAAGCCATGTGGGCCTACTACTAGTCACTGGGGACAGACTTAAATGAGTGGTCTCTGGATGCCCGGAACTGCCGGCACGGAAAGTGCATCCTGCTTTGGGGCCCAATAGCGGGGTGCGCTTTCCGTTAGCGGCCCGTTTGGGAAACTAGGGACCGCTTTTCGACAATAATCCGGGATGCATTTTCCGATTGAGGGCCTCAAGGGAAACCGCACCCCATGTTGGACGCTCATTCTGGAATGTGCTTTCCGCAGTTGATCGATGCGGCCTTTAAGGACTGTCCCAAGCTGCCGGCAGGAAAGGAACGTCCCCAAGTGCCGGGTTTCCGCAGCCTGCAATGCTCCTCATGAACAGCCGCCTCAATAACAAAAGCCCCCGCGGCCGAAGCGGACCGCGGGGGCAACAGACCTGCAAGAGTTAACTCAAGTCCTCGCCATTTGATGCAATGACCTTTTGGTACCAGCAGAAGCTGTCCTTTCGGTAGCGATCGAACGTGCCTTTGCCCATATCATCGGCATCAACATAAACAAAGCCATAGCGCTTCTTCATCTGCCCCGTCGAGGCCGACACCAAATCGATACAGCCCCACGGCGTGTATCCCATCAGGTCAACACCGTCCTCGACAATTGCATCGCGCAGCGCAAGAATATGCCTTCGCAGGTAATCAATATGATACGCATCGTGGACTTTGCCGTCTTCCAGCGCATCGAGTCCGCCCACACCGTTCTCGGCGATAAAGAGCGGAAGATGGTAGCGATCGTGGTAGCCGGCAAGCGTCACGCGCAAACCCAGCGCATCGATCTGCCACTTCCAGGCAGTCTCTTTATCCTTGAGGTACGGATTGCGCAGCGTCGGGAACACGTTGCCCTCCGCCTTCTCGGCGATCACCTGATCATCGGCGCACACCAAGCGCGAGCAATAGTACGAGAACGAGATGAAGTCGACCGTATGCTCTGCCAGATACTCCGTATCGCCCGGCTCAAAGGGCACGTGAACACCCTCTTTCTCGAGTGCACGCAGCTTCCAAGCAGGATAGGCGCCCGCAGCCATCACGTCTGTGTAGAAGTAGCGGCCGCGGTCCTCCTCATACGCAAGCCATACGTCCTCGGGCGCACAACGGTACGGATAGGTCGCACCGGCAGCGACCATGCAACCCACCTTGTTTGCGGGATCGATCTTGTGCAGAATCTCGACAGCGCGAGCGCTCGCCATAAACATATGGTGCGAGAACGCCGCGGTCACGGCTGCACGGTCACGCTCATCCTCGAGCGTGACACCCGCGTTGAGATAGGACAGCGCCACGCTGTTGATCTCGTTGAACGTAAGCCAATAACGCACGAGGCCCTGGTACGCGCGTCCGACGGTCTCGACGTAGTGCGCATACCGCTCGATCATCTCTCGGCTTTGCCAGCCACCATAGCGCTCGACCAGAGCCAACGGATAGTCGTAGTGCGACAGCGTCACAAGCGGCTCGATTCCATGCTCGCGCAGCGCCTCGAATACCTGACGGTAAAACTCCAAGCCCTCGCCGTTGGGCTCGGTCTCCATCCCTGTGGGAAAAATACGGCTCCAGCAAATTGAAAGACGCAGGCACTTAAAGCCCATCTCGGCAAAGAGCTCGACATCCTCGTGCCAATGATGGAAGAAGTCGTTGCCCCAGCGGCATGGATACAGCCTGTCCGGATCGTCCGCGGGCTTTTGCCTGCCAAACATTACATCCCAGCGGTCGGAACCCTGTGGGATCAGGTCGGAGTGCGACATGCCGCGGCCGCCCTCGTTCCAGCCCCCTTCGGCCTGGTTGGCGGCGAGGGCACCACCCCACAAAAAGCCCTCGGGCATACCGGCGGCAGACGTTCTGTCAAAGTAACTCATGCTACTCAGTATCCTCGGCAGAAGCTGCCGCGGCGTTCTCCTGCTCCTGAGCCAGGAGCTGGTTATCGTACACCTTAAAGAACGGGTACCAGACCACAGCCATGACCACGATCAAAACGATCGTAAACACCCAGATGCGCGGGTCGAGGCACTGGACAAAGCCCTGAACGAAGATGGGGAACGTGCCGCTCACCAAGATGTAGAAGTTAGAGACAAGACCCAGTGAGACCGCACCCCAATACAGCAGGGCCGAGATCATGCCGCCTAGCACAAACGGAATCATGAGGATCGGGTTGAAGATGATGGGCGCGCCGAAGATCGCGGGCTCGGAGATACGGAAGAAGCTCGGCACGATCGATGCCCTGCCAAATGCCTTGAGCTGCTGCGACTTTGCCCTAAACGCGCAGAGCGCCACAAAAGAGAACGTATTACCCGTGCCGCCGATGAGGTTGATGGCCAACGACATGAGCACCGGGTGGAACTCAAGCGGCTGCCCGGCAGCATAGAGCGAGGCGTTGGCGGCAAAGGCGGCAAGTGAGACCGGGGCGGTGATGGGCATTACGATCATGTTGCCGTGGACGCCAAAGCACCAAAACAGCAGAGTCATGAAGCAGATAAGCAGTGCGCCGGGCACAGAGTCAACTGCGACGGAAAGCGGGGCAGCGAGCAGCTTCTCGATAACCGAGGGGATGGACAGCGCGGGATCGATCATCTGGATCAGCAGGTTGCCGCCAAAGAAGATGAGGATGTTGGCGAGCATAGGTACGATGGCGCCAAAGGTTTCGGACAAAAACGGCGGCACGCCATCGGGCATCTTGATGGTGATGCCCTTGGTCTGGCAGAAGCGCGTGACCTCGACGGAGACCAAGGCAACGATGATGGCGGTAAACAGGCCCTGCGCACCCAGATAGGTGCAGGGGACCGCCTGGAGCACGGACTCGTCAGCAAGCTGGTAGTAGGACGACGGCGCCGCGGCGATCAGGAACATCACCAGCGAGGTCATGCCGGCGTTAAGCTTGGGCATCTTGTAGGTGCCCGCCAGGTTATAGGCGATTGCGAACGTCACGATCACCGACAGTATGCCCATCGTCATATTGAAGGGGATGAGCAGCGTGAGCTTATTGGCCGTCGCAAAATCGAGCCAAGGGCCAAAGACGGACCAGAACCCGCCCTGCGCCACCAGGTCGGCCGTGACCGGCGGGTTGGCGAGGATCATAAAGACGGCAGATACCAAGATGAAGCTGATCGCGCTCATAAAGCCCTTTTGCATGGAGGCAAAGTGGCGCTCGGTGCCGCAGAAATTGGCGATAGGGGTCAGTTTTTCCTGAAGCAGGGTCATGAACTTCTCCATGGTCGCCTCCTAACCCAACAGCGACTGGGCGAGTGCCAGCACGTTGGCGGCGTTGCCCATGCCGTAGTCCTGTGCGGGGATGACCGCGGTCGGCTTACCGCTCCCCTGCTTGACGGTGTTGAGCTGGTAGGACACCTGCGGCCCCAAGAGCAGCACGTCATAATTGGCGCACGTCTCCTGATACTCGCCGATACCCACCGCATCGATATCGAGCTCGATGCCGTTTTGCTCCGCATATTTCTCGAGTTTCTTCATCAGAATGCTTGTAGACAGACCAGCTGCGCAAACAAGAAGGATCTTCATAAGGGATTCCCTTCGCATTGATTGGTTGGATAGTCACCGCACGCCGCTAGGCGTTCTTGGTTGCAGTGCACTCATACAGGCAGATCAGCTCCTGCACGAGCTCCTGAGCAAGCATGGAGCACATGAGGTGGTCCTGAGCATGGACCAGCAACACATCCACCGACAGATGCTCGCCCGCTGCCTCAGTCGAAAGCAGCTGCGTTTGGATGTGGTGAGCCTTGATTCCCGCATCCTTTGACTGCTTCATGAGTTTGGCGGCGGCGTCAAAATCCCCCGCTTTTGCCTTTTCAAGGGCTTCGAAGGCAAGGCTGCGTGCCTCTCCCGCTGCAGCGACCAGCTGAAACGAAACCATCTCGGTTCCCTGATCGTCCATAACGGTCTCCTCTCCCGTGATGTTTGGTTTGTACTTGAATATTCGAAACGCCTATCTCCCGCCCGCAATCCTCGAGGTTTATTGC
The DNA here is from genome assembly GCA_905213265.1 of uncultured Collinsella sp. Lineage (GTDB taxonomy): Bacteria > Actinomycetota > Coriobacteriia > Coriobacteriales > Coriobacteriaceae > Collinsella. Next base: position 53,924 of record CAJMHR010000006.1, read on the forward strand.
AGGTAGACAGACAGGGTTATCGACAAAAGAAGTCTTAAGCCGTATGCGCTTGCACAAGCGCCATCAGCTCATGCCAGGACCGGCGCTCGCGTAGGCGCTCGACCCCCTGGCGGTCCATAAAGATCTCGGCGAGCAGTGAGCTCAAGATCCGCGCCTCATCGCCGCCCGACCGGGCAAACGACACCATAAAGACGATATCGACCTCATGGCCGTATTCGTCCCAAAGAATGGGATGTTCGAGCAGGCCCACGGTAACAAAGGCCTCGGCGCTCAAGGGATGCATCCCATGGGGCATGGCTACCCCATTGCCAAACGAGGTGGCACTCGCGCTCTCGCGCTCGGCGACCTCTTGGGCAAACTGGGCATCGACACGGCCGCTCTCGACGGCGCGCTCGGAGAGATATCGGAGAACGGCCTGCTTCGACGGCGCCTCAACGCGGTTGAAGAACAGGGCACGGCTAAAGAAAGAGCTTACGGAGTCCGATTGCGCAGTGTCGTCGCTCAGCACCTTGCGGATAGCGTTGACATCGCTCGTCTCCAAGAAGAAATCGGCCTCGCGGACGGGCACGGGCAACTTGACGTTGAGCGGCACCGTTGTGAACACGTAGTCGATGTGCGAAAAATCGAACGTTCCCACGCGGGCGACGTCGCATGTCTCAATCGAATCGATATACATGCCAAACTGCTTGCGGTACTGGTGCTCGAGCATACGGGCGCTTCCCGCTCCCGAGGCGCACACGATCAGGATGCGCTTGCGACGCGGCTGGTCGGCTTGCTGCTCGAGGGCCAGGGCAAATGCCATGGCGATGTAGCCGAGCTCTTCATCAGAGGGCTGGCTGCCAAAATGACGCTCGAGTACCTGCGAGGTGCCAGCTGCCATCGAATAGGCCAACGGAAACCTCGTCTTGATATCGGGCAGCATGGGGTTATCCATATGCATGTGATATTCAAGGCGATAGCCCAGAGGGCCGATATGCCGAGCAAGGTTCATGCGAAGTTCAAGATCGCCGCTAAAGTCAAACCTAAACTCATCGTTGACCGCACGTACCATCTCGGAAGCAATCTCCCACATCTCGTCCGAGATAACGGCAGAGCCCTTCTCGGGCACGCCCGTGCCCCTGCCGAGCAAATGGATTGCGATAAAGGCAACCTCTTCTCGGGGCATGCTCACGCCCAGGGCATCCTTGATGTTTGCGGCAATCTGGAAAGCCGCGGCGTATTCGCGCGTTCCCTCCAGTTTTTGAACGTCCGATTCTGCAGCTGGGACATAGCAGCCCTGCTCGATGCGGCCAAGAGCAATGTAAAGATGCATGATGAGATTGCGGGATGCCAGCGAGCTCACCGTGACGGGCGAGGCCGTCAGGGCATCGTCCACACATGCGGCGATGGCCCGCAGGCGCTCGGCGAGCTTTGCATCGTCGGTGTCGGGCAACACGGGCCTCACCAGCGAGGCCAGGCACAGGCGCCGTTGTGACTCCCCGCCCGCAACGCGGATTCCGTAGCGTGGGCGCTTTTCGAGCGTTAAGTCAAATTGGGCGAGTTTCTGCTCTACCAGACGCATGTCATTGGACAGAGTTCGCGCCGAAACGTAGAGTAAATCCGCATACTCCTCAATCGTCACCCACTGGGACCGCATGAGGAGGTCGTTAAGAAGGAAGGACACACGGCCGTCGCGCGTATCAGGAATGCCCGGATGGGCCAGAGCCGCACCGTCTAGCAAGCGAGCAAGCTCATCTGCACGTGCAACATCGATACGATACTGCCCCTTGCTGCCAACGATGCGTGCAACCCCTGCAAGGTTGTCGTTTGCGCGATGGATATAGTTTCTCACGGCGCGCTCGCTTACCTCGAGACGCTTGGCAAGTACCGCGACAGCGACAGGCTGAGCGTCCTCGATCATATTTACAAGCTGCTTGACGCGAGCATCCATGTCCTCCTCCTTTCCCTGCGTCTAGTCTAACGCGGTAAAGAATGACACTCCACGTCGCGCTCGTTCCGCCAACTCGGAACAGGTTGCGGGGAGTCCAGCTGAGCTATGGAGAGCCTGGGGAGAGGGCCCGAAGGCAATGCGTCGGTGTGGGATGCGCCTTCCCAGCCATTGGGCAGTCATTGGGGACAGACTTAAATGAGTAGTCGTTGTGAACGTTCTTGTTTGACTAGTCGTTTAAGAACGTCCCCAATGACTATTAAGGACTGTCCCAAGCTGCCGGCAGGAAAGGACCGTCCCCAAGTGCCGGGTTTGTCCCCAATGACTAGGTGAATAGCAAAAGCCCCGCAGTCGGAGCGGACTGCGGGGCTCGTGAAGAGAGGCTAGTTTGTGGGCGCTTTGCCTGGCGCCCACGAGAGAGGCAACGGAGTAGGGACTACTCGTGGATGCGGGTACCGGAGAGGCCGGCCATGGTCTCGGCGGCCTTGTCCAGAGCGCCGATGATGCAGGTGCGGCCCTTGCGGGAGCGGGCGAACTTGATGGCGGCGCGGACCTTGGGCTCCATGGAACCCTTGCCGAACTGACCCTCGTCGGCCAGGCGCTCGGCCTCGTCGGCGGTGATGTCCTCGAGCTCCTCCTGGTTGGGCTTGCCAAAGTTGATGGCGACATGCTCAACGGCGGTCAGCAGGAACAGAACGTCGGCGTCGCAGTCCTCGGCCAGCAGCTCGCCGCCCAGGTCCTTGTCGATGACGGCGGGAACGCCCTTGTAGCAGCCCTTGTTCTCGTAGTCGCGGACGACGGGGATGCCGCCGCCACCGCAGGCGATGACGATGAACTCGTTGTCGAGCAGGTTGAGGATGGAGTCGGCCTCGACGATCTTCTTGGGGTCGGGGGAGGCGACGACGCGACGCCAGCCGCGGCCGGAATCCTCGACGAAGACCTTGGAGGGGTCCTCGGCCATGAACTCCTTGGCCTGCTCCTCGGTGTAGAAGGGGCCGATCGGCTTGGTCGGGTTCTTGAACGCGGGATCGTCCGGGTCGCACTCAATCTGGGTGACGACGGTGGCGGCGTGCCAACGCTTATAGCGCTTGTGCATCTCGCGACCGATGCCCTGCTGCAGGTGATAGCCAATGTAGCCCTGGGACATGGCGCCGCACTCGGGCAGCGGCATCTCGGGGGTGCCGATGGCGTCGTGGGCGGCGGCGAAGGCGTTCTGGATCATGCCGACCTGCGGGCCGTTGCCGTGGGTGATGATGATCTCGTTACCCTGCTCGATAAGACCAAGGAGAGCGTGGGCGGTGTTGCTCACGGCCTGGACCTGCTCGACGGGGTTGTTGCCGAGGGCGTTGCCGCCAAGGGCGACGACAATACGATCGGGCTTACCGTACGGTTTACTCATAGTGTTCGTTCACTTCCCAGCTACTAGCGAAGCGTCGCGTACATCATGGCCTTAATGGTATGCATGCGGTTCTCGGCCTCCTGGAACACACGAGACTGCGCGCTCTCAAAGACCTCGTCGGAAACCTCCATCTCGGTCACGCCGAACTTCTCGGCAATCTCGGCGCCGATGGTGGTCTGCGTATCGTGGAAGCTCGGCAGGCAGTGCATAAAGATGGCGCCGGGGTTTGCCTTGGCCATGACCTCGGGCGTTACTCGATAGGGAGAGAGAAGATCGATTCGGCTCTTCCACAGCTCCTCAGCCTGGCCCATACCGACCCAAACGTCCGTATAGATAACATCTGCATCCTTGACGCCCTCATCGATATCCTCAGTGAGCTGGATCGTGCAGCCATTCTGAGCGGCGATCTCCTGGCAGCGCTCAAGAAGCTCGGGATCGAAGTGCGTGGCGCCCTCGACATCGCCCTTGGGTCCGCAGGAGCAGAAGTTAATGCCGAGCTTGGCGCAGATAACCATCAGGGAGTCGCTGACGTTGCCCTGCTCCTTGCCCATATAGGTGAGCTTCATGCCGCGCGTGTCGCCAAACTCCTCACGCATGGTAAGAATGTCGGCAAGGGCCTGGGTGGGATGGTACTCATTGGTCAGACCGTTCCAGACGGGAACGCCAGCCTTGGCGGCAAGCTCCTCGACGATAGACTGGTCAGAACCACGGTACTCGATACCGTCATACATACGGCCGAGCACGCGGGCGGTATCCTCGATGGACTCTTTCTTGCCCATCTGCGACGAGCCGGGGTCGAGGTAGGTCACGCCCATACCCAGGTCCATACCGCCGACCTCGAAGGCACAGCGCGTGCGCGTGGAGGTCTTCTCAAACAGCAGGACAATGTTCTTGCCCTCGAGAAAGCGGTGCGGATAACCGGCGCGCTTCATATCCTTGAAGTTCTTTGAGAGGTCGAGCATGTACTCGATTTCCTCGGACGTAAAGTCAAGCAGGGTAAGAACGCTTCGACCAGAAAGATTAAGAGCCATGATTTGAGTCCTTTCGATTGTTGGAACACACAAGGAGAGATGGGCGGCGCAGACGCACACGCGCCGCCCAGATACGCTAAAGCTGACTAGATTTCCTCACGCCAGAACGGCATGGTCATGCAGCGCGGGCCGCCGCGACCGCGAGAAAGCTCCTCGGAGGGAGCGACGAGCAGCTCGACGCCAGCCTTGTAAAGAGCATCGTTGGTGACAACGTTGCGCTCATACACGCAGACCTTGCCCGGTGCGACCGCAAGAGTGTTGGAACCATCGTTCCACTGCTCACGGGAAGCCTCGATCGGATCGCCGCCACCGCACTCAATCATGGTGATATGGTCCATACCCGTCGCAAGCTCGAGGATATGCTGCAGGGTGCCCTCGAGTTCCTCGATATGCACCTCCCCCTCCGAATCGCCCTTGGTCAAGCGGTAGGCACGAAGCGTCTGGTAGATGCCGGGATAGACCGTGAACTTATCGCGATCGACCTGCGTGCAGACGGTGTCGAGGTGCATGTAGGCATAGCCGTGCGGAATCTTGATGGCATAGATGTTCTCGATCTCGGCCTCATCGGAACCCCAGAACATATTCTTGGCGAGCTCATCGATGGCTGCAGTCTGGGTGCGCTCGGAAATACCGATGGCGAGCGTCTTGGCGTTGATGTTGAGGATATCGCCGCCCTCGATATGCCACTCGCTGTTGTGGTCGTACCAGATGGGGCTACCGGCGTAATCGGGATGGTTGCGCAGCACCGTTTCGTAGAAGATTACCTCGCGGTTGCGCTGATTCCAGTACATGCGGTTCATGGTAGCGCCCTTGCCCACGACAGCCAGAGGGTCACGGGAGAAATACGAGGCCGGCATGGGGAACAGCACCATATCGTCAGCCTTCAACTCCTCGCCGTCCATACTGGCAAGAGAACCGCCAACCTTGGGGATCTCGAGGTCGCGAACGTAGAGGCCGCCCATGGCAGCAAGGACAAACTCCTTGTTGTCCTTAATCGAATCAAGCTTCTCGACAACGGCCTGGCGAAGGGCCGCGTTGGAGATGCCGGACTCACCCATGAACTTCGTCATGAACTCTGCGCGAGTGCCCTCGACTTTGTCAAACGTCTCAGCGAGCAGCTCTTCCATATAGACGACCTCGGCGCCAGCGCCGCGAAGAAGGTCGGTAAACTGATCGTGCTCTTTCTGGGCATAGTCCAGATAGAACGCGTCGTGAATCCAAACGCGGTCGAAATCCTCCGCCTTCATGTTTACAAGATCCATACCGGGGCGATGGACGCACACCTTCTTGAGGGCGCCAATCTCGCTATGAACGTTCAGTCCTTTGTTCATCTCTATCCTTCTTTCTCACAACTTGTATGTGGGGTTTTGCATTTACGGCAGGGGGATAAGACCCGAAACCGCAGTGAATGCCATGCAGATAACGCTTACGACCAGGAAGAATTTCCAAGCGACCTTCCACCACTGGCCTAGCGGAATCTTGCAGACGCCAAGACCGGCAACGAGCATCGCGCTTGTTGGCGAAATGAGAGACATGGCCGCGCTGCCCATGGAAAGACCAGTAACTGCGGCCTCGGGGTTTAAGCCCATCAGCTCAACAAGCGGGCCGAAAATGGGAATCGTAAGAGCAGCGATGCCCGAGGAGCTCGGAACGAGGATCGACAGAAGGTTATCCACGACATAGAGAATGCTCGTAAAGATAACTGCCGGAACTCCGGAGAGAGCCGTGGCGAGCGTGTTGAGAATCGTATCGATGATGAGGCCGTCATTGGCGATTACAAGGATTCCGCGGGCGAGGCCAACAACGATGGCAGAGAACGCGAAGTCTGCAATTCCCTTAACGAACTCGCCAGCGATCTCCTTCTCATTCATCCCGGAAACAACACCCGAAAGAAGGGCCATGGCCAAGAAAATCGCAGAGATTTCGTTCATGTACCAGCCCTGGGCCACCAGACCCCAAATGATAGCGGCAAGTCCAAGCACGAAAATAACCATAACGGCTTTCTGCCTACCGGTGAACTCGCTATCGAGGAGATTCTCGTCCGCACCAAACTCTTTGCGCTTCTCGATATCATCGTGGAAAGCTGGGGATGCCTCGGGATTCTTCTTAACCTTGAGGGCATACATCACAACCCATGCGATGGCAACTGCAGTGAGCACGACAAGGGCGATAGTACGCAACCAAAGCTGGGGGTTGCCCTGGATACCGAGGATGCCCTGGGAAATCAGGACGTTGAACGGGTTTACGGTAGATGCGATGTATCCGATACGGGCACCCACAAACACCGTCATGAACGCTGTAATTGAGTCGAAGCCCATGGCCATCATGATCGGCATAAGAATCGCAAAGAACGGAAGCGTCTCCTCTGCCATACCAAAGGTGCTGCCGCCCAAAGCAAAAAGCACCATTAGGATCGGAATGATGAGGACGTCCTTGCTCTTGAACTTCTTCACCACTCGGGCGACGCCGCTCGTGATGGCTCCGGTCGCCGTGATGACCTGGAAGGAACCTCCCACGATCATAATGAATGCAACGACCTCGACCGCTTGCTGGATGCCGATCGCAGGGGCCTCAAGTACTTCGAAGATGCCTTGGCGAAGATCGACCTCGTTGCCGTCCTCGTCCGTATAGACCTTATCGACAGGCTCATAGGTGCCCGAGACCGTTACCTCGCGACCGTTAACCTCCTGGCGCTCAAACGAACCCGAAGGCACGACCCAGGTCAGAACGGCAAATACGGCCATCAAGACGAGAATGATGGTGTACACGTGCGGGACTCGAAGAGTGCGCTTCTTTTCTGTCTCTGCCATCTCTCCTCCTTAATTCAGGGGTTTTTCGTTGCCGGCAAAGCCATTGTGTCATCGCGCAAAACACCCTTCCGTCTCTTCGCCCGCCAACGAAGCACATCGACCCGTAAACGGACTTTAGATTGACGTAATTTGTCAATTTGCTTTCTAGATTGATGTTTAACATCAATTACTAAGCCGGTTCGTGCCATTCTCCTGTGGCAAACATGATGTAAATTGAAACAAGCTTCTAATGTGACACTATGGAAGCGATCAATACTCATCGCCAAAGCGAGGTCACATGTCCGCATTGCATGTTCAAAACGAAATAGGAAAGCTAAAAAGGGTCCTGCTGCACTGCCCCGGCCCCGAAACGCGCAACTACCCCGACGGCCAGTTCAATCAAGTCTTTACGCTACGCCCTTCTAGCAATTCATTTGATCTTGAAAAGGCTCTTGGGGAGCATCATGCTTACTCGGCAATGCTCGAGCACGAAGGAGTAGAGATTCTCTATCTCGAGAACCTTCTTACCGAAGCCCTTGATGCGACAGAGCAAGCGCGTCGCTCTTTTATCGATAGCTACATTTCAGAATGCGGCGCGAGGGGCATGGAGCTCGAGTCCGCCATTCGCGAGTATCTTGAGCATATCGAAGGTTCCCGCGACCTGGTCCAGGCAGCCGTCAACGGCGTTCGCTACTCCCAGGTCTTCGACACGAACAAGGAGGTGTTCAGCCTCTCAAAGCTGACGGGAGACGCATACTCACCCGACGACCTTCTCATAGCCCCCCTTAACACCATGTGGTTCACGCGCGATCCAGCAAGCGTCATCGGCGAAGGTGTCACGCTCAACCATATGTACTGGCCAGAGCGCAACCGTGAGGTTATCGCCTATAAAACGATTTTTAACTATCATCCGGATTTCCGCGAGACTCCTCAGTTCTTCAAGCATGAATCGACTTACCACATTGAAGGCGGCGACCTTCACAACCTCAACAGCGAAAATGTAGCCGTTGGCATCTCTCAACGAACCGAGCCAGCAGCTATAGACACCCTAGCGAATAACTTGCTCTGGGACGAGAACTCGACTATTGAGTCCGTATGGGCCATTGAGGTTCCCTACGATGATCTCTGCATTCATCTCGACACATACTTTGCTCGTGTTAACTATGAGACATTCCTCATTGACCGGGAGCTCCTGGACCAAGCGCGGGTCTACTGCATTACACGAGGCAGATCGGAAAGGACAACCCGGGCGCGTCATGTCGAAGGCGGACTAAAAGAAGCGCTGGGATTAGCCCTGGGTTTAAGTTCACCGCAATTTATCCCTTGCGGCGGCTCAAATCCCGGAGCGGCAGAGGTCGAAAGAACCAACAATGCTATAAGCACGCTTTGCCTGGAGCCCGGCAAGGTCTGCGTATACGAAGAGAACACCGAGACGAACAAGGCACTGGAGCAGGCCGGTATTGAACTTGTTCCCATCTCCATCTTCGAGCTGACAAACGGCTTTGGCGGCCCCAACTGCCTCTGCCTTCCCCTCGTCCGCGCTTCATAACATGGGAACGGGTCAAAACATAAAGGCGCTTCGCAAGCGCGACCAGCTCACGCAGGAGGAGTTCGCGGCACTCGTCGGCGTCTCCAAAGAAACGGTATGCCGTTGGGAAAAGGACCGCTATGCCATCCGCCGGTCGACACTGCTCAAGATCGTTTCGAAATTCAATCTGCAGCTTGACGACCTCGCATCAGAAACCGCAGGGCTTGCCGCAAAGCTCGACCACGGAGGACGGAAGCCGAATTCCAAGGAAACTGCTACTGACTCCCTTTGCGATGTATTTAAAATCCAGATGAATGGAGGCAGAACAGGACTTAAGCAGACCGGAACAACGGCGCTCCCCTCATCCGTATTCAAAAACCATCGCGGGTGTTTCTTTGTTCAAATGGACACATCTGCCATGTCCAAATGCTATCCGATGGGATCCTTTCTCCTAGTGGACCCCAACCTGAAGCCCTGGAACGGATGCTCCGTCCTCGCCTTGTCCGATAATTCCAGAGTGGTCATACGGCGGTATAGCACCGGCACGAACACAGTGATGCTGTCATCCTACTCATATCGCACATCGGAACCGGATATTGTGCTGGACAAACGCCGAATCAGGATTCTCGGAGTCATCGTCTGGTTTCAGGCATCCCATGACCTGAGCATCTAATTGGATCGGATCTTGTCATTGGGGACAGACTTAAATGAGTGGTCATTGGGCGACCACTCATTTAAGTCTGTCCCCAATGACCACCCATGAACAGCGACCTCAATAGCAAAAGCCCCGCAGTCGGAGCGGACCGCGGGGCTCATGAAGAGAGGCTAGTTTGTGGGCGCTTTGCCTGGCGCCCACGAAAGAGGCAACAGAGTAGAGACTACTCGTGGATGCGGGTACCGGAGAGGCCGGCCATGGTCTCGGCGGCCTTGTCCAGAGCGCCGATGATGCAGGTGCGGCCCTTGCGGGAGCGGGCGAACTTGATGGCGGCGCGGACCTTGGGCTCCATGGAACCCTTGCCGAACTGACCCTCGTCGGCCAGGCGCTCGGCCTCGTCGGCGGTGATGTCCTCGAGCTCCTCCTGGTTGGGCTTGCCAAAGTTGATGGCGACATGCTCAACGGCGGTCAGCAGGAACAGAACGTCGGCGTCGCAGTCCTCGGCCAGCAGCTCGCCGCCCAGGTCCTTGTCGATGACGGCGGGAACGCCCTTGTAGCAGCCCTTGTTCTCGTAGTCGCGGACGACGGGGATGCCGCCGCCACCGCAGGCGATGACGATGAACTCGTTGTCGAGCAGGTTGAGGATGGAGTCGGCCTCGACGATCTTCTTGGGGTCGGGGGAGGCGACGACGCGACGCCAGCCGCGGCCGGAATCCTCGACGAAGACCTTGGAGGGGTCCTCGGCCATGAACTCCTTGGCCTGCTCCTCGGTGTAGAAGGGGCCGATCGGCTTGGTCGGGTTCTTGAACGCGGGATCGTCCGGGTCGCACTCAATCTGGGTGACGACGGTGGCGGCGTGCCAACGCTTATAGCGCTTGTGCATCTCGCGACCGATGCCCTGCTGCAGGTGATAGCCAATGTAGCCCTGGGACATGGCGCCGCACTCGGGCAGCGGCATCTCGGGGGTGCCGATGGCGTCGTGGGCGGCGGCGAAGGCGTTCTGGATCATGCCGACCTGCGGGCCGTTGCCGTGGGTGATGATGATCTCGTTACCCTGCTCGATAAGACCAAGGAGAGCGTGGGCGGTGTTGCTCACGGCCTCGATCTGCTCGACGGGGTTGTTGCCGAGGGCGTTGCCGCCGAGGGCGACGACAATACGATCGGGCTTGCCAAGAGGCTTAGACATTGCTGGAATCCTTTCTGTAAAAGGCCTACAACCCATTAATAACCCGCGTCCGTGCAATACGCGAGTTTATTAAGGTTTATATTCTCTTTATCGCTCATTTTATTCATTTTGAAAATAGTTTAACGGTGAACGGTCGTTTTTACCCGCTCAGCGTAAAGAAGCCCAGCTCACACATGTTTACGTCATCTACGTGCGACTTTATTTAATTAGAGCAGAGATTAGGCTGGATTATGCAAACTATATCTTTGCTAAACACATAACGGACACTGCAATTATTTACTCGCACTATACGAGATTCTATGCACTTGCAAGACAAGTATGCACCCCTGCAATAACACGGGGCTTTTCATCCAACAAAAGGGATAGCCAATCGCGCTTCACTTTGCGGCAAGCGACTGTGAGTTTGCAGTATAGAACTTTACCGTCGGGTATTGCATGAACGCCGTCGACGCCCTCTCGCTCCTGCGCGCCCAGGCAATCGAGAACATCAGCGGCGTCCCCAGTCTTTTTGCATGGCACCGCGCCGGCTCGATGGCTCTGGGACCTAAGCGAATCTTTGCTATCTGCCAATTTTTGTATGATTTGGGTCATTCCTATCTGCCAATTTTTGTATGATTAGGGGCAAATCTATTTGCCAATTTTTGTCAATGAGGTGTTTTAATGCTACGCCGTAAGGTCACTGATAGGCTTTTGAGCTGGAAGAATAACTCCCATAAGGCCCTGCTTGTTACCGGTGCGCGTCAGATTGGCAAGAGCTATGCGATTCGCGCGTTTGGAAAGAGCAACTACGCTTCGTATTATGAGGTCAATCTGCTACTTGATGCCGAGGCAAGAGACGTACTTGTTGGCGCTAAGAACTCCATTGACTTCATCAACCGTGTGGCCCTTCTTGCGGATGCACCGCTTGTTGAAGGAGACACGCTTATCTTCGTCGATGAGATTCAGGAGTATCCGCAGATCGTTACACTTATGAAGGCGCTGGTCGAGGACGGACGCTTTAGCTATGTCTTCTCGGGGTCTATGCTTGGGACTGAGTTTAAGGGGATCTCTTCTTTCCCGGTGGGGTATGTCGAGCACATTGTTATGCGGCCAATGGATTTTGAAGAGTTTTGTTGGGCAAACAGCATCAGCGAGAATGTGCTTGCAGACATCCGCAGCTGCCTTGTCGAGAGGCGTCCCGTCGAAAATTTTATTCATGAGGCGATGCTCAAAAACTTTAGAGCTTATATCGTTTGCGGCGGCATGCCGGAGGTCGTTCAGAACTATATCGATTCGGGCTATTCGCTCGTGAGAACGCGTGAGCTTCAAATTCAGCTAGTCGATCAGTACAAAAGCGATATCTCTAAATATGCATCGACTCGAGCGTTTAACGTTCGCTCCATTTTCGAGCAAATTCCCGTTCAGCTTGAGGCGGAGTCCCATCGCTTTATCGTCTCGTCTCTAGGCGAGGGAGCTCGTCTTCAAAAATACGAGCAGGATTTCCTATGGCTGGTGAACGCGGGCGTCGGTTTGATGGTCGCCCAGGTGACGGAGGCCCGGAGTCCTCTTAAGAGGACAGAGAAGGCGACCGCCTTTAAACTATACGAGTCTGATACAGGCATGCTCGCATCACGGTATCCCGGCAGCACGGCACGCGCTGTCTACCTTGATACGAAAACCCCCAACCTCGGCGGTCTCTATGAGAACGTGGTCGCGCAGGAGCTTGTCGCCCTTGGAACTGATGCATGGTACTACCAGACACGCGAGGTCGGCGAAGTTGACTTTGTGATCGAAGGCACCCGCGGGCACGTTGTCCCAATCGAGGTCAAATCGGGCAAGAAGGTTCGAGCCCATGCGGCCCTCGACCGTCTGATGAGCGTGAGCGAGTACAAAATCCCCGAGGCCGTTGTGCTAAGCCACGAGAACCTCAGCAAAGAGGGCAAGGTCCTGTACGTTCCAATCTATATGACATTCTGCCTCGATGAGTTTATGGAAAAGGACGACCCCAACAACGATTTCTCGTTTGCACCCATATCCCTCTAGGCCATCTGGGTCCGCAACCAGGTCCCCCTCTATGCCCAAAGCAGCGCGTGGTTTCGCGGCAAAGCCGCGAAACAGCGACCGGGACAAGGCACCCCACCAACCACGTCCTTCATCAGCCCACACAATCTGAGGACGTAGTCGTAGCAGGATCTGAGGGCTGACCTTCGCGGACACTCCGCAGGACGAAAGAACCCCCGCCGCACGTAGTGTGAACTGCGCCCCAATTCTTGGACGGGCTAATAAGCGGCCTACGCCGCACATAGGGACTGATTCCGGAATTCCTCCGGGGTCAGTCCCTTCAGTTTAACCTGCCTCCTTCTCGTGTTCCAATGGATGATGTATTCGTCCAGGTCTCTCTTGAAGTCTTCGAAGCAAGGCCATTTTCTTCCGCGAAAGAACTCGTCCTTCATATGGCCGAACACCTGCTCCGTCGCGCCGTTGTCGATGCAGTTGCCCTTCCGGGACATGCTCTGCACCACGCCGGCCTCCTCCAGCCGCTTGCACCACCCGGCCTGCTGGTACTGCCAGCCCATGTCCGAGTGCAGGACCGGCCTGGAGCCCTCGGGCATCTTGGACACGAGCTGGTCGAGCAGCTCGTGCTGCTGGGCCATGTTGGGATGCAGCGACGTGGACCAGGCGACGATCTCCTTGCTGCCGAAATCGTAGACCGGCGCGAAGTAGGCCTTGCCCCAGGGCTGCTTGAACTCGGTGACGT
>CAJMHR010000007.1 GCA_905213265.1 uncultured Collinsella sp.
GCAACTCCTTCCAGGCCCTGGAGGACGGCACCGCCTACACCTACCTGGTGGACGCCCACTGGTCCCTCGAGCTCAAGAGGACCTACACCTTCGTGAACCTCGCCGACCCCGAGCTCGCCATCGAGTGGCCGATCCCGCTGGATCAGGCCACCGTCTCCGAGGCGGACAAAAACCACCCGATGCTCAGGGACGTCGTCCCCATGGCGCCGAAGCGCACCCTCGTCACCGGCTGCAACGGCCAGCTGGGCCGCGCGGTGCGCGCGCTCGCCGGGGAGTGCGGCGTCGCGAAGGACTTCGACTTCTGCGACATCGACACCTTCGACATGTCCGACCCGGAGGCCTATTCCAAATACGACTGGTCGCTCTACGGCGCCGTGATCAACTGCGGCGCCTACACGGCCGTGGACAGGGCCGAGACCCCCGAGGGCCGCGCCACCGCCTGGAAGGCCAACGCGACCGGCCCCGCCCTCCTCGCCCGCACCTGCGCCGGGCACGGGATCACCCTCGTCCACGTGTCCAGCGACTACGTCTTCGACGGCACCGCCGAGGTCCATGACGAGGACGAGCCCCTCAGCCCGCTGTCCGTCTACGGCCAGACCAAGGCCGCCGGCGACATCGCCGTGGCAGGGGGCCCCCGCCACTACATCATGCGCAGCTCCTGGGTCATCGGCGAGGGGCACAACTTCGTCAAGACCATGAAGGCGCTCTCCGACCGCGTGGCCGACCCCGAGGACAATCTCACGCAGGTCACGGTCGTGGACGACCAGCTGGGACGCCTGACCTTCACGCGCGACATGGCCGAGGCCATCTTCCACGTGCTGGGGACGCACGCCCCCTACGGCACCTATAACTGCACCGGCTCCGGTGCGGTCAAGAGCTGGGCGGACATCGCCCGCGCCGTCTTCGAGGCCGCCAACGGCAACGGCGAGAAGGTCGTGCCGGTCAGCACCGCCGACTACTACGCCGGCGCCTCCGGCCCCGTCGCCCCGCGCCCGGTCCACTCCGCGCTCGACCTGTCCAAGCTTGAGGCTGCCGGCTTTCACATGCCCGACTGGGAGGAAGAGCTAGGGGAGTACCTCGAGACGCTCTAGTCGCCGCTATTGAATTGACGAGAGTAAAAAAGCCGCCGTTCTTTAACGGCGGCTTTTCTTGTTGGTGGCTATCTACGCAGTGGTGCCAATAGTATTTTGCGGAAGATCTACCTCTCGCTTGGCGTGGTGGCGGACCTGCCAGGCTGGTCGTCGTAGGCGTATTTGCTGTACACGTTGACCTCCCACTGCTTTTTTTCGACCTTTGCCACGGAATCGAGGATGAATCCGGTTGCAAGGCTCAGGCCGCACAGGAACATAAACGACGCGGCGAGCATGGCGGTGGGGAAGCGCGGAACGAGGCCGGTCTGGAAATACTCGACAACGATGGGCGTGCCCAGGGCGAGGCCGATCACCGCAAACAGAAGCGCAACCAGGCTGAAGAACTTCAGCGGGCGGTAGTCCTTGAACAGCGTGCCGATCATCGCGACGACTTTAATGCCGTCGCTCACGGTATTGAGCTTGGACTCGGAGCCTTCCGGACGGTCGCGGTACTCGATGGGCACATCTTTGATGCGCCAGCGGTGGTCGACAGCGTGAATCGAGAGCTCGGTTTCGATCTGAAAGCCCTCGGAAAGCACAGGGAAGGTTTTAACGAACGGGCGACTCATGGCGCGGTAGCCGGTCATGACGTCATCGAAGCTGTAGCCATAGATCCACTTGATCATGGCACGTACCAGGTTGTTGCCAAAGCCGTGGAAGGCACGTTTGTTCTCCTCGGCATAGGTGCCGTTGGAAAGACGGTCGCCCACGGTCATGTCGGCCGTGCCGTTGAGGATGGGCTCGCAGAGGGCTTTGGCCGCCTCGGCGGGGTAGGTGTCATCGCCGTCGACCATCAGGTAACAATCGGCATCGATGTCGCGAAACATCTGACGGCACACGTTGCCCTTTCCCTGACGCGGCTCAAAACGCACCGTGGCGCCGTGCTCGGTGGCGATGCGTGAGGTATCGTCCGACGAGTTATTGTCATAGACATAGACCGTCGCCTGCGGAAGCTCGCGGTGAAAGTCGTCGATGACCTTACCAATCGTGAGCGCTTCGTTGTAGCAGGGGATGATGACGGCGATGGATTCAGAATTCACTCAATGCTCCTTATACATTCAATCCTTGAAAGTATAGCCGTTTGCGCCTGACATCCTAAGATGTGGGATAGTTCTCCAGTTTTGCTGCGCGAATCATTTACTTTGCTGTCGGGTCTATACTGTACGTTTGTCAACGATTACGAGTAAGGGAGTTGCATCCGTGTCGGATCAGACAAAGCAACAAGAAACTCGCAGTCTGCCTGCGACGTTTGCTAAGAATGAATTTGAGAAGGATGCGTTTATCCTTCGCCAGCTGGTTACCAAGGATTTTAAAATCAAGTATCGCCGCAGTGTTCTGGGCGTCGCATGGTCGGTGCTCAATCCGCTGCTGATGATGATCGTCATGGCCATCGTGTTCTCGACGATTTTTGGCCAGGGCCGCAATGGCTCAATGACACCCGAGATGTACCCGCTGTACTTGATCGTGGGTAACATTACCTTTGCCGTCATGTCCGAGTCTACGAACCAGGCCCTGACGTCGATCGTGGGTGCTGCCCCTTTGCTCAAGAAAGTTAAGGTGCACCGCTGGGTCTTCCCGGTGCAGAAGGTGCTCTTCTCGCTAGTCAACTTTGCCTTCTCGCTGGTTGCCGTCGCCATCGTTATGCTGTGGTTCCGCGTTATGCCTTCTTGGCACCTGATTCTGCTGCCGGTTTGCCTGCTGCTGCTTATGTGCTTCTGCATGGGCCTGGGCATGATGCTCTCTGCCCTTACGGTCTTTTTCCGCGACGTTATGCATCTGTGGAGCGTCATCATTACGGCGTGGACTTACATTACGCCCATCTTCTGGACGACTGACTATATTGCGCAAATGCCGCATCTCGTGCGTATCTTGATGTATGCGAACCCCATGTACAACTACCTGCAGTTTATGCGCGATATCTTCCTGTTCCAGACTACGCCCTCGCTTATGACGTTTGGTATGTGTGTCGCTTGGGCGGTCCTTGCGCTTGTTATTGGCTACACCGTGTTCCATAAGTCCGAGCGCAAGTTCATCCTCTACATCTAAGGAGTGCTGTGATGACTGAATCTGTTGTTGATTACAGCGAGCAGCCTCTGGCTGTCGAGGTCGACGACGTCACCATGATCTTTAACATGGCGTCCGAGTCGCTGACCAACCTCAAGGAATACTTCATCAAGCTTGCCAAGCACGAGTTGTTCTTTGAGGAGTTTAGGGCGCTCAAGCATATCTCGTTTGATATTCATCGTGGCGAGGTCGTGGGTCTGGTCGGCACCAATGGCTCCGGCAAGTCTACGATGCTCAAGATTATCGCTGGCGTGCTTGAGCCTAGTGAGGGCAGCGTTAAGGTGCACGGTAATATTGCGCCTCTGATTGAGCTTGGTGCCGGCTTTGACCCCGAGCTGACCGCCCGCGAGAACATCTATCTGAACGGTGCCCTGCTCGGCTATACCAAGGAGTTCATCGACGCCAACTTTGACGGCATTATCGAGTTCGCTGAGCTGCAGAACTTTGTCGATATGCCGCTTAAGAACTTCTCCTCGGGCATGGTGGCGCGTATCGCCTTTGCAATCGCGACGATTACCGAGCCCGATATTCTTATCGTTGACGAGACGCTGTCCGTCGGTGATGTGTTCTTCCAGCAGAAGTGCGAGGCCCGCATCCAGCACTTTATCCAGAGCGGTGACGTGACGGTTCTGTTCGTTTCGCACTCCATGGAGCAGGTTGAGCGCATCTGCCAGCGTGCCGTCTGGATTGAGAAGGGTGACCTTCGCATGGACGGCCCAGTTGATGAGGTCTGCAAGGCGTACCGCGAGCAGTTCAACTAGGTTATAATTACTTGCGCCTGACAGGCTTGCGCTTGCTTGGGCGTGCGGTTATTTGCTCCATTAGCTCAGTTGGATAGAGCAGGGGACTTCTAATCCCAAGGTCGACGGTTCGAATCCGCCATGGAGCACCATCGTTTATTAAGCCCGGACCGCTTGGTGGTCTGGGCTTTTTTCATCTTGTATGCTGCTGAAGCCGAGCGCGAACAAGCCGCTGCTGTTTGTTGGGGTTGGCATTTTACTTTTCCAGATGCTCTTTCAGCAGCTCCAGCGCGTGGGCGTAGCCCTGGAGGCCTTCGCCGGTGATGGTGGCGAAGCAGGCTAGGCGTGCATAGCTCACCTGGCGGAAGTCCTCGCGCGTCTCTACGGCGCTGATGTGCACCTCGACGGCAGGGATGGCGACGGCCTTGAGGGCGTCAAGGATTGCCACGCTGGTGTGCGTGTAAGCCGCCGGGTTGATGACGATGCCGTCGACTTTGCCGTAAGCCTCTTGGATCTTGTCGACGATGCTGCCCTCGTGGTTGGACTGGAAGACCTCGACCTCGTTGAAGCCCTGTGCGGCACCCGCTTCCTGACAGATCTGCACTAAGCGGTCGTAGTTGTCGCTGCCGTAGATGCCCGGCTCGCGAATGCCGAGCATGTTGAGGTTGGGGCCGTTGATGACGAGTGCTTTCATGGTTGCTTCCTTTGCGATTGGAAAACCACCGCAAAGGTGCTTGTCCCTTTGTGGTGGTTTTGGTTAGAGAGCGGGTGGGAGGGTGTCAAGGAGAGCTTGGGCGGTGCTGGCGGCGCAGTCGCGTGAGTCGATGATGTAGTCGGCCCAGGCGCGGTAGCGCGGCATGCGCTGCTCGGCGAGCTTGTCGATGCCGTCGCGCGCGGTGATAGGGCGGCCCTTGTGGGCGAGCTCGTCGAGCTTGCGGTTGAGCATCACGACCTGGCTGTTTTGGTGCAGCAGCGGGTAATTCTCGTCGCGCGTGACCACGCCGCCGCCGGTTGAGAGCACCAGGCCGCTGCGCTTGGAGATGTCGGACAGCGCCGCCGTCTCCTGCTCGCGGAAGGCCGCCTCGCCGCACTCGACGATAAAGTCGGCACAAGGCATGCCCAGACGCTCTTCAAGGGCGCGATCGAGGTCGATATGCTCGCGTCCCGTCAGCATTGCGATCTGCTCGCCTACACGGGTCTTACCCGAACCCGGCATGCCAATCAGCGCGATGTTCTGCTCGCGGCGGGACAGGCGTTCCGTTACGTCCAGGATGCGCTCGCGCGGGGTGGCCTGGCCGGTATAGCGCTCGACGGCCTGTGCCGCCTGTGCCACGAGCATCAGCAGACCGCCGATGCAGGGGAGACCGCGGCGCTCGGCCTCGAGCATCAGGCCCGTGCGGGCGGGGTTGTAAACAATGTCGATAACGCCCTCGAGCGCATCGAGCCCTTCGAGTGTGCAAGGCGCGTCGGGGCAGTGGGGGAACATGCCGGCAGGCGTGCAGTTGACGAGCAGGGCGGCGTCGGACTGCTGCGCGATGTTGCCGTAGTTGACCTCGCTCGTGCGACCCACGGGCACAACGATGGCGCCCAGGTCTCCCAGCACCATACTTGCCGTGGTGCCGGCGCCACCGGTGGCGCCAAGCACGAGGACCTTCTTGCCGGCAACCTCAACGCCCAACTCCTCGACCAGGCACTGAAAACCAAAGTAGTCGGTGTTGTCGCCGCGCAGACGACCGTCAGGTAGGCGTGTGATGGTGTTGACGTTGCCCATGCGCTCGGCCAGCGGACTCAGCTCGTCCAGGTATTCCATGACGGCGCGTTTGTAGGGGATGGTCACGTTGGTGCCTTCCCATTCGTCGCCGGTCATAAAGGCTTCAAGATCTTCGGGCTCGCGCTCAAAGCGCACGTACTCGAGACCCGCGAGCTCCTTGTAGATGGTCGGGGTATAGCTGTGGCCCAGAACGCGGCCCAGCACGCCGTAGGGACGGGTTGCGGCGGTATCGGTCATCTAGAGCACCTCCGTATAGCTGCCAAAGTAGGTGAAGCTCTCGCACACGTCGTCGACGGAATCGAGCAGATCGTCGAGGGCCTTGCTGCCAAAGGGACACTCCAGATCAAAGTAGAACATAAACTCAAAGTCGTGCCCGGGGATGGGACGGCTCTCGAGCTTAATGAGGTTGATGTTGAGCGCATAGAAGCGCTCGAGTACGCGGTAGAGGGCGCCCGGCTCATTGGCTGTGGTGATCATGAGCGAGGTGCGGTTGGCGCCGGGGTAGACGCGCGGCTCGCTGCTGATGACGACAAAGCGCGTGTAGTTGTTGTCCGAGTCCTGGATATTGGGCTCTAGCACCTCCAGGCCATAGAGTGCCGCACAGCTGCGCGAGGCGATGGCGGCAACATCGGAGCGGTCGGAATGGGCGACCATCTCGGCCGACATAGCCGTGTTGGGGTACTTAGTGGCATGCAGGTCGTGGGCCTCGATAAAGCCGGCGCACTGGGCGATGGCCTGGCCATGGCTGTAGACCTCGTGCACGTCTGTGAGCTTGGTGCCGGGCTTGACGAGCAGGTTGTGATCGATCTTGAGGCGCAGTGAACGCACGATGTGAAAGTCGAACTGGGCAAGCAAGTCGTAGACGGCGTTGACCGAGCCGGCGGTTGAGTTTTCGATGGGCAGTACGCCAAACTCGCAAAAGCCGTCGCGCACGGCGCGCATGACGCCCTCGAAGGTCTCGAAGAACGCAATATCAGGCACGTCGAAGAGCTTGCACGCGGCGATTTGGCTGTAGGCGCCCTCAACGCCCTGGCAGGCAACGCTGGCCGTCTGGGGGAAGGGCGTATCGAAGGCTGCGGCCGTGGTATGGGCCTTTTGTGAGACCGTGATGCCCTTGAGTTCGTTGATGTAGCGCTGCTGCTCGGCCTTGCTCATGCTCATGAGGAGACGAAACAGGGCGATGGTCTGGGCCTCGTAGCGCTCGGGCGCGCGGCCGGCGAGGTTGTTGAGTTTGGAGCGCTCGCGGGCGGGGTCGAAGACGGCCTTGCCCATCTCAATCTTTGACTTGGCGACCTCGGTGGCAATATCCATGCGCTCGATAAAGCTGTTGAGGAGCGTGGCGTCGATGCCATCGATGGCCTGGCGAATATCGGCAAGGTCCATGGAGGCCCCTTTCGTGAATGGTTGCCTGGGGTAGTTAATTTGGGACGGGGTTTTTTAGCTACCCTTTGACTGTCGACGAATCGATGGGTGCCAGGGCAAATATCAACTGGCATATGGGGGTAGCTAAAATAGCCCGTCCCAAATTAACTACCCTTGGGGTGGGTGGACTAAAGCTGTCCGGCGTCTTCTAGGAGGGCGTCCCAGATCGCGAGGGCGGCGGCTGCTTCGGCTACGGGGACGGCTCGGGGGACGATGCAGGGATCGTGACGGCCGTGGACCGAGAGCTCGGCATTTTCCATGGCGTCCATGTCCACCGTCTGCTGCTCGCGGCCTATGGAGGGCGTCGGCTTCACGGCCATACGCCACATGACGGGCGCGCCGGTGGAGATGCCGCCCAGAATGCCGCCGGCGTTATTGGACTCGACCTCGATCTCGCCGGTCTCGGCATCGATGCGATACGGATCGTTGTTCTCGCTGCCGCGCATGGCGGCCACGGCAAAGCCCATGCCAAACTCCACGCCCTTTACGGCGGGAATGCCAAAGGCGATTTGCGCGATGCGGTTCTCGATGCCGTCGAACATGGGGTCGCCGATGCCCGCGGGAAGCCCGTAAATGCCGCACTCCACGATGCCGCCGATGCTGTCGAGTTCGTCGCGCGCGGCTAGGATTTCCTCGCGCATACGGCCGGCTGCGGCGGCGTCAATGCACGGTAGATCGTTCGTAAGGATCGCCTTGCGGTCGGCCTCGCGATAGACCATATCGTCCATCGGAAGGTCGGAGATGCCGCCGATTTGCGCCACGTGAGCCATCACCCGAATACCGCGGGCCTCGAGTGCCTGCAGCGCAATGCCGCCGGCGATGCATAAGGGTGCCGTTAGGCGGCCGGAAAAATGCCCACCACCAGCGACATCGTGCATGTTGTGGTACTTCACGCGCGCAGGGAAGTCCGCATGTCCGGGACGGGGCTTGCGGCGCAGCTCGGAGTAATCCTTGGAGCGCGTGTTGGTGTTCTCGATAATCGCGGCGATGGGCGCGCCGGTGGTATGTCCATCGACAACACCGGCGATGATGTGGGCGGCGTCGGCCTCGCGGCGCTTGGTTGCGGTCTCGTCGCGACCGGGGGCGCGACGGTCCAAAAAGGCCTGCAGCTGCTCCTGGTCCACGGCGATGCCCGCCGGGATGCCATCGAGCGAGCAGCCGATAGCGGGGGAGTGCGATTGGCCGAAGATGCTTAAGTGCAAGACGTTGCCAAAGGTCGAGGACATGCTATTCCTCCTCGAGTGTGACCTTGCCGCCCAGCAGGCGGTAGTGGTCGAAGAAATCGGGATAGGACTTGTTGACGGCCTCGGCGCCGTGGATCACGACCTCGCCGGTGGCGCGACTTGCGGCGATGGCTGCCATCATGGCGATGCGGTGGTCGTTGTGCGAATCGACCTCGCCGCCGGTAAAGGCATCGACACCCTTGATGATGAGGTCGTCACCGGCAATGCGCACCTGCGCGCCCAGCGCGGTGAGCTCGCGGGTGGTGGTGGCCAGACGGTCGGATTCCTTGATGCGCAGACGGGCGCAATCGCGGATAAAGGTGCGGCCCTGTGCCAGTGAGGCCACGGCCGAGATAACGGGCACCAGGTCTGGAATGTCGTGGGCGCTCATCTCAAAGCCGGCGAGTTTGTCGGACTGCACGGTGGCGGCGTTGGTGGAGCGCACGATGCGGGCGCCAAAGCGCGAAAGCGCGGCAAGCACGTTGCGGTCGCCCTGCGCGGAGCTCAGCGACACGCCCTCCACGGTGATGGGGTCGGTGCCGATGGCGCCGGCGCACAACCAAAAGGCGGCGTTGGACCAGTCGCCCTCGACGGCCACGCTGCCGGGCGTGCGGTACGAGCCGCTGCTCACGCGGAAGTTCGTGACCTCGGGCTGGCCGTTCTTGGCGGGGATACGCTCGACGTTGACCTCGACGCCGAAGGCCTTCATGGCTTGGATGGTCAGGTTGATATAGGGTCGGCTCTCGATTAGGCCGGTCACCTGCACGCAGGAGGGCTGGGCCAGAAGCGGGGCTGCCAGCAGCAGGCCCGAGATGTACTGCGAGCTCACGTTGCCCGGCAGCACAAAGGTGCCCGGGCGCATGCGGCCGCTCGTCTTGAGCGGAAAACCGCCCAGACCCTGCAGGTCGCAGCCGGCGGCGATGATTTCGTCCGAGAGCGGGGAGAGCGGGCGGGCGCCTAGGCGACCTTGGCCCACAAAGGTGGCCTCCGCACCCAGCGCACAGGCGACAGGCAGCATAAAACGCAGCGTGGAGCCGCTCTCGCCGCAGTCGAGCGTGCCACCGGCAAGGGCCTTGAGCAGGCCAAACTCAACGCTCTTCATGGTGGGGTGGACCTGGAAGCCGTCCTCGACGGTCTCGATGCGAGCGCCGAGCGCCGTGAGGCAGCGGACCGTGGCCTCGATGTCGGCGCAGGTGGTGTTGCAGGCGACGTGTGTCTCGCCGTTGGCAAGCGCGGCGCAGATGATCAGGCGATGCGCCATCGACTTGGACGCGATGGCAGGAACGGTGCCCTTAAGCGGGGACGGGGTGATGCGGGCTAGCATGCGGATGCGTCTCCCTTCTGGCCGAGGCCCTCGGCAATGAGTTCGTGGAAAGTGGAAAGCGGCGTGCGGTCGATGCTGCAGCGGCCAATGCCGTGCGGAATCACCAGGTCGATGGTGTCGCCCGCGCGCTTCTTGTCGTGGAGCGCCTCGGCAAAGATGACATCGGCATCTAGGTCGCAGTGGGTCTTGAGGCCATGGCGGGCGCAGAGTTCCTCAATACGACCGGGCAGCTCGGCATCGCAGACGCCGTGCAGGGCTGCGGCGCGCGTGATGATGCCCATGCCGATCGACACGCAGTTGCCGTGTCCGAGCTCAAAGTGCTCGCAGGCCTCGACGGCGTGTCCGGCGCTGTGTCCAAAGTTAAGGAGCTTGCGCTGGTTGGTTTCGCGCTCGTCGGCGACGACCACGGCGCGCTTGATGTCGATGTTGCGGGCGATGATGAGCGCTACGCGGGCCACATCGCGGTTGAGCAGCTCCAGCGTGAGCGGGGTCTTCTCCAGCTCGGCGAAAAGCTCCGGGTCGGCGATCACGGCGTGCTTGACGACCTCGCCGCAGCCGTCGGCGAACTGCTCGGGCGTGAGGGTGGCCAGGCACCCCACGTCGGCGATAACCACGCTCGGCTGCCAAAAGGCGCCGGCCAAGTTCTTGCCGGCAGCCAGGTCGATGGCGGTCTTGCCGCCCACCGACGAATCCACCATGGCGAGCAGGCTCGTCGGGATCTGCACAAACTTGCAGCCGCGCATGTAGGTCGCGGCCACAAAGCCCGCCACATCGCCCACGACGCCGCCCCCGAGTGCCACGATCACGTCGGAGCGCGAAAGCTCGTGCTCGGCCACAAACTCCAAAATGGCAACATAGGTTTCGGCGCGCTTATGGGCCTCGCCGGCCTCGAAGGTGCAGATGCTCACTTCGTAGCCTGACGCCTCCAGGCTCTGCTTAACGGGCATCTGGTAGAGCGGGCCCACGTTGGTGTCCGTCACGATGACGGCCTTGGTGCCGCCGGCAGTGGCGCGCACGAGCGGTCCCGCCTGCTCCAGCAAAAACGTGCCAACATGCACCTGGTAGGGGCGTGCAGTGTCGATATCGATGGTAATCGCCATAAGCTTCGGTCCTTTCGACCTGGCGTGATAGGTGGTCTAGTGGGAGGCCTCGTCGTCGAGCGCGCGCTTAATGCGGTCGCCCTCGGCAAGGAGATTCTCCAGATAGCGCTGGTCGCGGTTCTTGAGCGCACGGCTGTAGGCGCCAAGCGACTCGATTAGATGGTCGATCTCGAAGGCGAGCGCGTCGGCGTCGTCGATCATGAGCTCGGACCACATTTGCGGGTTGAGGTGCGCCACGCGGGTGAGATCGCGGTAGCTACCGGCCGATAAGCCGTGGTGGACCTGGGCAGTGGGGCTCTTTACGTAGGCGTTGGACACCACGTGCGCAAGCTGGCTCGTGAAGGCGATGACGCGGTCGTGCTCGGCGGCGCTGGTCACGGTGAACTTGCCAAAGCCCAAGGGGCGCACCATCTCGCGCACCTGGCCCAAAAGCTCCAGTTTGAGCGCATCGTCCACCGCGGGCGGCACGAGCACGAGTGGCGCGCCCTGGAACAGGTCGGCGCGGGAGTGTGCGTAGCCCGAGTACTGCGTGCCCGCCATGGGGTGTGCGCCCACAAAGTAAAAGCCGTGCTTACGGGCAAGCTCAAAGGCACGTTCGCACACGATGCCCTTGACGCCCACGGTGTCGATCACTACGGGACCCATGATGGCCTCGGTGTCGGTGGCGTCGGCGAGGGCCTGGGCATGCGCCTCGAGCCACTCGATGCAGGCCTCGGGGTAGCAAGCCAGGACGATGATGTCGCATTCGCCGAGTGTCTTGTCGTTGAGCTCTCCGGCGACAGTGCCCATGCTGGCGGCCGTCATGACATCGTCATCGGGGTCCCAGGCCAGCACGCGGACGCCCGCCTGCGCATAGCCGCGGGCAAAACTGCCGCCGATGAGGCCCAGGCCCACGATGCCGGCGCACTTGGGGCCGCCCTGGTTAACGCGCGCGTTTCTCACCGTACCCATGGGCTACTCCATGGTTCCTTGGCAGACAACCTCGCGGATGGCTCGGATGCGGCGCATGGTGTCGTCGAACTGATCGGGGGTGAGGGCCTGGGCGCCGTCGGACCAGGCGCGGCTCGGCTCGTCGTGGACCTCGATCTCCAGGCCGTTGGCACCGCAGGCGGTCGCGGCGAGCGCCATGGGCTCAACGTAGCGGGTGTAGCCGGTGGCGTGGCTGGGGTCGGCAACGACGGGCAGGTGCGATAGGTGGTGTAGCACCGGCACGGCGTTAAGGTCGAATGTGTTGCGGGTGCGGGTCTCGAAGGTGCGGATGCCGCGCTCGCACAGGATGACGTTGTCGTTGCCCTCGCTCATGATGTACTCGGCGGCCATGAGCAGCTCATCGATCGTGCCGGACATGCCGCGCTTAAGCAAGATCGGAGTCTGGGTCTTGCCGACCTCCTTGAGCAGGGGGAAGTTCTGGGCGTTGCGGGCGCCGATCTGCATGACGTCAATCTTCTTGTCCAAGAAGACCTGCACGTCGCGTGGGTCCATGATCTCGGTAACGATCGGCATGTCGAGCTCGGCAGACGCCTCGCACAGCAGGTCGAGGCCGGCGGGGCCCATGCCCTGGTAGGCGTAGGGGGAGGTGCGGGGCTTGTAAGCACCGCCGCGCAGCATCGTGGCGCCGGCGGCCTTCACGCGGCGTGCGATGCGGATGAGGTTCTCGCCCTCGACGGAGCAGGGACCGGCGATGACCTGGAACTGGTCGCCGCCGATCTTGACGCCGTGGCCGCAGTCGATGACGGAGTCCTCGGGGTGGAACTTGCGGTTGGCACGCTTGAACGGCTCGGAGACGCGCTGCACGCGCTCGACGACGTCCATGGACTCGAGCAGGAACGGGTCGATCTTGGTCGTATCGCCCACCAGGCCGATGATCGTCTCGTTCTCGCCGCGCGAGACATCGGTCTTCAGGCCCTTTTTCTCAATCCAGCTGACGATATGGCCGACGGCCTCGTCGCTGGCACTTTGCTTTAGAATTGCAATCATGGTGTGCCTCTCACCTCGATGGATAACCCTTGCAAAAACGGCCCGCATCGCGAGCCGTGTATATATGGTGCATGAGAGTTTATACTATCTGACTCGCTTTTGCCTTCTAAAGTGGGCCGTTGCGCCGCGTCTTCCTCGGAATTGCAAAGCTTTTTCTTTTATTTTGATAGCCCGAGGTGCACTTGGGTATAATGCCAAACGTTGGCCCTATTAGCTCAGGGGATTAGAGCGTCTGCCTCCGGAGCAGAAGGCCGTTGGTTCGAATCCAACATGGGGCACCATCGAACGTAAGACCGTCCGAACCTCGCATGGTCCGGGCGGTTTTTCTTATACCGACGCGACGTGATGGGACGTGGTATGGCAGCAACGGATATCGAGCGCGGACTCTCGACCGCCGAGGTCGAGGAGCGCATCGCCGCCGGTAAGATTAACCGCAACATGGAGCTCAAGACCAAGTCGGTCAAAGAGCTCATCATCGAGAACCTCTGCACGCTGTTCAATTTGATCAACGTGATCTTGGCGTTCCTGGTCATTTTGACCGGTTCGTTTAAGAATCTGACGTTCCTGTTCGTGGTGTTCCTCAATACCGCTATTGGCGTCATCCAGTCCATGCGTTCCAAGAAGATGGTCGATAGGCTCACGCTGTTGACCTCCAAGAAGGCCATCGCGGTGCGCGACGGCGCCGAGGTGGAGCTCGACCTGGACCAGATTGTGCTCGACGACATCATCCGCCTGGGGCGCGGCGACCAGATTCCCGCTGATGCCGTGGTGGTTTCGGGCGAGGCTCTCGTGAACGAGAGCCTGCTGACGGGCGAGAGCGACCTTATTAAGAAACAGCCCGGTTCCGAGCTTATGAGCGGCAGCTTTATCGACTCGGGTCTGCTGCGCGCCCGCGTGATCCATGTTGGCGCCGACAACTACGTGGCCAAAATTAATAACGAGGCCAAGTACGTCAAAAAGGTCAATTCCGAGATCATGAACGCGCTTAACGCCATCGTTCGCTTTGCGAGCATCATCATGATCCCGCTCGGTTTGGCGTTATTTGCCTCGAGTGTGAGCGAGCTGTGGGATGCCGCGGGAACCCCAGGCGACAGCGCCCTTTCGTGGTGCTTCTCCGAGCTGTTGGCTGGTCATGTGCCTTCGTCGGCGCTGCTGTCCACGGTGGGCGCCCTGCTGGGCATGATCCCGCAAGGCCTGGTGCTGCTGACCTCGTCGGTGCTCGCCATCGCTACGGTGCGCTTGGCCCGCCGCAAGGTGCTGGCGCAGCAGCTCTACTGCATCGAGACTCTCGCTCGCGTCGACGTGCTGTGCCTGGACAAGACGGGCACCATCACGTCGGGCCGCATGGAGGTCGAGGGCACGTATCCGCTGCCGGTTGAGGGCGTGAGCCTAGGCGCCGGCCCGGACGAGGCGGCCGTTCCCGTCGATACCACGGTGCTCGATTTTGCGCTGGCTAACGTGGCACGTGCGACTTCGGCCGATGCCAACGAGACCTGCCAGGCGCTGCTCAACTATTACGCCGATCGCCCGGTCGAGGTGTCTGAACCGCTGTCGGTCATTCCGTTCTCGTCGTCAAAAAAATGGAGTGGCGCTTCGTTTGCGCAGGGCTCCTATGTGATGGGCGCCGCGCAGTTTGTGCTTTCGGAGCGTGTGTTTTCGCAGGTCGAGAACCGTGTCGCCGAGCTTGCCGATACCTGCCGCGTGCTCGTGGTGGCGCGCGTGGACGGCTTTACGCCCGATGGCGATATGGTGGGAGAGGCCGAGCCCGTGGGCTTTGTGACCATCCGCGACGAGATCCGTACTTCGGCGGCCGAGACCATCGGCTACTTTAACGAGCAGGGCGTGACCCTCAACGTGATCAGTGGCGACGACCCGCGTACGGTGTCGTCGATCGCACGCGTGGTGGGCGTGCCGGGGGCGGACGCTTATGTGGACGCCACGACGCTCGATACGCCGGCCAAGCTCGATGCCGCAGTGGACCGCTACCATGTCTTTGGTCGTGTGACCCCGCAGCAGAAGCGCGAACTCGTGCAGGCGCTCAAGCGCCGCGAGCACACCGTGGCCATGACGGGCGACGGCGTCAACGACGTGCTGGCTCTCAAGGAGGCCGACTGCTCCGTTGCCATGGCGGCCGGCTCCGATGCCGCGTGCAACGTGGCCGAGATCGTACTCGTCGACAACGACTTTGCCTCGATGCCCGCCGTGGTGGCCGAGGGTCGTCGCTCCATCAACAACCTGCAGCGTTCGGCCTCGCTGTTCCTGACCAAGACGCTGTTCTCGATGGGTCTGGCGGCGCTGTGCATCGCGCTGCCGCCGTACCCCTTCGAGCCAATTCAGATGACGCTCATTAACTTCTTCTGCATCGGCGCGCCGGGCTTTGTGTTGGGCCTGGAGCCCAACAATGCTCGCGTGAAGGGGTCGTTCCTGACGAACGTGCTCAAGCGGGCACTGCCGGCGTCGATTGCGGTCATTTTGGCTGCGGCGCTCGATATCTTTGTGGCGCGCGTGTTTGGCTTTAGCCAGCTCACGCTGTCTACGATGTGCCTGCTTACGTCGTGCGCGGCGAGCGTCAGCCTGATCTGGCGCATCTCGCAGCCACTCACGCCCCTACGTGTGGTGCTCTTTGTGTTTGTGGTCGCCGGCATCTTGGTGGGCGTTATCGGATTCCCGGAGCTGCTGTCTATTGCCAACCTGTCGATGGGCCAGATGGTTATCTTGGCTGTCATCGTGGTCTTTACCTGCTCGGTGTTCTTTAAGCTCGCCACGATGATGGATTCGCTCAAGCCGCGTCGTCGTCATGCTGCAACTGGTTTTGGCCGCGGTGTGCGCGTCCACCTGGGTCGCGGTGGCGGCAAGGTGAGCTCGACGGGTTCGACGGCCGAGCGTTTTGCCAAGCGCTTCGCCGCCGACATGGCGCAGCGCCGTGAAGATCGCACCGCTCGCGAGGCCGAGGCCCGCGCACTCGAGGGCGTGGCCCAGGCCCAGCCCAAGAAAAAGAAGTCCACGGGCGTCAAGCGCTCCCGCGTAACCAAGTCCGCCCAAGGCATCAAAGTCTCGATGCCAAGCAAGAAGAAGAAGTAACTACGCGCCCTGGCGATGTTGAATTGGTGCCTTGCTCCTGTGGGGCCGTGGCGATGTTATGCTCTAACCTCGATTGTTTGAATTGCTTCGAAAAGAGGATGCCGTGATCTGCCCGCATTGCCTTAAGACTATCGAGGACGGCGCCTCGTTCTGCCCCTACTGCAACGCCTATGTGGGTCCGGGCGATGGTCCCGAGCACACCGAGTTCGTGTTCTGCGAGGGCTGCGGTGCCCGTCTTTCTCCGCATGATCGTACGTGCCCCAAATGCGGACGCCCCGCTCCGGGCATCCTCTCCGAGGACGCGGCCGCATCCGACCTGGCAGCGGGCCGCACGGCGGGCTTTCCGCGCCTAACGCAAGAGCAGATCGATACCGAGGTGCCTCATGCGCCCGCCTCGGCTGCCGCGGTTCTTTCGGACGCCGCCGATCCTAACGAGACCTGCGTGCTGCCGGCTTTCGATAAGGATTTCGGTATCCCCAAGGTCGATATTCCCACGCCCGTTTCCCTGCACGACGATGCTCAAAAACCCAAGCGCAAGGTGCATCCCGACGAGGACGCCTATCACAAGCACAAGCGTCATATCCCCAAGCCGCTCATCGTCATCGTGGTCCTTGCAGTCGTTTGCGGTGGTGCCTATTGGTTCGTGACGGCCGATCCCATGGGTGTCATGCCTGGCTTCTATGACCAGTTTGGCCAGGCCGCGCAGACGACCTTCCCCACGCGCCAAAAGGGCGAGGCGAATGAGGACGATACCAAGCAGGACGATTCTGCCGAGGTGGTCCAGGAAGAAACCGTGCTCACCGATGATCAGCTCTATACCAGGCTCGACGGTCTGTATCAGACCATCGTGTCCTACGGTGACGAGGACCAGATCGGCGAGGTCATCGATTCCTTTAACAACGGCTATCTCCGAACGCCGCTGTCCACCCGTCAGGAGCTGTCACAGAGTGCTTACGCCCTGCGCGACCAGATCAAAAAGACGCAAGATGAGCTCAACAACCTTAAGTACCAAGACGATACGGTCTATGCGGACGACATCGCCCACTTAAAGCAGCTTGCCGAGTGGATGTATGAGCGCGTCGACGTGATCTGCCAGAGTTGGGACATCTCGCTGGCCATTCCCGATGGCGAGTCGATGAGTTCCCACCAAAGCGAGATCCTGGCGCCCATCGCGCAGAGTGGCAACAGCGCGCTTAATCAGTACGACGCCAACGTGGGCTCCTGGAAGCCGCAGCAGCGTTCCTAAAATTAGTTCGCCATAGTCGGCATAACCTACGTGCGCAATTGATGTAAGCGCATGCTTATTGCTACAATTCGTACAAATATGCTTTAAACGCACGAGGAAGGAACCACATGTTTGGTTTTAAGAAAGAGCTCTACACGCCCGAGTATCAGCTTGCCGGCGACGAGTGCGCCGTTATCGAGACGTCGAAGGGTACCATCAAGGTCAAGTTTGACGGCGAGGGCGCTCCCATTCATGTCGCGAACTTCTGCGAGCTTTCCACGATGGGCTTCTATGATGGCCTTAAGTTCCATCGCTATGTGCCCGGCTTTGTCATTCAGGGCGGCGACCCCAATACCCGCGATATGTCCGGCACCGACGTCGCTGCCGGTCTTGAGGGCCCCGACGGCATGCCCGGTACCGGTGGTCCCGGCTACTGCATCAAGGGCGAGTTTGCCACCAATCCGCGCAACAGCCATGTTGATGGTGCCCTTGCCATGGCACGCTCCATGGACCCCGATTCCGCGGGTTCGCAGTTCTACTTCTGCCTGGGTGCCCAGCATAACCTCGATTCCGGTTACACCGTCTTTGGTACCACGGTCGAGGGTCTCGATGTGATTTCGCAGCTGCGTGCCGGCGACGAGATCGTCCATGTCGAGATCGTTCACGAGTAAAGGGGACTTCCTTGAATAGCCAGCTGATCCAACAGGGCCGCGCCGCTTACCGCGCGGGTGATTTTTCCGCTGCAGCCCAGATGCTTGGGGCGGCAAAGACTCCCGATGAGATTATGGGCGAGGCCGATCACCTTCGTGGCAACGCCTTGATGCACCTGGGCATGTATGTCGAGGCCGCCGAGGCCTATGCCGCCGCCCTCAACGACGGCACCTACGGCAAGCGCGGCGCGCTGCTCACCAACCGCGGCAAGGCACTCGCCGCCGTGGGCGACTACACGACGGCCGCTCAGGCGTTCTCTGCCGCTACGCAGGACGCTTCTTATGCCACGCCGTTCAAGGCCTATCTGGGCCTGGGCAATGCGCTGTTCCAGTCGGGCGATTATGCCAACGCGGGTACTGCCTTCCGTCAGGCTGCCATCGACGGCGCCAATCCGGCTCCCGCCGCCGCACTCGGCGAGCTCGGTCGTTGCTTCATTAAGCTCGGCCGTCCGGCGGATGCCGTGGAGACCTACCGCACGGCTATCGACTTTGCCGGCCCCCGCGACGACACGCGTGCGCTCAATGCCGGCATGGGTCAGGCGCTTTCTGCCGCCGGCCGTCCCTCCGACGCACTCGACGCCTTTAACGCCGCTACTGCCGATGGCATCTACCAGCTCACTTCCGAGCAGGCCGATGAGCTTGCCCGCGTGCATGATTCGCTTGCCGCACTGTCTGCCCAGACGGCTATGGCCACGGCTCCGGCGCCCGCGATGGACGCTCCTGCCGTCGATCCGCTCGATCCTACGGGCGCGACCGGTCAGTTTATGCCCGATCCCTCGGACACCGGCTTCTTTACGCTGTCCGAGTCCGAGATGGTCCAGCAGGACCGTCAGGATCGTAAGCAGGCCAAGGTCCGTCGTCGCCATCGCCACACGGGTCTCAAAGTCTTCATCGTGCTGCTTCTGCTCATTTTGATCGCCGCGGGCGGTCTGGGCTTTGCCTACACGCGCGGCTTTGGCTTCCCGTCCCAGGAATCTGTGGTTTCCGATCTGTTCCAGGCTGCCGGCGACGGTGACACCGCAAAGGCCGAGTCTTGCCTGGCATCGAGCCTGTCCGAGGACGCTAAGTCGATGATCATCTCCTCGATTCCGCAGGGTGCCACCGTGTCCGTCGAGGGCATGGATCAGTCCATGACCGAGACGACCGCTAAGGTGAAGGCATCGCTGTCCAAGGGCGGCGAGCAGGAGTACACCGTCAAATTCGTGCGCTCCGACAACCATATCGGCTGGGCCGTTTCCTCGCTCGATATGGATTTCTCGGCTGCTGACAACCAGTAGTGACCTTATGGGATTTAGCTTTGCCCGGCGCTTCACCGCAAGTGAGGTGCCGGGCTTGCGCTAGTATGATGATCTAGTAGTTTTCCAGCAATCATCCAACACATCAGGAGTTGCGTTGTTTTCTTTGATGGATATGTTCTTCGGTAGCTATGCGGGCGATCTTGCCATCGACCTCGGCACCGCAAATACGCTTGTCTCCGTGCGCGGCAAGGGCATCGTCATTCGCGAGCCCTCTGTTGTCGCCATCGACAAGAACGACGAGCGCATCCTGGCGGTCGGTATCGAGGCAAAGCGCATGCTCGGCCGTACGCCCGGCAACATTGTGGCCGTTCGTCCCCTGAAGGACGGCGTCATCGCCGACTTCGATGTTACCGAGGCCATGCTTCGCTACTTTATCGACAAGGCGTCCGAGAAGCGCTACCCGTGGACCCCGCGTCCGCGCGTTGTCGTCTGCGTTCCCTCCGGCGTCACGTCGGTCGAGAAGCGTGCCGTCTTTGAGGCCACGATCCAAGCCGGCGCTCGCCAGGCCTACCTGATCGAGGAGCCCATGGCCGCTGCTATCGGCGCCGACCTGCCCGTCGAGGAACCCACCGGCTCCATGGTCATCGACATCGGCGGCGGTACCACCGAGGTCGCTGTTATCGCCATGGGCGGCATCGTCGTCTCGCAGTCCATCCGTATTGCCGGCGACGAGTTCGACCAGGCCATCCTCACGCACGTTCGCGATGCCTACAACCTGGCCATCGGCGAGCGTACGGCAGAGGATATCAAGATTAAGGTCGGCTCCGCCGTGCCGCTCAAGGACGAGCTCGACGTCGAGGTCAACGGCCGCGACGTGATCACCGGTCTGCCCAAGACCGTGCGCATCGAGAGCGAGGAGATTCGTCGCGCGCTCAACAAGCCGCTCGACGAGATGGCCAAGGCCGTCAAGGACGCCCTCGATGCCACGCCGCCCGATCTTGCCTCTGACCTTATGTACTACGGCATTTTGCTGACCGGTGGTGGCGCTCTGCTACGCGGTCTCGACGTGCGTCTGCGCGATGAGACCGGCGTTTCGGTCAACGTCAGCCCCACGGCGCTCGATAACGTCGTTAACGGCTGTGCCCGCGTGCTCGAGGCCAATGCGTTTGATGGCGGCTTCGTCCAGACCAATGCTTAATTTCCAAAAGGTGGATTCCATTTGGCACGATCTTCGGGTTTCTCCACAAATCTGAATACCAAGCGACAATCAACGGGTATGCGCCCGTTGATTGTTTTCAGCCTGATTTCGGTGTTGCTGCTCACGTTTTACATCCGCGAGGGCGAGGCAGGGCCGATTCATGCCGTGCGTTCGGGCGTAACGACGATTACCTCGCCGGTGCGCTTTGTGGGTTCGGCTGTGGCGGCTCCTTTCAATGCCATCGGCAACGTGTTCTCTAACCTTACGGCGTCGCAGGACACGCTCGACGAGCTCAAGAAGCAAAACGAGGAACTGACCTCTAAGGTTGCTGAGCTCTCCGAGGCTCAAAAGACCGCTGAGCGTCTGGAGGGGCTGGTCGGCCTGCAGTCGACCTATAACCTCAAATCGACCGCTGCTCGTATCGTTGGTGCCTCGGGCGATGCCTGGACCTCGACCGTTACCATCGACAAGGGCTCTGCCGACGGCCTTACCATCAACATGCCCGTGACGAGTTCTGCCGGTGTTATCGGCCAGATTATCGAGGTATCGGCTAAGACATCGACCGTGCGCCTGATTGGCGACGAGAACTCGGGCGTGTCCGCCATGGTGCAGGACACGCGCGCCCAGGGCATGCTTCAGGGTCAGGCTGATGGCACGCTGCGTCTTGAGTACGTGAGCGTCGACTCCGACGTTAAGGTTGGCGACATCATCGTGACCTCGGGCATCGGTGGCGTGTTCCCCAAGGGTCTACCGCTCGGCACCGTCTCGTCGGTTGAGAAATCGGCAAACGATGTGTACTACACCATTGTGGTGCGCGCTCAGACGACGGCCGAGAACAACGAGGAAGTGCTGGTCATTACCTCGCTGACCGACGAACAGTCGGCCTCGGATGAGGACGTGAGCACGGCCAACAGCACGCCGCAGGGAACGTCGCGCGATGCTGCGACCAAGACGAAGGACGAGAGCTCGGATGACGGTTCCGACACGTCCGAGACGACCGATTCCGGCTCGAGCGAATAGGGGGCATGTCCATGGATCTACACGAGCAGGGGATGAGCTCCCGCACGTTTGTGATCGCCGCCATTGTGTGCGTGCTGCTGCAGGCAGGCCTGGCACCGCAGATCTCCATTGCGGGCGGTCGCGTCAACTTCATGATTATCCTGGTGTGCCTAAGCGTGTTCTCGGGCGACCCGACCCGTGCCGTCGTGTGCGGTTTTTGCAGCGGCTTGTTCTATGACCTGTCCGCTGCCGTGCCGGTGGGCGTTATGTCGCTCCTGCTGACCGTGGGTTCTTTTGCCCTGGTGCACAGCGCCGTCGGTCAGACGGGCGGTACCCCGAGTGCGCGCGGCGTCACTGTGGGCGCCTTTGCGCTCGTCATTAATGTGATCTACAGCATCATCTTGCTGTTTATGGGTTTGGAGACGAGCTTTGTCGTGGCGATCTTCGGCCATGCGCTGCCGTCCTCGATCCTGACGGGTCTGGTTGCCATTCCGTTTTTGATGTCCGGCGTCGTGCCGCAGTCCGGCTATGGATTCTCCGCACGTGGCGGACGCCAGGCGGGTATGCGCTTTAAGCCCAAGACCCGCAAGCTCAAATAGGGGAGGCCCGTAGATGTCTTCCCAGATGACGGTTATTATCGCCGGTATCGTGCTGGTTGTGGCCATCGTGGTCGCGCTGGTCGTCATGCGTCGTGGCGATTCCCGTTTTACCTACGATACGCAGCATGGAACGGCCCCGCGCGCCACCGAGGGCGAGGGCAATACCGCGTCGACCGCCTTTAAGGGCCGCTTTTCCATCCTCACCACGGGTGTGGGCGCGATGTTTGCGGCGCTTGCCGTCAAGCTGTGGGGCATGCAGATGGTCTCATCGGACTATTACGAGAAGCAGGCCAATAGTAATCAGACTCGCACCGTTACAACACCCGCTGTGCGCGGTCGCATCCTCGACCGCAATGGCGTGGCGCTTGTCCAGAACCGTCCCTCACTTGCTGTCGTGGCCTACCGCGACCTTGCCGAGGATGAGGTTCTGGTTCGCCATCTTGCCAACGTGCTTGGAATGCCTTACGTGGCGGTCCTTCGCAATATTCAGGACAATACAGAGGGCGCTCAGAGCCTGCATACCATCGCGACGGACGTCCGTCGCTCCACGGTTGCCTATATTCAGGAGCATGCCGGCGAGTTCCCGGGCGTCAAGATTGCCGAGCGTACCGAGCGTCAGTATCCATATGGCGAGACGGCATGCCATATCTTGGGCTATACCGGCACCATTACCTCCGAGCAGCTCGAGGCCCAGAATAAGAAAACCTCTGGCGATGATGATGCTTCTGCTGGCAAGATTACGTACCAGTCGGGCGATATCGTGGGCCAGGCGGGCGTTGAGAGCTACTACGAAAACTTGCTGCAGGGTATTCGTGGCGTGCAGACCGTCAAGGTCGATGCATCGGGCAATGTGACCGGTCAGGCCGGCGCTGTGCCCGCGAAGGCCGGCTCCGACATTAAGCTCACGCTCGACCTTAAGATCCAACAGGCCTGTGAGACGGCGCTGGCGAGCGCTATCGAGCTTGCCAAGACCACCGGCTACAGCAATGCCGGCAACGGCGCTGTGGTGTGTCTCGATCCCAACAATGGCGAGATCCTGGGCATGGCGAGCGAGCCCAAGTTTGATCCGTCCGTCTTTATCGGCGGCGTCTCAAATGACGTGTGGACCGAGCTAAATGATGACAAGGGTTCGCACCCGCTGCTCAACCGCGCCATTAGCGGACAGTACATGTCGGCCTCGACCATCAAGCCGCTCTCGGCACTGGCCGGTCTTGAGTTTGGAACCTACACTTCAACGCAGACAACCAACTGCACGGGCTATTGGACGGGCCTGGGCAAGTCGTGGGGCAAGTACTGCTGGCTGCATTCCGGCCACGGCACCATGACGCTGCAGTCGGGTATCGCCAACTCGTGCGACCCCGTCTTCTACGACATGGGCAAGGCGTTTTTTTATGACGAGCAGCATTCCGAGGGCCTGCAGGAGGTCTTTCGTCGCTGGGGCCTGGGCAAGACCTGCGGTATCGATCTGCCGAGTGAAGGCGCGGGCCGTATTCCCGATGCCGAGTGGAAAGAGTCGTACTTCACCGACGCCTCTGCCGAGGACCGCAAGTGGAATGCCGGCGATATGACCAACATTGCCATCGGTCAGGGCGACATCCTGGTGACGCCCCTGCAGATGGCGTGTGCCTATATGGGTCTTGCCAACGGCGGCAAACAGTACGTGCCTCACGTGTTTTTGTCTGCCGTGTCGCGCGATGGCGACGGCGATGCCTATAAGTACAACGGCAAGGGCAAGAAGAAGCGCCTGGAGGCCAAGATCAACAGCGATTCGGATTTGGCTCTTGTTCGCAACGGCATGCACGACGTGATTTACACGGCATCGACGTCCCTGGCGGCTCACTTTGGCACCCTGACGCCGCAGGTATACGGCAAGTCGGGCACGGGCGAGAAAAGTGGCGAGGATGAATACGCGTGGTTCTGCGCCTATGCACCGGCCGATGACCCCAAGTATGTCGTCGCTACCGTCCTGGAGCAGGGCGGCGGTGGCTCAGATACCGCGATGCATGTCGTGCGCGACGTGCTCGGCGTGATTTATGGCGAGCCCGATACCTCTTCGGCCTCGGGCGATTCTTCGGTTCGATAGGAGGTTGCGATGGATTTTTCTCCGGCGGATCTGTTCCGTTCAACCAAGACCGGCTCTCGCAGCAGCCTGGACCGTGTCAACAAGCAACTTTCGGCCTCGCGCGGCACGTTTCGCCAAAAGGTGCATATCGGTGTGCTCGTGGCTACTGTGGCTCTCGTCGCCTACGGTGCCATCATTATCTGGTCGGCTTCGCAGTTTAAGGCCGACGCTTCGTTCTCACGCCATCTGCTGGGAATTGGCATCGGAGCGGTGCTGGCGGTGCTGGTCTGGCGTACCGACCTGCGCGGTATTTCCAATTTCTCGACGGCGTTGCTCGTCATCGACCTGATCGTGATCCTCTCGCCCAAGATTCCGGGTCTGTCCTATACAGGCGGTCTGGGCATGACGGGCTGGATCAAGATTCCCGGTATCGGCTTGACATTCCAGCCGGTTGAGCTTGCCAAGCTCATCACCATCTTCTTTATTGCTACGCTTGGCTCGCAGTATAACGGTCGCATCGATACCGTTCGCGACTACGTCAAGCTCTGCGGCATGCTGTCCATTCCGTTTTTGGCCGTCGTTGCCATGGGCGACCTGGGCTCGGGCCTGGTCGTGCTTGTTTCGGGCGCCATCGTCATTTGTATGAGCGGTGCACGCCGCGAATGGGTGCTGTCGACTCTGGCCCTGCTCGTGGGCCTGGTGGCCCTCGTTCTGGCGCTCGATTCGGTCTTTGATTCGTTGCTCGGCCACGATGTGCTCATCAAGCAGTATCAGATGAACCGTCTGACGGTCTTTATCGACCCCGATAATGCCGATTCGGACGATGCCTACAACCTGCAGCAGTCGCTTATCGCCGTTGGCTCGGGCGGCTTCTTTGGTAAGGGTTTGGGCCATGCGACGCAGTCGGCCGGCGGCTTTCTGCCTGAGTTCCACACCGACTTCGTCTTCGCCTTCCTGTCCGAGACCTTTGGTTTTTGCGGTTCCTTTTTTCTCCTGTGCCTCTACGTGCTGCTGATCTTTTCGACGATTCGCGTCGCCTTTAAGTGTGAGTCGCTGTTCCTGCGTCTGTCGTGCGTAGGTATCGTCGGCATGTGGGCATTCCAGACCTTTGAGAACATCGGCATGTGCATCGGCATGATGCCGATTACCGGTATTCCGCTACCGTTTATTAGCTTTGGTTCGTCTTCGATGATGATCCAACTGCTGACGGTGGGTATCGTACAATCCATATGGCGGCATCGTTCGGGCGCCGCGTAACCGCTGGAGGGGTTTGCTATGAAAATTCCCGTAGATAAGCTGACCCGCGCTTTTAAGATGGGCGCGTCCGTTAAGAAGGATTCCGATACGCCGGTGCGCGTCTCGGTCTATCTGGATTCGTCCGCCTCGCGCTTTCTGGCCGAGACGGTGCGTGACGCCTTTGTGCCGCAGACGACCTCGGGCATTGTGCGCGTCGAGCGTCTGGGGGAGGAGCGAATTGCTCCAAAGACCGATACCGATGTGGTGCTGGTGCTCTCGTGTGGTTCCGACCGCTTGGAGAGTGCCGTGCAGGAGCTCGTGATCGCCGGCGCGCCCGTGTGCGTGCTTGCCGAGTCTGCTGTGGAGGTGCCGTTTATCGAGGAGTCCACGCCCATGCTCGGTGTGGTGGCGGCAACCGATAAGACGTATCTGCTCGAGACGCTTGCCCGCTGG
The DNA here is from genome assembly GCA_905213265.1 of uncultured Collinsella sp. Taxonomy (GTDB): domain Bacteria; phylum Actinomycetota; class Coriobacteriia; order Coriobacteriales; family Coriobacteriaceae; genus Collinsella. The sequence goes on from CAJMHR010000007.1 coordinate 25,553, forward strand.
ATTCTCGATCGCACCGACAAGGAAACGGCTTTTGCGGCGAACTTTGCCTTCATGCGCATCGCGGCGGCCAATCGTATCATCACCTCGTGTGCGCTCACCAATATGGCGACCGGGGCTTTGGTGTTTTTGCCGGGCACCGATTATCCCGTTATGGCGCTGGCGCAGGTGGGCATGCTCTTTGAGCTCGCTGCCGTCTTTGGACGCGGCATTAAGCCTGAGCGCGGCTACGAGGTCGCGGGCGTGCTTGCCGGCGGTCTTGTGATCCGCGCGGTCACCCGCGCGCTCGTCAAGCAGACGCCGCATATTGGGTTTGCCGTCAAGGCGCTCGCTGCTGCCGCGGGCACCCATGGCATGGGCCGTGCGCTCGTTTCGCTCTACGAGCGCGATGTCGACTACAGCCGTGCTAACGAGGTGGTCACTGCCACGTTTTCCCGCGTTCGCGATCTGGTGACTGCGGTCGCGGGCGCTACCCGTCCTATGGCGTCCTATCAGGACGCATCAGATCTCGCTGCTTAGGGGTTTTCCGTTGCGCGTTGCATACCAAGACTGTTTTCATTTAATTGAGCCGTTGCTCGCCAAGGTCGAGAAGCCGAGTCGCTATATCGATCACGAGTGGGGCACGCTTTCCAAGGCCGATGCCGACTACCGTTGCTGCCTGATCTACCCGGATGTGTACGAGGTCGGTCTGCCCAACCAGGGCATCGCCATCCTCTACAACATCCTTAACCAGGCCGAGGGCATCTCCTGCGAGCGCGGCTATGTGCCGTGGCCCGATATGGGTGACGCCATGCGCGAGGCAGGCATTCCGCTGCTGTCGCTCGAGGGTGCAGCGCCGGTCGCTTCGTTTGATATCGTCGGCCTGCATGTGCCGCACGAGATGGCGGTGACGAACTTCCTCGAGGCACTCGACCTCGCTGGTATTCCGCTGTTAGCGGCTGACCGCACCGAGGACGACTCCATTATCATCGCCGGCGGCCCCTCGGTGTACAACCCCGAGCCGTACGCGGCCTTCTTCGATGTTATCCTCATCGGCGAGGGCGAGGAATCGCTGCTCGAGACCTGCCAGTTGCATCGCCGTCTGCGTGACGAAGGAGTCCCGCGCGCGCAGATTGTCGAGCAGCTTGCATCCATTGCCGGCAACTACGTGCCGTCGCTCTATGAGGTTTGTCACGACGAGCCCTGCTCGCCGCATGGCTACACCGTGCCGCGTGAGGGCAAGGATGCGCCGACCGTGGTCTACAAGCGCGTCGTCGTGGATTTCGGCGCCACGAATCCGCTGTCGCAGTCGTGCGTGCCCTATGCGCAGCTGGTCCACGACCGCCTGTCTATCGAGATCCTGCGCGGCTGCGCCCGCGGCTGTCGTTTTTGCCAGGCCGGCATGACGTATCGCCCGGTGCGTGAGCGCTCGGCCGACCAGATCGTCTCGTCGGTGATTCAGGGTCTGGAAAAGACCGGCTATGACGAGGTGTCGCTGACCTCGCTCTCCACGACCGACCACTCCTGCATTCGCGATGTGCTCGGCAGGCTCAACCATCGCCTGGAGGATACGGGTATTCGCGTGTCTATTCCGTCGCAGCGCCTGGATTCGTTTGGCGTGGATATGGCCGAGTCGGTCGCCGGCGAAAAGAAGGGCGGCCTGACGTTCGCGCCCGAGGCCGGCAGCCAGCGCATGCGCGACATCATTAACAAGAACGTGACCGAGGAGGACCTGGACCGTGCGGCCAAGGCGGCCTTCGAGGCCGGTTGGAACCGCATGAAGCTCTACTTTATGATGGGCCTTCCCGGCGAGCGCGACGAGGACATCGTGGCCATCGCCAATCTGGCCGATCACGTGCTGGAGCTCGGTCGTTCCGTGGTGCCCAAGGCTCGTCGCGGCTCGATCTCGGTGTCGATCTCGGTTTCGGTCTTTATCCCCAAGGCTGCCACGCCGTTCCAGTGGTGCCCGCAGCTCGACTACGACGACGTCAAGCGTCGCCAGAAGCTGCTCATCACGAGCGTTCGCAACCGTGCCGTCCGCGTTCATTACCACGATGCCGAGACCTCGCTCATCGAGGCTGCGCTGTCCCGCGCCGGTCGTGACATGACGCCCGTCATCATCGACGCTTGGCGCTCGGGCTCTCGCTTTGACGCCTGGGTAGAGCATTTCTCGCTCGATAACTGGAAGGAAGCTGCTGCCAAAAACGGCATCGACCTCAATGAGCTCGTGCACCTGCCCTACGAGTTAGACTGGCGCCTGCCGTGGGAGCACGTGAGCCCCGGCTGCACGCGCGGCTTCCTCGAGCGCGAGTACCGTCGCTCGCTCGAGGGCGTCACGACTCCCGACTGCACCCGCACGTCATGCACCGGCTGCGGGATCTGCCCTACGCTCCACGCCAAGAATGTATTGATGGGTGATCGCGCATGAGTGAGCGCCTGACCGACAACCCCTCGCTCTTTAGACTTCGTGTTCGCTATGGCAAGCGCGATCGCCTTAAGTACCTGGGCCATCTCGAAGTAATCCATACCATTGAGCGCATCGTGCGCCGTGCGGGACTTCCCTATGCCGTCACGCAGGGCTTCTCTCCGCACATGCGCGTGGGCTTTTCTTCGGCGCTACCGGTGGGTACGTCGTCGACCTGCGAGTGGTATGACCTGTTTATGACCGAGTTCGTGGCGCTCGACGAGGCGTTTGGGCGCCTGGCTGCGGCGTCTCCGGCCGATCTGGCGCCCATCGAGGCGGCGTACATCGACGTGCGCACGCCGGCGTTGACGGCGCAGCTCACGCGCCTGTCGTATCGCATCGACCTGCACTTGGATCCCGAGGCGCCCGTAAGCGCCGACGAGGTGCGTCGTGCGATCGACACGCTGCGCGCGGACCATGGCATCGACTACGCGCGCGGAAAAAAGAGCAAGCGCTTGGATTTGGATCACACGCTCGTGGGCTATGAGCTCACGGCGGGGGAGCGCCCGGACCATTTGGTGCTCATGCTCGACACCCATGCCGACAACGAGGGCTCCATGCGTCCGGAAATTTTGCTTTCTGCTGCTGATGTTTTGTTGCAGGGCTTGACCCCGGGCGTGGATGCACCTATTGTTTCCACCGGTATGCAAGACCTCGTGACCATCTGCTCCTACGATGTCGAGCGTCAGAATCAAGCATGCGAGGACGACGAGGGCCGACTCGTCAGCCCCATACCTGTGCGAACTTGTGGATTTGCTCCACATACTCGTTGACGGGGTTATTTTCGCCTGCTACTATATTCGACTGTTGCACTAACTGATGCATGAAGGGCAAGTAAACATGTACGCAATCGTTAACACGGGCGGCAAGCAGTACAAGGTCGCCACCGACGATGTCATCACCGTCGAGAAGATCGAGGGCAATGAGGGCGACAAGGTCACCCTGCCGGTTATCTTCCTCAACGATGGTAAGAAGATCGTCACCGATCCCGACAAGCTGGCCAAGGCCAAGGTTACCGCTCAGATCGTTGAGCAGTTCAAGGGCGAGAAGCAGCTGGTCTTCAAGTTCCACAAGCGTAAGCGCTATCGTCGTCTGAAGGGTCACCGTCAGCAGCTCACCAAGCTGAAGATCGTGAAGGTCCAGGCTACCTCCCGCGCCAAGAAGGCTGTCAAGGCAGAGGCTGAGGCTGTTGCCGAGGCTCCCGTCGCCGAGTAGATTACACTCGTAACGAAAGAGTAGGTATACACAATGGCACACAAAAAAGGACTCGGTTCCTCCCGTAATGGCCGTGACTCCCGCGGTCAGCGCCTTGGCACGAAGCGCTATGCCGGCCAGACGGTAACCACGGGCACGATTCTCGTCCGTCAGCACGGCACGCACATCCACCCGGGTGAGAACGTTGGCCGTGGTAAGGACGACACGCTGTTCGCGCTGGTCGACGGTACCGTTGAGTTCCACAAGGGTATCAAGCACAGGGTCAGCGTACGCCCGCTCGCGAACGCGTAATTCACCCTTCATAGAGCACATATGTGGGAGGCACTTGAGTTTTAGGATTCAAGGGTCTCCCTCTTTTTTGTAGGAGGCGATTCTGTTGTCACAGTTCACCGATATCAGCCGCATTAACGTGTGCGGCGGCGACGGCGGAGCCGGATGCATGTCGTTTAGGCGCGAGGCATTTGTCCCCAAGGGCGGCCCCGATGGCGGCGACGGCGGTCGTGGCGGCAATGTCGTCATCCAGGCCGATGCTCAGCTGTCTTCGCTGATCGATTACCGCTTTAAGCATCACTTCCGCGCCGAGCGCGGCACGCACGGGCAGGGTGCCCGTCGTAACGGTAAGAGCGGCGAGGACCTGATTCTCAAGGTCCCTATGGGTACCGTGGTGCGCGAGCTCGATCCCGAGACGCAGACCCCGATGTTCGAGATTGCCGACCTGGTGCACGACGGCGAGCGCGTCGTCGTGGCGCCCGGCGGTGCCGGCGGCCTGGGCAACACGCACTTTGTGACGTCGGTGCGCCGCGCGCCCGCGTTCGCTCAGCTGGGCGAACCGGCCGAGGAGCACTGGATTGAGCTCGAGATGAAGCTTATGGCCGATGCCGCGCTCGTGGGCTTTCCCTCGGTTGGTAAGTCATCGCTCATCGCGCGCATGAGTGCCGCCCGTCCCAAGATCGCTGACTACCCGTTTACCACGCTCGTGCCGAACCTCGGCATGGTGCGTGCCGGCGAATATTCTTACGTCGTTGCCGACGTCCCCGGTCTTATTGAGGGCGCGAGCGAGGGCAAGGGCCTGGGTCACCAGTTCCTGCGCCACATTGAGCGTACGGCCCTGATCATGCACGTCGTTGACATGACGGGTGGTTTTGAGGATCGCGATCCGGTTGAGGACTATCGCATCATCAACCGCGAGCTCGAGCAGTATGGCGCTGAGCTTTCTGAGCGTCCGCAGATCGTCGTTGCCAACAAGTGCGACGCGCCGGGCACGGCCGACAAGATTGCCGACCTCAAGCGTGCAGCGCTCGACGACGGCCATATGTTCTTTGCCGTGTCCGCCGTGACGGGTGCCGGTCTCAACACGCTGATGCTTGCCGTGGGCGAGCAGGTGGCTAAGCTGCGCGCCGAGTTGGCTGTCTCGGATGAGCCGGTCGTTCTGCGCGACGATGAGTGGGAGCGCCGTCGCCTGCAGCGTGAGAAGCGTTTCCGCATTGTCCAGGAAGAGCCCGGTGCCTTCCGCGTGGTCGGTCGTGCCATCGAGCGCATGGTCATCCAGACCGACTGGGAAAATGAGGAAGCCGTCATTTACCTGCAGCATAAGTTTGCGCGTATGGGTGTTGACGACGCGCTCGAGAAGGCCGGTTGCCGTGCGGGCGACGAGGTCCGCATTTGCCAGCGCGCCTTTGACTTTGAGGGCGCCGAAGACTTCTCGGAGTACGAGGAGCTCGAGGATGCTGGCGAGGACGTTGCCGTTGAGGCCATTGACGTGACCGATGCTTCGGATGAGGGCGTCGAGATTGTCGATGCGGTGGATGCCGCGGACGATGCCGAGACCTCGGAGGGCGAGTAGGCCATGTCGCTGCGCGGTGGAATCGGTCTGCCCGAGCTTCCTCTTGAGGACGGGCAGGAGTTTAGGCTCGGCATTATGGGTGGCACCTTTGATCCCATCCATTACGGGCACCTGGTGACCGCCGAGCAGGCGCGCGAGTCGCTCGACTTGGACGCTGTGCTCTTTATGCCGGCGGGCTCTCCTGCCTTTAAGCTTGACAAGCCGGTGACGCCTGCCGAGGACCGTTATGCCATGACGGTCCTCGCCACCGCCGCGAACCCGGCCTTTTTGGCGAGCCGGTTCGAGATCGACCGTCCAGGCGTAACCTATACGGCCGATACGCTTCATGCCCTTCGCGACTTTTACCCGCCGCAGGTAAAGCTCTACTTTATTACGGGCGCCGACGCGATTATCGATATTGTGACCTGGCATGATGCCGAACGAATCGCTGAGCTTGCTACCTTTATTGCGGCGACACGACCGGGCTTTGATATCGATACGGCGCGTGCCCGAATCAAAGAGTCGGGGCTGCCGTTCGACGTGCGCTATATTCAGATTCCGGCGCTGGCGATCAGCTCGACGAACATTCGTAAGCGAGTTGCCCGCGGTATGAGCGTGCGCTATCTTACGAGCGAGTCCGTGCTCGGCTACATTCGCAAACGCAGGCTATATGCCGATTTGGGCCAAGAAGATTTTGAGTGATGGGGGTCTACGTTGTCGGTAGAGGATCAGTTTGAGGGCGATGAACGCGCGCTGCTCAAGCGCATTCAAGAGCTGCTCGATGTTCGCATGAAGGATAAGCGCAAGCGCTATGTGCATTCGCTGGGTGTTGCCGAGACCGCACTTCATCTGGCCGAGGTCTACGGCGTTGACCGCTTTGATGCCGCTGCTGCCGGTCTGATCCATGACTGGGACAAAGTGCTCTCCGACGACGAGCTGGTTACGCGCGCTCTGCATTACGGCATTAAGATTGCCGGCTCTCCGTCTGCCGCGACGCCGCTTTTGCATGGCCCGGTTGCCGCCTATGAGCTTCCGCAGCTTTTTCCCGAGCTGTCGCCGGCGGTCTTTCAGGCTGTCGACCGTCACACCGTGGGCGCTTGCGACATGACGCCGCTCGATATGGTGGTCTTTGTGGCCGATGCTATCGAACCCAACCGCCACGGCGATTATGCCCATGCGCTGCGCAAGATGGTGGGGAAGTCCTCGCTCGACGAGTTGTTCTTCTCCTGTTTTGCGCAGGGTCTGGTCTATGTGATCCAGTCCGGGCGTTATCTTTATCCCACGGCTATTATGATTTACAACCATTACGCCCAGCTGCGCTAGCTTGGGCTGTCTAGAAAGAGGTATTCCATGGCCGATGAGACCATGACCGACGATCAGATTCTTGAAGGTGTGGAGCACAAGAGTTTTGTTGCCACGTCCGACCGCACCGCTGCCTCGCTGTCCGCGAGCGGTGTTGCCGCCGAGGATGTCGCCCGCGCCGCCGCGCAGGCCGCCTACGACAAGAAGGGCGAGGACGTTCAGGTGCTCGACCTGACCGAGCTTTCCGACGTATGCGACTACTTTGTGCTTGCCACCGGTACCAACAACCGCCAGGTCGATTCTATCGTCGACGAGATCGAGGAGAAGGTCGCCGAGGCTTGCGGCGAGCATCCGTTCTCCATCGAGGGCCGCGAGCAGAAGACCTGGATGCTCATGGACTACGGTTCGGTTGTCGTCCACGTCTTCACTCCTGAAGCCCGCGACTTCTACCGCCTAGAAAAGCTCTGGGGCGACGCCCCCCAGCTCCCCCTCAACCTCCTCTAGTAGCTCATTTGAGACGAGGTTAGCTACCCTCACGCATATCGCCGGGCAGGTGCGGTTTTCCGCACCTGCCCGGCTTTCTTTTTGCCCAAAGGCGGTTAATCGTTGAAGCGGGATTGGCGGCCGAAGGAAAGGGCGGTGTCGCCGAATTTGTCTCGGACGGCGTCGATGGCGACGGAGAGGTCGCGGCGGTCGCTGGATTGGGCTCCGCGGTCATCGATCTCGCAGAACAGGTCAGTCTGGATGCCGCCTTGGTGGTCGAAGTCGCTCATGCCGATGCCCGCTAAGCGAACATGCATGCCATCCTGCCAGATGTTGTCGAGCAGTTCGAGTGCAACCGCCACGAAGATGTTCTCATCGTCGGTCGGATGAGGCAGCCGGCGCTGTGCCGTACGCCCGCTGCCATACGAATACTTAAGCTTGAGCGTTACCGTGGCACCCGTCAGCCCCTGACGGCGCAGGCGGCGTCCCACTGACTCTCCCAACAGCGCAATCGCCGCCTCAATATCCCCACGCTCAGTTAAATCTTTAGCAAAGGTGCGTTCATTGCTGACCGACTTGACCTCGCGCTCTTCATCGAGGCTCGTGACTTCGGAGATTTCGAGTCCCAGCGCACGCTGGCGCATGCGTTCGCCGTTCACGCCAAAAATGGCAGCCAGCGTGGACTCCGGCGCACGCGAAAGCTCGCCGAGGGTGTAGATGCGCATGCGGCGCAGTCGCTCCTCGGCCGAGCGCCCGATGCCGCTCATGGCAGATACCGGCAACGCGGCCAAAAAGCGCTGCTCGGTTCCGGGGCGCACGATGGTCAGCCCAAACGGCTTATCCCGCTCGCTTGCGATCTTTGCGACCGTCTTGTTGCAGCCCACGCCAATGGAACAGGTCACTCCCAGCCCTGCCACGCGGTCGCTTATACGCCGCGCAACCAGCAACGGGTCTTCGGGCGCAAAGCGGCCCGGTGTGATATCGATAAAGGCTTCGTCGATGGATACGCGCTCCACGCGCGGCGTCTCCTCGGCAAGAATCGCCATGACCTGCGCGCTCACCTCACGATAGCGATCAAAATGCCCATGCGTCCAAATGGCCTGCGGGCACAGGCGCCTTGCCTCGGCCGAGGGCATGGCAGAGTGCACGCCAAAGCGACGTGCCTCATACGAACACGTGGACACGACGCCACGCGAATCGGCGTCTCCGCCCACGATGAGCGGCTTTCCTCGCCATTCGGGATGATCGAGCATTTCCACGCTCGCAAAAAACGCATCGAGGTCCATGAGTCCCACCGCCGGACCCGTCCAGGGAGGCGGCGTGACGCCCATGGCATCCTCATAACCGTATGTATGTTCGCGTCTTTCCATGTCATGAGTATACCGCGCAGCTCATGTGGGGTGCGTGTATGTGCTTGCAAATCCCGAATTCTTGTCTAAGATATGGATTTGCCCTCGACTACACCGAAGAAGTTGGTCTCACGGACTTCACCTGCCCGCGTCGATGGCGTATTATGTTCAACTGTTTGTTTGTAGTTGCAGCCTAAAGCTGCTTGGTTGGAGGAGTTTCCTTTGGCAGTCAAGATTCGCCTTGCTCGTCACGGCGCTAAGAAGCGTCCGTACTACCGTGTCGTCGTCGCCGATTCCCGCGCCCCGCGTGACGGTCGTATCATCGAGGAGGTTGGCCGCTACAACCCGATGACCGCCCCCAAGACCATCAACCTCGACCTCGAGAAGATCGCCGACTGGCAGTCCAAGGGCGCTCAGCTCACCGACGCCGTCGCCGCTCTGGTCAAGGCCGCCAACGAGGGCGAGAAGACCGAGACCGTCGTCAAGAAGTCCAAGAAGCAGCTCGCCAAAGAGGCCGAGGCCGCTAAGGCTGCCGCTGAGGCCGCTGAGGGCGCCGAGGAGTAAATCGTGCCTGAGGTTGACGCTGCACAGCTCGAGGGTGAGGCAATGCTCTCAGATCGCATCGCCGATCTCGTCGAATATCTCGTTGTTCAGATCGTCGACGACCCGGATTCCGTGAGCCTTGAGGTCATCGATGGTGACGACGCCTCTACGATTGAGGTTTCGGTCGCCGAGGATGACGTCGCTAAGGTCATCGGCCGTCGTGGCCGTACCATCAAGGCCATTCGCACGCTCGCCCGTGCACTGGCCGCTCGCCTCGACACTGCTGTCGAGGTAGAGGTTCTGGGCTAGGACCTTGAGGTCCCAGTACAAAAACATCGCCCGTGTGGTCAAGCCGCACGGAAGGAAGGGGGAGGTCCTCGCGCAGCCGCTGCGGGGGCTTCCTTCTGTATTAGAGCCGGGTATGCGCGTCGCCCTGACGCCGCCGGCGCTCAAGCGCGACCGCTTTTGCACGGTCGTGTCCGTCACCGATACGGGCGATGGCGATCTGGTCTCGTTTGAGGGCATTGACGACTTGACGGCCGCCGAGGGCATCACGGGATGCTACGTGCTGGCAAATCGTGACGATTTTGAGCTCGATTCGCTCGACGCTGCCTATACCGACCTGATGGGTCGCGAGGTGGTCGACGAGCGCTTCGGTTTGCTCGGCACGATCGTAGAGATCATGTCGACGCCCGCTAACGATGTTTGGGTTGTTGAGGGCGATCGGTACGGCGAGGTACTGATTCCCGTGATCGAGCAGGTCGTGCTCGATCTTCCCGACACAGGAACAATTTCCGTCCACGTTATGGACGGTCTGATCGATATGGACAAGTAGGGAGGACAACATGCTGATCGAGACCCTTTCGGTCTTTCCCGAGATGTTTGAGCTCGTCATGTCCACATCGATCTTGGGCCGCGCCCGCAAGGCCGGCCTTTTTGATTTTAAGGCGTATAACCTGCGCGACTGGACGCACGACCGCCATCGTACCGTCGATGACGAGCCTTACGGCGGCGGGCAGGGCATGCTCATGAAGGTCGAGCCTATTGCCGAGGCCATCGAGGCCATCAGCTCCGAGGGTCCCAAGCCCACCGTAGTGTTCTTCACCCCCTGTGGCGAGCCCTTTACGCAACATGTGGCCGAGCGCCTGCTCAAAAGTGAGCGCCTGCTGTTTGTGTGCAGCCGCTACGAGGGCGTCGACGAGCGTGCGTATGCGTATGCCGATGAGCGTCTGTCGATCGGCGACTACGTGCTTACGGGTGGCGAACTTCCCGCTATGGTCGTTGCCGATGCCGTTGTACGCCTGATTCCCGGCGCCCTGGGCGACGAGATGAGCAATGTGGACGAGTCGTTCTCGACCGCCGAGGACGGAGGCCTGCTCGAGTACGCGCAGTACACCCGTCCCGCCGAGTTCAACGGCGAGGGCGTGCCGCCGGTGCTCGTGAGTGGCGATCACGCCAAGGTCGATGCCTGGCGTCGCAAGAACGCCATCGAGCGCACCTGCCGCTGGCGTCCCGATCTGATCGAGACGGCGCGCCTTACGCCCCAAGAGCGTGCGTACGCGCAGGAGATTTTGGACGCTTCGTATTCGCAGAGCGAGGAGTGAGAATGGTTCCATCGCAGCATTCCGCGTTGAGGGGCGCTTTTGAGTGGATTGCGGTCATCGCGATCGCATTGGTCGCCACCTTCTTGATTCGCTCGTTTGTGGTCGAGCCCTTTGTGGTGCCCACCGGCTCCATGGAGTCCACGATCGAGATTGGCGACCAGATCCTGGCACAAAAGGTGAGCCTCGAGCTCGGTCAGCCCGTCAAGCAGGGCGATATCGTGGTGTTTCACAACCCCGATGGCACCTCCGAGCATGATGTTCTTGTCAAGCGTGTTATTGCCACGGCCGGCCAGACGGTCGACCTGCAGGATGGCAAGGTGGTCGTTGACGGCCAAGCGCTCGACGAGGACTATACGATGGGCATGAGCTGGCCGCTTTCGGTCCAAGCGCCCGGCGCTCAGGTAAGCTATCCCTACACGGTTCCCGACGGGTGCGTGTGGGTGATGGGCGACAACCGCGAAAACTCTGCCGACTCACGCTACTTTGGTCCCGTCGATTGCTCTGATTTGATCGCTGTGGCGCTTGTGCGCTACTGGCCGCTCAACCGCATCGGCGCTATCGACTAAAAACCGCTATAGTACAGTACCTAACCGTGTAATCGTTTCGACGAGGGGATATTAGAGGCATGAACGCTTCATCGCTTTCCTTCCAAGACATCATCCTGCGCCTCCAGCAGTACTGGGGCGAGCAGGGCTGCGTCATTATGCAGCCCTATGACTCCGAGGTCGGTGCCGGTACCTTCCATACCGCGACCACGCTGCGCTCGCTCGGTCCCGCCGAGTGGCGCACCTGCTATGCGCAGCCCTGCCGCCGTCCCGCCGACGGCCGCTACGGTGAGAACCCCAACCGCATGCAGCACTACTATCAGTTCCAGGTGCTCATCAAGCCTTCTCCGGTTAACGCCCAGGAGCTCTACCTGGGGTCTCTTGCCGCTATCGGTCTGGACCCCAACGACCATGACGTCCGCTTTGTCGAGGACGACTGGGAGAGCCCGACGCTCGGCGCCTGGGGCCTTGGCTGGGAGGTCTGGCTCAATGGCATGGAGGTCACGCAGTTTACGTACTTCCAGCAGGTAGGCGGCATCGAGGTCGACCCCGTACCCGTCGAGATCACCTATGGCCTAGAGCGCATTGCCATGTATGCGCAGGGCGTTAACTCGGTCTACGACTTGGTGTGGAGCTACCTGCCCGACGGCACGCCCATGACCTATGGCGACGTGTTCCTTGAGAACGAGCGCGAGTTCAGTGCCTATAACTTTGAGGTCGCAAACGTCGAGATGATGCGTCAGAAGTTTGACGACTACGAGGCCGAGTGCCATTCCTGCCTGGAGCGCAAGCTGTCGCTGCCGGCATATGACTGCGTCATGAAGTGCAGCCACGCTTTCAACCTGCTCGATGCCCGCGGCGCTCTGTCCGCGGTCGAGCGTGCCAACTACATCCTGCGCGTCCGCGCCGTCGCCAAGGCGTGCTGCGAGGCCTATATGGCCGAGGTCGCCGGAGTCAACGAGAATGCCGACCAGGAAGGCGAGGTGGCGTAAGCCATGGCAGACGCTAAGGATTTCCTGTTTGAGATCGGTACGGAAGAAATGCCCTCCGCACCGCTGAACAATGCCGTCAAGCAGCTTGGCACCATGATCGCCAAGGGTCTCGACGAGGCCGGTCTGGCCCACGGCGAGGTCCGCGTGATCTCGAGCCCGCGCCGCCTGGCTGCGCTCGTTGCCGACGTCGCCACCGCGACCGACGAGGTTCACGAGGTCAAGCGCGGCCCCGCGGCCAACATCGCCTTCGATGCCGACGGTAACGCCACCAAGGCCGCCCAGGGCTTCGCCCGCAAGTGCGGTGTGGCTGCCGAGGATCTGGTCCGTCGCGAGGACACCGACGGCCGTGAGTACGTCTTTGCCGAGAAGAACATCCCTTCCGCCCCGGCCACCCCGATCCTGACGGCCCTGTGCGAGAAGACTATCGCTGGCCTGCAGTGGCCCAACTACCGCTCTCAGCGCTGGGGTCACGAGCATGCGACCTTTGTTCGTCCGGTCCGCTGGATTTGCTGCCTTCTGGGCGAGGACGTTGTGCCCGTGTCGTTTGCCGACGTGACGAGTGGCAATACCACGCGTGGTCATCGCGTGCTTGGCCCCGGTGACCATGTGGTCGCCAGCCCCGCCGTCTACGAGCAGGTGCTCGAGGACGCCGGCGTGCTTTCTGCCGAGCGTCGTCGCGAGGCCATCCTTGCCGGTATCGCCGAGGTCGAGGCTGCCCGTCCCGGCTGCCATGTCGATACGCCCAAGAAGGTCTTTGAGGAGGTCATCAACCTCTGCGAGTGGCCGACGGTGCTCGTTGGTACCTTCGATGAGGAGTTCCTCAAGGTCCCGCACGAGATCATCTGCGAGTCCATGCTCACCAACCAGCGCTACTTCCCGATCTATGACGGCGAGGGCAAGCTCACGCGTGAGTTCGTGGTCGTCTCCAACAGCAAGCCCGAGAATGCCGAGCGCGTGATCGACGGCAACGAGCGCGTCGTGCGCGCCCGTCTGGACGACGCCAAGTTCTTCTACGAGGAGGACCTGAAGATTTCCCTTGACGAGTTCCGTGAGCGTCTGGCCAAGGTTGCCTTCCAGGAGAAGCTCGGTAGCGTGCTCGCCAAGTCCGAGCGCATCGAGCAGCTCGCGCTCGCTATTGCCCGCGAGGCTCATCTGGGCGCCCACCTTGCCGCCGATGCCGGCCGTGCCGCGCACCTGTGCAAGGCCGACCTGGTGTCCAACGCCGTTGTCGAGTTCACGAGCCAGCAGGGCGTGATGGGCGGTTATTACGCGACCGCGATGGGGGAGAACGACGAGGTCGCCCACGCCATTCGCGATCACTATCGTCCCCGCTTTGCCGGTGACGAGCTGCCCGAGGGCACCGCTGGCTGCATCGTGGCCTGCGCCGACAAGCTCGATACCATCGCCGGTATCTTTGCCATCGGCGAGCCCCCGACCGGCTCTTCGGACCCCTATGCGCTGCGTCGTGCCGCTATCGGCATCATCAACATCCTGCGCGACCGCCTGCCGATCGACCCCACGTCGCTTATCGACTTTGCGCTCGAGCTCTATAGTGAGCAGGGCATTGAGTTTGACGCCGCCGAAGTCGCCCAGCAGGTTCGCGACTTCTTCCATGGCCGCCTGGTGAGCATGGCCCGCGACGAGAAGATCCCGGCCGACACCGTTGCTGCCGTCTCCGCGGTGCACATCATCGCCCCGTCCGTCTTCTTCGCCCGCTGCGCCGCCCTCGACGAGGCCCGCAAGAACGATGCCGAGACCTTTGACAACCTGGCTACGGCCTATGCCCGTGCCGCGCATATCTCCAAGTCCGAGCTGGGCGCGGAGTACGACCGCAGCCTGATGGGCGAGGCCGAGCTCGCGCTTGCCGATGCTTCCGAGGCTGCTCAGACTGCTGTCGATGCTGCCCTTGCTGCCGAGGACTATCCGGCCGCATTTGCCGCCCTCGCCGCCCTGCGCGCGCCCATCGACCGTTTCTTCGATGAGGTTATGGTCATGGACAAGGACGAACAGCTCCGCGATAATCGCCTTAAGCTGCTCAACCGCTTCGAGGCCGTTTTCTCCGGCATCGCCAACATCGGTGAGCTTGCCCGCAAAAAGTAAGCTAGCCTGCGCATAAGCGCAAAAGGAGCCCCGCATGGATTGCCCGGTCACCGCTCGTCCCACCGTTATCGTTATCTCCGACTCGCTCGGCGATACCGCTTGTGAGGTGGTGCTTGCGGCGTCCGGGCAATTTGATGAAGGGGCTTTTCGTTTGTTGCGCCTGCCCAAGGTGACCTCGGTGGAGCAGGTGGAGTCGTTTGTGGGCCCGCGCGTCGATGCCGACCATCGCGATATTGCCGTGTTTCACACCATTGTCGATCCGGCGCTTCGCGCCCGCGTGCTCGATTACCTGGGCATGCTGCATATCCGTTCGGTCGACCTGATCGGTCCGACGCTCGCCGTGCTATCGTCGCTCATCGGTGTGCCGCCCAAAGGCGTCGCGGGCGTGATTCACAGGACCGATGACCGCTATTTCCATCGTATCGAGGCCATGGAATATTTCGTTGAGCACGATGACGGGCGCGGTTGCGACGATTTGTCGGGTGCCGATATCGTGCTGCTGGGCGTATCGCGCACGTCCAAGACGCCGCTGTCGATGTATCTGGCTTATCAGGGCTACAAGGTTGCCAATGTTCCGTTGGCCCATGGCATGGAGCCGCCGAAGTCGATTTACGAGGTTGACCCGATGCGCCTGTTCGGCCTGATTTCGACCGTCGATGTGATTTCTGAAATTCGCGATAGCCGCTTGGGCGATGACTACGCTCGTGCCGTTGCCGGCTCCTATGCCGAGCCCGAGAGCGTGCACAGCGAGCTCGAGGAAGCCCGTGCGCTCATGAAGCGCCTAGGCTGCTTTGTGGTACGTACCGACGGCAAGGCCATCGAGGAGAGCGCCTCCGAGATCATCAGCCACTTGGAGGAAATCCAAGAAGCCCGCGCCCGCCGCGCCGCCCGTCGAGCCCAACAAAGCTAGCTTATTGGGGTAGCTAAAAAGCCCCGTCTAAAAAGACTAACTAAAAATAATGCACGATAATGGTAAAGCGATTTAGCAAATTACTTGCATTTGACCTGCAAGTTTATTGAAGTGGTCTCTTCATAAGGTAACCACCTTTACCTACCGTTTACCGCCAGTTTTAGCACGTTTACCAAACCGCGCATCCTCTGCTCAAGCCTGCCCAAAACGCGCCGTATAGTTCCCTCACGGCCCGCATCCGGTGGGTCGATTCGTTACCACGGTCGTGCGCGTTAGTGCATGGAAGGGGAAGTATCGTGAGCGATTGCAAGAGGGTTTACCGTTTTGGAACCGACGCCCAGGGCACCTGTGTCACCGAGGGCGACAAGTCCATGAACTTCGTGCTTGGCGGCAAAGGCGCTAACCTTGCCGAGATGAGCCGTATCGGCCTGCCGGTTCCCGGTGGCTTTACCATTACCTGCCAGACTTGCGTCGAGTACTCCGGTGCCGGCAACGTGTGGCCCGAGGGCGCACTCGATGAGATCGTTGCCGCCGAGGCGGACCTCGAGGCCCGCTGCGGCAAGAAGCTCGGCGACGCCTCCGATCCGCTGCTCGTGTCGGTTCGTTCGGGCGCTCCGTTCTCCATGCCCGGTATGATGGACACGGTCCTCAACTTGGGCCTCAATGACGATTCCGTCCAGGGCCTCATCGCGCAGACGCAGAACCCGCGTTTTGCCTGGGATAGCTATCGTCGCTTTATCCAGATGTTCTCCAACGTCGTCATGGGTGTCGATGCCGACCTGTTCGAGAACGCCCTGACCCAGGCCCGCCTGGTCGCCGGCGTTCGCGTCGATTCCGAGCTTTCGGCCGAGGACCTGCAGGAACTCGTCGAGACCTTTAAGGGCATCTTCTCCGAGAACGTCGATGCCGCCCTGTATCCCGAGCTCGAGGTCGCCGATGGCAAGCCCGTCTTCCCACACGATCCGGAGCTCCAGCTGCGCCTTGCCATCCAGGCCGTCTTTGGCAGCTGGATGAACGAGCGCGCCTGCATCTATCGCAAACAGCACGGCATCTCCGACGAGCTCGGCACCGCCGTCAACGTGCAGGCCATGGCCTTTGGCAACAAGGGCGAGACCTCTGCGACAGGCGTCGCCTTTACGCGTAATCCGGCCGACGGCACCAAGGAGTTCTACGGTGACTTTTTGGTTAATGCCCAGGGCGAGGACGTCGTCGCCGGTATCCGCAACACCGAGCCCATCGCCGACCTCAAGACCACCCCGGGCCTCGAGTCCGCAGGTGAGGAGCTCGAGCGCGTGTTCCTGACGCTCGAGGATCATTACCGCGATATGTGCGATATCGAGTTTACCATCGAGCAGGGCAAGCTCTGGATGCTCCAGACCCGCGTGGGCAAGCGCACCGCCACCGCCGCCCTGCGCATCGCCATCGAAATGGTCGAGGAAGGCCTGATCACCCGCGAAGAGGCCGTGAGCCGCATCGATCCCGCGCAACTCGACCAGCTCCTTCACCCGCAGTTCGACGCCTCCAAGAAGTACGAGGCTCTCGCCAGCGGTCTTAATGCCAGCCCCGGCGCCGCCGTGGGCGAGGTCGTGTTCTCGAGCGATGACGCCGTTGCGCGTTCCGCCGAGGGCCACAAGGTCATCCTGGTTCGTTGGGAGACCAACCCCGACGACCTGAAGGGCATGGTTGCCGCCGAGGGCATCCTGACCAGCCACGGGGGCAAGACGAGCCATGCCGCCGTTATCGCCCGTGGCATGGGTACGCCCTGCGTCTGCGGCGTTGAGCGCTTCCACATCGATGCCGCCGAGAAGGTCGTGCGCATCGAGGGCAGCGACCGTGTGCTTCACGAGGGCGACATCATCTCCATCGATGGCACTCGGGGCATCGTCGTGGACGGTCCCGTCGACCTGGTCTCCGCCGAGCTTACCGGCGACCTGGACACCATTCTGTCCTGGGCCGACGAAATTCGCCTGGACGAGACCGGTGGCCACGCCAACCATGTGCGCGTCAACGCCGACAACCCCGAGGATGCCGAGCTCGCACTCGAGTTTGGCGCCGAGGCTATTGGCCTGTGCCGCACCGAGCACATGTTCCTGGGCGACCGTAAGAACATCATCCAGAGCTTTATCCTGTCCGACGATGAGGGCGTGAAGCAGCAGGCCCTCGCCGATCTGCTCAAGGTTCAGACGGAGGACTTCCTGGCCATGTTCAAGACCATGTCCGGTCGCGATGTGGTCGTTCGTCTACTCGATCCGCCGCTGCATGAGTTCCTAGATAATCCTCGCGAGCTCGAGGTCGCCATCACCAAGAAGGAAGCCACTGGCGCCGGCGAGGAAGAGCTTGCCGCCCTGCGTGCCCGCCTGCGTCGCATCGACGGCATGGTCGAGTCCAACCCGATGCTCGGCCTGCGCGGCGTGCGCCTGTCCGTCGTCTTTGGCGATCTGCCGCTCATGCAGGTTCGCGCCGTCGCCACGGCCGCTGCCCGCCTTATCAAGGAGGGCGTCGACCCGCGTCCCGAGATCATGGTTCCGCTCGTCTCCATCACGGAAGAGCATGTCCAGACCCGCGAGGTCGTCGAGCGCGTGATCGCCGAGGTTTCCGCCGAAGAGGGCGTTGAGCTCAGCATTCCCGTGGGCACGATGCTCGAGCTGCCGCGCGCCTGCATGGTCGCCGATGAGATCGCCCGCCATGCCGACTTCTTCTGCTTTGGTACCAACGACCTTACCCAGACGACCTTCGGTTTCTCGCGCGACGACGCCGAGGCCAAGTTCATCCCGCTGTACCTGCACAAGAAGATCTTGAAGGACAATCCCTTCGAGACCATCGACACGGCGGTGCTCGAGCTGGTGCGCATGGCCGTCGAGAAGGGCCGCGCTACCAACCCCAGCATGCACTTTGGCGTGTGCGGCGAGCACGGAGGCGATCCCAAGTCCATTAAGGGCCTGTTTAACGTGGCCGACGTGGACTACGTGTCCTGCTCGCCCTACCGTGTGCCGCTTGCGCGCTTGGCTGCCGCCCAGGCCAAGCTCGAGTCCAAGCGCTCTGCTTAGCGTTTTGCGTCTAGACGCCTAGCGTAGCCCCCTTCCTGCCGCCCGTCTCATTCGTGAGGCGGGCGGTTGTCATGTGCTGGTTTTGTCTTTTTGTCTGCGTAAAAAATTGTTCTTGCAGCAGAAACCCGCGCGTGTATACTCAAATACGTTTGTTCAACTACGTGCCGGCCAAGGTGGTACGGCACCTCTAGAAGAGTAAGGAATTGCACATGGATTACATCCGCGCAATCGAGCGTCAGCAGATCCGCGAGGACATTCCTCAGGTTCGCGTCGCCGACAACGTCAAGGTTCACTACCGCATTAAGGAAGGCGACCGCGAGCGCATCCAGGTCTTCCAGGGCGACGTCATCCGCATGGCCGGCGCCGGTGCCCGCGAGACCTTCACCGTCCGCAAGATGTCCTTCGGTGTCGGTGTTGAGCGTACCTTCCCGCTTCACAGCCCCAAGATCGCCAAGCTCGAGGTCGTTCGTCATGGTCGCGTCCGTCGCGCCAAGCTTTACTACCTCCGCGACAAGGTGGGCAAGGCTGCTCGCATCCCCGAGAAGCGCTAAGAAGATCGCAGCGTCTGTCCACTCGTTTGGACACAAGGGTCACCTTCGGGTGGCCCTTCTTTTTATCTGATTTGCATGCAAGGAGGGCCTGGTATGGCCAACATGACGAGCTCGGTTTCGGCATCGCAGGTTGCCGGTGAGTTGGCGAGCGCCACGTTTGAGGAGATTCCCGCCCTCGTGGAGCATTATCGCGAGGACCCGCGCCAGCAGGTGATCAAGGCTTGCGAACGCGCCCTTAAACGCCATGCCAAAGAGCTTGCCGAGCGCGAGCGCGTCAATGACATGTACGAGCTTATGCATGAGCTTGGCGGCGATGGAGTGGTCGTTGGTGTCGACGAGGTGGGTCGCGGATCGGTGGCCGGTCCTTTGACGGTATGCGCTGTCTGCCTTCCTATGGAGCCGCGCGTCTGGGGCATCAACGATTCCAAAAAGCTCACGCCGGCGCGCCGCGAGTTGCTCTCAGTGAAGATTGCCGAGGTGGCGACGGCGATCGGTTTTTGCCATATCGCGCCTAAGGATATCGATGAGATGGGCATGGCCCGTGCTATCCGTACCGCCGTTGCGGGCGCCGTGGCCGATACGGGGCTCGAGCCCGATTGCGTGCTTATGGATGGCAACCCCTTGGGCGCCGTTCCTAACGAGCGCGATGTGGTGAAGGGCGATGCCAAGATCGCCTGCATCGCCGCGGCGTCCATCATGGCCAAGGTCACGCGTGACGAGATGATGGTCGAGTACGACGCCGAGTATCCCGAGTACCATCTGGCCGAGTCGAAGGGCTATGCGAGCCCCGAGCACATCGAGGCCATTCGCAAACATGGACTTTGTCCGCTGCACCGCGTGAGCTTTTGCGGAAACTTTCTGCAGACTGAGCGCCTTTTCTAGGCCAATTGTGGAGACATGGACCTCTGGGGTTTTATAAACCTGCTGGTAGCGGGCCGTATGCAACACCATTGTTGCGTACGGCCCGTTTTTTGACGGCATTTGGTCAGCTTTTGGTTTGCTTCCGGTACTTACCCGCATGAAAGGTGCCCTCATCATCGGGGCAATGCAGTGTGCGGGAAAGGAGACCCCATGAGTGCCGCAAGCAAAAAGAGCAAGACGCAGCAGCTCAAGGAGCGTTGGGAAAACGGCGAGCTCGACTCCGGGGCGATGACGCCCGAGTTTATCAAGGGACTCAGTCCCCGCGAGCTAGGCATGCTGGGCGAGCTGATCACCATCGACTACTTTAACGAGCGCGGCTACACCTTGCTGGAGCAGGGCTATCGTTGCACCGAGGGCGAGGCCGATCTGGTGCTGCTCGATGAGCTCGACGATGTCGTGGTGATGGCCGAGGTCAAGACCAGACGCGTTTCGCTGGATTGCACCACGCGGGTCTTTCCCGAGGAGGCCGTGGACGCCCAAAAGCAACGCCGCTACCGCCGCATCGCAAGTTGCTATCTCATGGAGCATTATCCGCTCAAGGCGATTCGCTTCGATGCTGTGGGTGTCACCATCCGCGGCGGGCATATCGCCGAGATCGAGCATCAGTACAACGCGTTCGATTGGCAGGTGTCGTGATGGCGTTCGAGACGTTTGCCGTTCACGCGGCCTGCATCCGCGGCGTCGAGGCGATTCACGTCACGGTCGAGGTCTCGCTTGCCGGTGGCGTTCCGGGCATCCAGATGCTCGGCATTCCGAGTATGGAGGTGATGGAGTCACGCGGTCGTATTCGCTGCGCGATGCGCTCCGCCGGGTTCGAGATCCCGCGCTCGGGCATTACCGTTAACCTGGCACCCGGCGATATCCGCAAGACCGGTAGCGGCTTTGACCTGCCCATCGCCATCGCGGTTCTAGCGGCCGATGAGCAGATTCCCCGTGACAACCTCGATCGCTGCCTTATCGCAGGTGAGCTTGGTCTGGACGGTACGGTGCTTCCCGTCAAGGGCGAGGTGGCGTTTCAGCTATTGGCTCGCGACATGGGGCTGTCTTTTATCGCCGGCAGGTCCGACCAGCATGTGCCACTCGCGGGCGTAGATTGCGGCTTTATCGACCATCTGTCTCAGCTTGCTCATGGCATGGGCGATGCCGCACGGCACTACTTGGATTCCGAGGGTGTCGAGGCGACCTTTGAGCCCGAGCTCGACTATGCAGACGTGCTGGGGCAGGAAGTCGCTAAACGCGGCATGGCGCTTGCGGCGGCAGGAGAACTCGGCTTGCTCATGATCGGGTCTCCGGGATCGGGCAAGACGATGCTCGCACGCCGTATGACCGGCATCCTGCCCGAGCTTTCCGTTGAGGATCAGCAGGAGGCACTGTGCATCCATTCGGTTTTGGGTGAGAACATTGATGGCTTGTTGGCGGGGCACCGCCCCTTCCGCAGTCCCCACCACAGTATTTCGACCGCAGGCCTTATCGGCGGCGGGCGCCCGGTGCACCCGGGTGAGATCAGCCTTGCTCATGGCGGCGTGCTCTTTTTGGACGAGCTTGCCGAGTTTCCCACTGGCGTGCTGCAGACGCTGCGTCAGCCCATCGAGCGCGGCTACGTGAGGATCGTACGCGTCGACGGGGCTTTTACCTTCCCGTCGCGCTTTCAGCTGCTGGCTGCGAGCAATCCCTGCCCCTGCGGCTTTTTGGGCGATCGCGAGGTGCCGTGTCGCTGCTCGGCGGCGATGGTCGAGCGCTATCGGTCTAAACTGCGCGGTCCTTTGGCCGACCGTATCGACATGATGATCGATGTGACCCGTCCCGACCCTCAAGTGATTATCGAGGGTGCGGAGGGCATGTCGTCGGCCGAGTTACGTGACTACGTTGTGCGCGGTCGCGCCTTTCGCGCTTGGCGCGAATCCCGCATGGACGATGCGGATGCCGAGGCCGAGGATGACGAGACTCGGTCCATTGACGGCGTCGTTTCGACCTTTGAGCTCGATGATGCGGCGGAGAAGTGTGTGCTCGGCCTGTCGAAGCGCACGCATCTCACAGGGCGTGGCATCGTGCGCCTTGTTCGCATTGCGCGCACGATCGCAGATGTCGCCGAGAGCGAGCAGGTGACGCAGGACCACGTGCTCGAGGCGGCGATGTACCAGGGAAGGAGGGACCAATGATGGCTGAGGGGACCTTCGAGCTGCATCCAGGTGACGCGTTGTATCCCGAGACCGTTTTGGAGCTTTCTGATGTACCTCAGACGCTCTATGTGCGCGGCAACCCCGAGGCGCTTTCGACGCCCGCGCTCTCCATCATCGGTGCGCGAAAGGCCTCGCCGTATGGTCTTGCCGTGGCAGAGCTTGCGGCGAAGGTGGCGGTTGAGGCGGGAGTGACGGTAGTTTCGGGCGGTGCAGTCGGTTGTGACCAGGCCTCGGGTTGGGCTGCGGTCAACGCCGGCGGCAAACACGTCGTGGTGCTGGGGACGGGCGCCGACGTGGTCTACCCGCGTTCGAGCGCGGGGCTTATTACGCGCACGCTCGATACGGGCGGCGCGGTCGTGTCGATCTCTCCGTGGGGCATGGGTCCGCGCAAGTTTGCCTTTCCGCGTCGCAATCGCGTGATCGCGGCCCTGTCGCAAGCCCTCTTTGTATCCGAGGCGGGTATGCCTTCCGGGACGTTTTCTACAGCCGAGGCTGCTATGGATTTGGGGCGCGAACTTCTTGCCGTGCCGGGGTCGATCCTATCGCCCGAGTCGCGTGGCACGAATTACCTCATTGCGAACGGTGCCTGCTGCATTGTCGACGAGGAGTCCATCGAGATGGCTATCTCTCGCATATACGGCACCCTGCGCTACTCGCGCCCCGATGCTCCTGGCATTGCCGACCTGAATCCAACACAGCAGACCGTGATGCATGCGCTCATCGCCTCTCCGCTCAAGGTCGACGACATCGCGGCGCTCGTCTCACTCGATGCTGTCGGCGTACTCAAACTCTTGGGTTCGCTTGAACTCGAGGGCCTTATCGAGCGCATGATGGATGGAAGGTATGCGCCCTCCAAGTTTGCCCTTCACGCCCAGACGCCCTTCGGTCACAATGGAAAACGTGTCAATTAGAAAGGTGTTTGCAGATGCAGTTCGATCAGGTGACGGTTATCGGTGGCGGTCTGGCGGGTTCGGAATGCGCGATCCAGCTGGCAGACCGCGGGTTTGCCGTAAAGCTGTGCGAGATGCGCCCCCAGGTGAGCTCCCCGGCTCACCATACCGATCACCTGGCAGAGCTCGTCTGCTCCAATTCGTTTAAGTCGACCCGTCCGGATTCCGCGGCTGGTTTGCTGAAGGCCGAGCTTGAGCGCATGGGTTCAGTCCTGCTCGACTGCGCCCATCGCGCTGCTGTTCCCGCTGGTGGCGCCCTGGCGGTCGACCGTGTTACATTCTCCGAGCTCGTCGAGGCTGAGGTTGCCGCCCGCCCCAATATCGAGGTCGTTCACGGCGAGGTCACCCAGATCCCCGAGGGCCACGTGGTCATTGCCGCGGGCCCGCTGTGTTCACCGGCGCTGAGCGAAGAGGTCATGAAGCTCGTCGGTGGCGACGCCCTTGCGTTCTTCGATGCCGCGGCGCCGATCGTCGATGCCTCCACGCTCGATATGGACGTGCTGTTTTCGCAGTCGCGCTACGAGGAGCAGGGGAGCGGCGACTATCTCAACGCTCCGCTCAACAAGGAGGAGTACGAGGCCTTTATCGAGGCGCTCACCACGGCCGACCGCGTGGTGCTCAAGGACTTTGAGGGCGGCGATCTGTTCCAGGCCTGCCAGCCTGCCGAGGAGGTTGCGCGCACCGGCAAGGACGCCATTCGCTTTGGCGCCATGAAGCCCGTCGGCCTCACCGACCCGCGTACCGGACGTCGCCCTTGGGCGGCGATTCAGCTGCGTGCCGAGAACAAGGAGAAGACCGCCTATAACCTGGTGGGCTTCCAGACCAACCTGACCTTTGGCGAGCAGAAGCGCGTCTTCCATATGGTGCCGGGCCTGGAGAACGCTGAGTTCTTCCGCTACGGTGTCATGCACCGCAATACCTTTGTCGACGCCCCGCACGTGCTCGATGGCACCTTTGCCGTGCCCGGTACCGGCGTGCGCCTGGCCGGTCAGATCACCGGCACCGAGGGGTACATGGAAGCCGTGGCGACCGGTCTGCTCGCGGCGCTCAACACCTATGCAGAGGCTATCGGCGCCGATTCCGTCGAGTTGCCCCGCGTGGGCGCCCTGGGTGCGCTCGTGGGCTATGCGACCGATCCTGCCACCGTGGGCTATCAGCCCATGCATGTCAACTTTGGCCTGGTGCCGCCGCTCGAGGACGGTAAGCGCCGCAGCAAGCGCGACCGCTATCAGGCCTATGCGGACCGTGCGCTCGAGGCCCTCGATGCCTACTTGGCCACGCGTTCCGACTTGTTTGGAGGCGACCGGTCATAGCCTTTGACCTGTACGACACCGTCGACTCTTTTATCGCCTATATCGCACGCGTTGAGGGGCTTTCTCCCAACACGGTGACGGCCTATGGCTCGAGACTGGAGCGCTTTGCTGCCTGGTGCGAGCGCGAGGATATTGATGCTTTCGCTGCCGACGTGCGCACCATTCGTCGCTATCTTGCTGAGCTTTCGCGTGAGCAGGTGGCTCCCCGAACGCTTGCGGCGCACCTGTCGGCTATCCGATCTCTCTATCGCTGGATGGCTGCCGAGGGGATTGTCGAGGGCGATGCGGTCTCGGCGATCGCTTCGCCCAAGCTGCCGCGTGACCTGCCGGGCGTCCTTACGACCCAGCAGGTCGAGGCGCTGCTCAAGACGCCTGATACCTCAACACCCGCGGGACTGCGCGATGCGGCGATGCTCGAGTTGCTCTATGCCTCGGGTGCCCGCATCTCAGAGCTTGCGGCGCTCAATGTGGAATCCATCTCATGGTCCGAGCGCACGCTGCGCCTGTGGGGCAAGGGGAGCAAGGAGCGTATCGTCCCTCTGTATCGTCGTGCGCTCGATGTGACGCGTCTCTATATTGAAGAGGGGAGGCCGGAGTTGCTCGCTCGGGCAAAGCGCCGCGACCTCGCTACCGGGCCGCATCCGCTGCTTATATCGGCGCGCGGCAATCGCATGAGCGCCGCGATGCTTCGGCGGCGGTTCCATACGCTGGCGACGCTCGCCGGCATTCCGGCTGACATCGCCCCGCATGCGATGCGCCATACCTTTGCGACCGACTTGCTCGAGGGCGGTGCGGACCTGCGCTCGGTTCAAGAGCTGCTAGGTCATGCGAGCCTGTCCACGACGCAGATCTACACGCATCTCACACCCGATCGGCTTAAACGTGCCGTGGCTCAAGCCCATCCCCGCGGCGAATAGTGGCTGGGACGTCCCGCGCCGCACTCAGGTGTGTGGTTTTGATTGCGGGTTGGCAGGAAGAGGCATTCCTGCTATCATTCATCGGGTTGCTTCACGGCAACATGTTTTTATCACGCACGCGCGGCTACTTCATACCGTGGTGCCCGGGCTTTGGTAGCACATGTCCGGGTTGGTTTTGGAGGATGACCCCGCGCGGAGGCAAACCACAGGAGGTTTAACATGGCTACCAAGATTAATATCCGCACCCTGCTCGAGGCCGGCTGCCACTTCGGTCACCAGACCCGTCGCTGGAACCCCAAGATGAAGCCGTTCATCTTCGGTGAGCGCAACGGCATCTACATCCTCGACCTCAAGCAGACCATCCTCGACGCCGACCAGGCCTACACCTTCGTCAAGAACGTCGCCAAGGGTGGCAACGTGCTATTCGTCGGCACCAAGAAGCAGGCTCAGGAGGCCGTCAAGAACGCTGCTGAGCGCGCCAACATGCCTTACATCAACCAGCGTTGGCTCGGCGGTATGCTGACCAACTTCGTCACCATCCGCTCCCGCATCAACCGCATGGAGGAGCTCGAGGCCATGGTCGAGGGCGGCCGCATGGCTGTTCTGCCCAAGAAGGAGCAGGCTGTTCTCGGCAAGGAGCTCACCAAGCTCCAGACCAACCTCGGTGGCGCCCGCGACATGAAGGGTCTGCCCCAGGCTCTCTTCGTCATCGACACCAAGCGCGAGGAGAACGCCATCAAGGAGGCTCAGCGCCTGAACATCCCCGTCGTCGCCCTGATCGACACCAACTCCGATCCCGACGAGGTCGAGTACGGCATCCCCTGCAACGATGACGCTATCTCCGCTGTCACCCTTATGTGCGAGCTCATGGCTGACGCCTGCCTCGCTGGCTCTGGTAAGGAGCAGGTCTCCGAGGCCGAGATGGCCGCTGGGCCCAAGGCCGAGTAAATCAGTCTTAGTTAATTCTTTTTCATCTCTTTGAAAGGAACCACAATGGCCCAGATTACCGCCGCTATGGTCAAGCAGCTCCGCGAGATGACCGACTCCCCGATGATGGAGTGCAAGAAGGCTCTCGTCGAGGCTGACGGCGACATGGACGCCGCTGTCGACGTTCTGCGTAAGAACGGCCTTGCCAAGGCTGCCAAGAAGGCTGGCCGTGAGACCAACGAGGGCGCTGTCGCCGCGTTCGTCTCCGAGGATGGCAAGACCGGCGCTCTGCTCGAGCTCTCCTGCGAGACCGACTTCGTTGGCTCTAACGCCAAGTTCACCGGCTTTGCTTCCAAGGTCGCTGAGGTTGTCGCTACCACCGAGCCTGCTGACGTCGACGCTCTGCTCGAGAAGCCGATGGGCGAGGAGACCGTTTCCTCCGAGCTCACCGAGATGATTCACATCATGGGCGAGAACATGAAGATCTCCCGCTTCGCTGCCCGCAAGGCTGAGAACGGCGCGCTCGCTTCTTACATCCACATGGGTGGTAAGATCGGCGTCCTCGTCGAGTTCGCCTTCGAGAAGGCTGAGACCGCTCAGGCTGAATCCTTCAAGACCTTCGCTCACGACGTTGCCCTTCAGGTTGCCGCTGTCGCCCCGATCTGCGCTACCCGCGATCAGGTTCCGGCCGAGACCGTCGAGCACGAGAAGCAGATCTACATGGCTCAGGCTGCCGAGTCCGGCAAGCCCGAGGCCATTCAGGAGAAGATGGCTGTCGGCCGTCTGGAGAAGTTCTACAAGCAGTCCGTGCTCACCGAGCAGGAGTTCATCAAGGACAGCTCCCTCACCATCAAGAAGTACGCAGAGCAGGTCTCCAAGGAGCTCGGCGACACCATTACCGTCGTTGCCTTTGACCGTCTGGTCCGTGGCGAGTAAATAAGCTCTTGTAGCTGGTAATGAGCAGGCTGTGGGTTTTACTCACAGCCTGCTTTTTCATGGCTCTTCTTAGAGCCTTTGATAGAATGTTGAGAGTTCAATCTAAAGGAGGATCGCTTTGTCCGACATCCGATATAAACGCGTGCTTCTTAAGCTTTCCGGCGAAGCGCTGATGGGCGACGGCCAATATGGCATCGACCCCAAGGTTACCGACCATCTTGCCAAGCAGGTCAAGGAGCTGCTCGCCGTTGGCCATGAGGTCGGCGTCGTTGTCGGCGGCGGCAATATTTTCCGCGGCATGGCCGGCGCTGCCGGTGGCATGGAGCGTGCTCAGGCCGACTACATGGGCATGCTGGCAACCGTTATGAACGCGCTCGCCCTGCAGGATGCCTTCGAGCATAACGATGTTCCCTGCCGCGTGATGAGCGCTATCCAGATGAACGAGATCTGCGAGCCCTATATTCGCCGTCGCGCCATCAACCACCTTTCCAAGGGCAACGTCGTTATTTTTGCCGCCGGTTCGGGCAATCCGTACTTTACGACCGACACCGCCGCGGCTCTTCGTGCGTGCGAGATCGGCGCCGAGATTCTGATTAAAGCCACCAAGGTTGACGGCATCTACGACAAGGATCCCGTCAAGTGCGCCGATGCCGTCCGTTTTGACAAGATTACCTATCACGAGGTTCTCGTCCGCGGTCTGCAGGTTATGGATTCCACGGCTACGGCACTGTGCCAGGATAACCGTATGCCGATTTTGGTCCTCAACATCGATGGCGAGGACACCGTCAAGCGCGCGCTTTCGGGTGAGCCCGTCGGCACGCTCGTCTATCAGGAGGATTAAGCATGGCAGATAACATCACCGCCCATATGGACAAGTCGCTCGAGTCCCTCAAGCATAACTTCTCCAAGGTCCGTACCGGCCGCGCCAATGCCAACATTCTGTCCGACATCACCGTCGATTATTACGGTGTTCCCACGCCGGTCACGCAGGTTGCCGCCGTCAAGACCCCCGAGGCCCACATGCTGCTCATCGAGCCGTGGGACAAGGCACTCATCAATGCTATCGTCAAGGCCATCGGCGCTTCCGATCTGGGTATTACCCCCAACTCCGATGGCACCGTCGTTCGTCTTCCGTTCCCGGCTCCCACTGAGGAGCGCCGTCGCGAGCTCGTCAAGGAGTGCCGCGAGTACGCCGAGCAGGCCAAGGTGTCTATCCGTAACATCCGTCGTGACTTCAACAACAAGCTCGAGCGCGATGAGGAGCTCACCGAGGACGATGTCCGTCGCGAGCAGGCCAAGGTCCAGAAGCACACCGATGAGTATGTCGCCAAGGTCGAGGAGCTTCTGAAGGAAAAAGAAGCCGAGGTCATGGAGATCTAAGGTGCAATACGACGAGCATAAACTGGTCGAGTACTTTGCCGACACCCCTGCGGGCGTCGGTTTTTCCGACCTTGACCTCAATAACATTCCGCACCATATCTCGTGCATCATGGACGGCAACGGTCGCTGGGCCACGTCGCGCGGTCTTGCGCGCACTGAGGGCCACAAGGCGGGTATCGTCTCCCTTCGTGAGATTATTACCGCCTGCGTGCGTCTGGGCGTCGACGTGCTTTCTGCCTATGCGTTTTCGACCGAAAACTGGAATCGCCCTCAGCACGAAGTCAACGTTCTGATGCACCTGTTTGCCAAGACGTTCATCGACGAGCTGCCGCTTCTGAAGCGCGAAAACGTGCGCGTTGTCTTTTTGGGTGACATTTCCGCGCTGCCCAAGAAGACCCGCGACGTTTTTGAACGCGGTCTTGCTGAGTGCGCCGATCACACCGGCATGACGCTGGCGCTTGCCGTCAACTACGGCGCGCGTGCCGAGATTACCCGCGCTGTCCGTCAGATCGCACTCGACGCTGCCGCCGGTAAGATCGATCCTGCCGCAATTGATGACGACATGGTGGCTTCCCACCTCTATACCGCCGGCCTTCCCGATCCTGAGCTTGTGATTCGCACTTCTGGTGAGCTGCGCCTTTCGAACTATCTGCTGTGGCAGGTGGCTTATTCCGAATTCTACGTCACCGATACCTATTGGCCCGACTTTGATCGTTGGGGCCTTGTCGACGCCATTTTGGCCTATCAGGGCCGTGACCGTAGGTTTGGTGGTCTGAGCAAGACCGAGGAGGCTTAATCGTGTCCGATCGTCCCAAGGCAACTGCTCCCAAGACATCTGAGCGCAAGGCTGTCGCTGCGGGAGCGCCCGCAGCGAAGAATGGCACCGGTTCGTGGCTTGCGGGCTTTATCACCCGTGCCGCCGCCGGTATCGTTTACGCCGTTGTCTTTATCCTGTGCCTGGTTTTGGGTATCGTGCCCACGGCCATCTTTGTTTCCGTCATGAGCGGTCTGTGCTGCTATGAGTTTTTCCGTATGACAAGGCTCGATGGCAAGATGGCTAACGAGCGCATGGGTATCGCTGCCGCCGTGCTCTTTCCGCTGTCGGCGTTGGGCGATTCGATGCTGCTGAATGCCCTGCTTTTTGCCCTGATGCTCGCTGTGGGCATTTGGTATGTCTGGTCGCCGCGTACCCGCATATCCGATGTTGCCGTGACACTCATGGGTCCCATCTACACCGGTTTTATGCTGTCGGCTATCGTGCTGCTGCGCGATGCCGTGCCCGGTTTTGCCGGCGCCCTGCTTTCGGTGGGTGTTTGCGCGTCTCTCTGGGTCTCCGATTCGTTTGCCTATATCGTGGGTAGCCGTATCGGCAAACACAAGATGGTTCCCAAGATCTCTCCCAAAAAGAGCTGGGAGGGGTTTGTTGGCGGCATCCTGGGCTCGGTTTTGATTTGGCTCATCCTGTGGGCGACGCATTTCTTCAAGCTCAGCCTGCCCTATGCGCTGCTGTGCGGCGTGGTCGTGTCCATTCTGGGCGTTATCGGCGACCTTATCGAGTCGCGCATCAAGCGCGGTGTGGGCGTCAAAGATTCCGGCAACCTTATCCCGGGCCACGGCGGCATGCTCGATCGTAGCGATTCGCTTATCTTCGGCTGCATCACCGCGCAGCTGATGCTGATGATCGGAGGCGTGCTGTAATGTCATTCCAGACGACGTATGGCCCCGATGGACGCCTCCGTGTTGCCATCCTGGGTTGTACGGGCTCCATCGGCACCCAGGCGCTCGATGTGTGCCGCCAGCATGCCGATCGCCTGCAGGTGACGGCGCTGTCCGTTAACTCCAGTACCTCCGAGCTTGTTGCCGCTGCCCGCGAGTTCTCGGTTTCGGCGGTTGCCGTGGCCGATGTCGCTCATGGCGATGACGCCGTGCTGCAGGAGTTGCCCGAGGGAACGAAGCTCGGCGTTGGCGCGCAGGCGGTTTGCGAGCTCGCGCGTCGCGACGATGTCGACTGCGTGCTCGTCGCTATTGTGGGTGCCGCCGGTCTTGAGGCGAGCCATGCGGCCTTGACCTCGAATAAGCGTCTTGCCCTTGCCAACAAGGAGTCCCTCGTCGTTGGTGGCGACTTGCTTATGCCGTTGGCGCAACCGGGCCAGCTTATTCCTGTCGACTCTGAGCACTCTGCCATCTACCAGTGCTATCTGGGGGAGAATCCGCGCGAGGCCCACTGTATTTGGCTCACCTGCTCGGGTGGTCCGTTCTTTGGCCGTACGCGCGACGAGCTCGATCGCGTGACGCGTGCCGATGCCCTTGCACATCCCACGTGGGCCATGGGTGCCAAGATCACCATCGACTCCGCCACCCTCATGAATAAGGGCCTGGAGCGCATTGAGGCCATGCATCTGTTTAACTGTGACCTCGATTTCATTAACGTGGTCGTGCAGCGTCAGTCCAAGATTCATTCTATGGTCGAGTTCACCGACGGCTCCGTGATGGCGCATCTCGGTGCTTCCGACATGCGTATTCCCATTCAGTTCGCGTTCTCGTATCCCGAGCGTTGGGATACCCCGGCGCCTCGTATCGATTTCCGCGAGCTGGGGCAGCTCACGTTTGATGCTGCCGACCTTGATACCTTCCGCTGTCTTGCACTGGCCGAGCGTGCCGGCAAGACGGGTGGCACCATGCCGTGCGTGCTCAATGCCGCCAACGAGGTCGCCGTCGATGCCTTTCTGCACGATGGCTGCAGCTTTACCGATATCGATCGCATTGTGGAATCCTGCATGGATGCCCACGATATGCAGGCGGTCGATTCGTTTGAGCAGCTTCGTGACATCGATGCGTGGGCGCGTGAAAAGGCTGCGCAGGTACTCGCCGCAACCCGTTCCTAACCCATAAGGATTGCTTTTTCGTTTTATGGATACTGTTCTGAGCGTTCTCTCATCGGTCTTTTGGGGCCTGCTGATGCTTTCCGTCCTCGTGTTTTTGCACGAGGGCGGCCACTTTTTGGCGGCGCGTGCCTGCGGCGTCCGTGTGATCGAGTTCTTTTTGGGCCTGCCGTGCCGCTTTGACATCCATTACACGTCGCGTCGCATTGGAACCAAGTTTGGCGTGACCCCGCTGCTGCTGGGTGGCTACGCTGCCATCTGCGGTATGGATCCGACCGATGTCTCGTGCGCCGATCGCGTGCTCGCGGCTATCTACCGTCATGGTCGCGTGACCGTGGCCGACCTTGCTGTCGAGCTCGAGCTTTCCGAGGAGGATGTGCTCGAGGCTTGTGCTCTGTTGCTGGGCTGGGGCTCCATCGCACCTTGGTATGAGGAAGGGGAGAAGCCCTCACCGAGCTACTATCCCACCAAGTATCAGACACTGCCTCGAGACGCGGCGGGTTACACCACCTTTGACGGCCGCCGGTTCGATCGAGAGCATGCGACTGCCGAGGGCGATGTGTGGGAGCTGCCGTGCGGCGAAGCCGAGTTCCTTGCGCAAGAGCGTTCGCATACCTATCTGGGCCAGGGTTTTCTCAAGCGCGCCTTTATGCTGCTCGCGGGCATTCTCGTCAATATTTTGACGGGCTTTTTGCTCCTTATGAGCATCTATTCCATTGCGGGTGTCACCGTGCCGATGGATACCAACGTGATCGGTCAGGTTGACGAGGGGTCTATTGCCGCCAAGGCAGGTATTGAGGGCGGCGATGCAATCCTTTCGGTCGACGGAGTATCGTGCTCTACCTGGATGGACGTTTACGATGCTATCGGCAAGGCTGCCGGTAAGGATGATATCGCCATTGAGTACGAGCGTGACGGCAAGCGGCATTCGACCACGGTTGCGCTCAAAGAGGACGAGCGCCTAGGTGTGTATGCCTCTACGCAGGTGGTCCGGTTGGACCCCATCACGTCGGCTCGCCTCTCCTTTTCCTATGTCGTGCAGACAGCGGAGGGCGTGATGCGCCTGCTCCAGCCGCAGCATACGATGGAGATTCTCGATCAGTCCTCTTCGATCGTGGGTATTAGCGTTATGTCCTCACAGGCTGCTGCTGCCGGCCCTGCCACGTTCCTTTCGTTTGCTGCCCTCATCTCGTTCTCGCTTGGCTTTATGAACCTGCTGCCCATCCCGCCACTCGATGGCGGTAAGCTGGTCATTGAGATCATTCAAAAGATTGCGGGACGCGAGCTTCCGCTCAAGGTCCAGACGATTGTGAGCTATGTGGGCATCGCGCTCTTTGCGCTGCTGTTTGTCTATATGCTTCGTTCCGACATCCTTCGATTTATTCTGTAGGGGAGTGTTTGGATTGTCTTTATCCCATCCTTTGCCGCGCGAACTGACGCGCCCCGTGCATGTGGGCGGCGTACAGATCGGTGGCGGCGCGCCGGTGGTGGTCCAATCCATGACCTGCACCGATACCGCCGATGCCCAGGCAACGCTTGCGCAAGTGTGCGCGTTGGCGCAGGCTGGCTGCGATATCGTGCGCGTGAGCGTGCCCACCGAGGCCGCGCTTGAGGGTTTCCGCACCATCTGTGCCGAGTCTCCGGTGCCGATCGTCGCCGATATCCACTTTAACCACAAGCTGGCCATTGGCGCTGTGGAGGCCGGTGCCGCCAAGCTCCGCATCAATCCCGGCAACATTGGCGATTGGGCCAAGGTCGATGCCGTCATCGACGCCGCCGGCGCTGCGGGCTGTGCGATTCGCATCGGTGTCAACGCCGGCTCACTCGAGCAGGATATCGCTGAGCGCGACGAGCTTACGCAGCCCGAGAAGCTCGTGATGTCGAGCGAGCGTTTCGTCAAGCACTTTGAGGACCGCGGCTTTACGAACATTGTGCTTTCGGCCAAGGCCCATAGCGTGCAAACGACGCTTGATACCTATCGAGCCCTCTCGCGCGAGATTCCCCATGTTCCGCTTCACCTGGGCGTGACGGAGGCGGGGACCAAGCTGCAGGGCACTATCAAGAGCTCGGTGGGTCTGGGTATTCTGCTGTCCGAAGGCATTGGCGACACCATGCGTGTGTCGCTCACAGCCGATCCGGTTGAGGAGCCGCCGGTTGCCTGGGGTATTCTGCAGTCGTTGGGCCTGCGTCGCCGTGGCCCCGAGATTGTCTCGTGCCCCACGTGCGCCCGCTGCCAGGTTAACCTCATTCCCATCGCCGAGGAGGTCACCGAGCGGCTTAAGAACTACTCCGCGCCGCTTTCGATCGCCGTGATGGGATGTGCCGTTAATGGCCCCGGTGAGGCCTCTGACGCCGACTTGGGCGTTGCCTGCGGACGAGGTCAGGGCCTGCTCTTTTCGCATGGCCAGATCATTGGTAAAGTAGCTGAGGATCAAATTGTCGACGCGCTGATGGCCGAGGTCGACAAACTTATTGAGGAGAAGTAAATGACTCGAGCAATGTATATGTCTAAGCTCTATGCGCCGACGCTTAAAGAGGATCCGGCGGACGCTGAGCTCGCCAGCCACCGCCTGCTGCTCCGTGCCGGCATGATCCGCAAGGAGGCCGCCGGTCTGTATTCTTATCTGCCGCTCGCATGGCGCTCGATCCGCAAGATCGAGAACATCGTGCGCGACGAGATGGATGCTGCCGGCGCCCAGGAGCTCATGATGCCCATCATGGTCGATTCCGAGCTGTGGCGTGAGTCCGGTCGTATCGATGCCTATGGCAAGGAGCTTGTGCGCTTTGACGACCGTCATGGTCGCGAGTTCGTCCTGGGCCCCACGCACGAGGAGACCGTCACGGCCCTGGTGCGCAACGAGCTGCGCTCCTACAAACAGCTGCCCGTTAACCTGTACCATATCCAGGATAAGTTTCGCGACGAGTTCCGTCCCCGCTTTGGCCTGATGCGCGGCCGCGAGTTCATCATGAAGGACGCCTACAGCTTCTCCGCCACGCAGGAGAGCCTGCAGGAGGAGTACGACAAGATGAAGCAGGCCTATGCCAACATTTGCGAGCGCTGCTACATCAAGGCTCTGCCCGTTGTCGCCGACTCCGGCGAGATCGGTGGCGATACCTCCGTCGAGTACATGGCTTTGGCCGACGCCGGCGAGGCTTCGCTCGTCTACTGCGACGATTGCGGCTTCGCTGCCGACGATGAGGCCGCAAGCACCAAGGTCGTTGTGACCGAGGGTCCTGGCGACGGTACGCTTACCAAGGTCGAGACTCCGGGCATGGGCACCATCGAGGCCGTTGCAAAGTTCTTTGGGTTCCCCGAGAACGGCACGCGCAAGTCGCTGGCACTCATCGACGCCGAGGGCAAGCCCGTCGTGGCCATTGTCCCGGGTGATCATGAGCTCAATGACTGCAAGGCCGAGCACGTCTTTGGCAAGGGTTATCGTATGATGACCGATGAGGAGCTCCAGACCTACGGTCTGCATAAGGGCTTTATCGGACCGGTTAACCTGCCCGAGGGCATTCGTCTGGTGTGCGACGAGAGCCTGCGCGAGTCCAAGCAGTGGGCCTGCGGTGCCAACGAGGTCGATTATCACTTTACCGGTGCCTGCCCCGAGCGCGACTTTACCGTCGACGAGTGGGCCGACTTGGTAACCGTCGTTGCCGGCGATCCCTGCCCGCACTGCGGCAAGCCGCTCTCTGCTGCTCGCGGCATCGAGGTCTCTCAGGTCTTCCAGCTGGGCACCAAGTATTCCGAGGCCATGGGTGCCACCTTTATGGACGAGGACGGCAAGGAGAAGCCGCTGATCATGGGCTGCTACGGCGTTGGTGTGTCCCGCTCGCTCGCTGCCGTCGTGGAGCAGCACAATGACGAGCACGGTATCGTCTGGCCGGTCTCTGTTGCTCCCTACGAGGTCGCGGTGATTCCGCTCGATCCCAAGAAGGAGGAGTGCGCTACCGTTTGCGACCAAATCGTCGAGGGCCTGTGCGCCGAGGGTATCGAGGTTGTCGTCGACGACCGTGACGAGCGTCCCGGCTTTAAGTTTGCCGACAACGACCTTATGGGTTTCCCGTATCAGGTTGTTCTGGGTAAGCGTGGCCTTAAGAATGGCACGGTGGAGCTCAAGGATCGTGCTACCGGCGAGCGTGAGGACGTGGCGATCGACGAGGTCGTTGCTAAGGTTGCCGAGCTTGTGAAGGCTGCCCGCCGCTAATCTACGATTTCGCTTGTAGTTCGATATACGGGACGGCCCCGCATTTCTCCAGATAGGGGAGATGCGGGGCCGTCCTTTTATCTTGTAGCATCCTCGATATCTAAAAGGGAAACCCCACAGCCCATTCGAGCTGCGGGGTTTCCCTTTGTGCCTCCGATGCGAAATAAATCGCTCAGATATTACTGATAATCGACGACGTCGATCCAGTTCTTCAGGAACTCATCGTTCACGTTGCGCTTACGAGCGAGCTCGGAAGCGGCGACGATGCTCGTCCACTGACGCACGACCTGCATGGGCATGTCGGCGCGGTCGCAGTAGAGCTCCAGGTAGGCCTCGGCCTGGTCCTTGCTGTTGAGGGCGAAGAGCAGGTAGGTGGTGGCAACGTCGGCAGCAGGGGAGCCCTGGGTGGCGTGTGCCCAGTCGCACACATAGAGCTGGCCGTCGTCGCCGACGATGACGTTGGAGGGGTTGAAGTCGCCGTGGCAGACCTTGAACTCCTTGGTCATGCCGTCCAGACGCTCCTGAAGGTTGTAGCGCGTGGTGGCATTGAGCTGATCAAGGCTGTCGATCATGCGGGCGAACTTGTCGCGCTGACGGTTGAGCAGCGGGGAGGTGTAGCCGTGGATCTCGATCTGGAGGTCGACGAACATCTCGAGGTACTCACCAAAGCGCTGGGGCTCGGCAGTCATCTTCTCGGCAAGGGTGGTGCCCGGAACCTTCTCGGTCACGAGCGCCCAGCCGTTGGCGTTCTCGAGCTGAGAAACCTCGAGAGCCTTGGGGCTGCGGATGCCGCACTCATTGATGCGGGCAAGATTCAAAGCCTCGTTGAACACGTCGGAGACAGGCTTGGTCTCGTTAAAGACCTTGACGATCTTGTCGCCCAGGTCGTAAACGACCTTGTTGCCACGGCGGACGAGCTCGGTCTTGGAATCGGGTAGCAGCATGGTTGCATCCTTTCAACGATGCGATAGAAGCGACGGCGGGGGTGTGTGAAACACCCGTGCACCCCCGCCGTTAAAAACCGTGCTAAAACTAGCAGACGGCGTAATCCTGGGGCTCGCGGCCGTAGTAGGCGTCCAGGTAGAGCTCCTTGATCTCGCTCATGAGCGGGTAGCGCGGGTTGGCGCCGGTGCACTGGTCGTTGAATGCCTGCTCGGTCATCTCGTCGAGGGTGTCGAGGAAGTACTGCTCGTCAACACCGTAGTCGGCGATGGTCTTCTTGACACCGATAAAGTCCTTGAGCTCCTCGAGCTTCGTGATGAAGTTCTCGAAGACCTCCTTGTCGTCCTTGCCCTCGATGCCGCAGTACTTGGCCATCTCGGCGTAGTTGTGCAGCGCGTTGGGGTAAGGATACTGGGAGAAGGTACCCATCTTGACGGGAGCCTCGGCGGCGTTGTAGCGCATGACGCGGGTCAGGATGACAGCGTTTGCGAGGCCGTGGGGCAGGTGATGGAAAGCGCCGAGCTTGTGGGCCATGGAGTGGTTGAGGCCCAGGAAGGCGTTGGCGAAGGCCATACCGGCCATGCAGGAGGCGTTGTGCATCTCCTCGCGGGCGTGCGGGTCCTTGGCGCCGTTCGTGAAGCTGGAGGGCAGGTTCTCGAAGACGAGCTTAGCAGCGCGCTCGGAGAGGCCCTTGGTGTAGTCGGAAGCCATGATGGAGACGTAGGACTCGATGGCGTGGGTCATGACGTCGATGCCGGATGCAGCGGTCAGGCCGCGCGGGGCGGTCATGCAGTTGTCGGCGTCGACGATAGCCATGTTGGGGAGCAGCGCGTAGTCGGCGAGCGGCCACTTGATGCCGGTCTCCTTGTCGGTGATGATGGCGAACGGCGTGCACTCGGAGCCGGTACCCGAAGAGGTCGGGACGGCGACGAAGTAGGCCTTCTTGCCCATCTCGGGGAAGGTGAAGATACGCTTGCGGATGTCCATGAAGTCCATGGCCATGTCCTCAAACTTGCACTCGGGGTGCTCGTACATCATCCACATGATCTTGCCGGCGTCCATAGCGGAGCCACCGCCAACGGCGATGATGACGTCCGGCTCAAAGAGAGCCATCTGCTTGGCGCCGCGACGTGCGCACTGCAGCGACGGATCGGGCTCGACGTCGTAGAAGCAGTCGTGGGCGATGCCCATCTCGTCGAGCTTGGCCTCGATGGCGCGGGTGTTGCCATTCTTGAAGAGGAACTGGTCGGTGACGATGAAGGCGCGCTTCTTGCCCATGACGTTGCCCAGCTCGTCGAGGGCGACGGGCGTGGAACCCTTCTTGAAGTAGACCTTCTCGGGAGCGCGGAACCACAGCATGTTCTCACGGCGCTCGGCCACAGTCTTAACGTTGATCAAGTGCTTCACCCCAACGTTCTCGGAGACGGAGTTGCCGCCCCAGGAGCCGCAGCCCAGGGTCAGAGACGGCTTCATGCCAAAGTTGTACAGGTCACCGATGCCACCGTGCGAGGACGGGGTGTTGATGACGATACGGCAGGCCTTCATGACGTGCTCGAACAGGCTGATCTTCTCGGCCTGGGCGGGGTGCACGTACAGAGAGGCGGTGTGGCCCGGGCCACCGGCGAGCACCAGGTGCTCGGCCTTGTCGACGGCCTCCTGGAAGTCCTTGGCGTGGTACATGGCCAGGACCGGGGAGAGCTTCTCGTGGGAGAACTCCTCCTTGGCGGGGTCGGTGGAGGTGACCTCGGCGATCAGGATCTTGGTCTTGGCGGGAACCTCGATGCCGGCGAGCTCGGCGATCTTGGCGGCGGCCATGCCGGGGATGCGGTGATCGAGAGCGCCGTTCTTGAACATAGCGGCACGCAGGGCCTCCATCTCGGCACCCTGCTTGACGAAGTAGCAGCCGCGCTTCTGGAACTCGGCCTTGACCTGGTCATAGATGGTGTCGATGACGGTCACGGACTGCTCGGAAGCGCAGATCATGCCGTTGTCGAAGGTCTTGGAGTGGATGATGGAGTTGACGGCGAGCAGCACGTCGGCGGTGTCGTCGATGACGACCGGGGTGTTACCGGCGCCAACGCCCAGGGCGGGCTTGCCCGAGGAGTAAGCGGCCTTGACCATGCCCGGGCCACCGGTGGCGAGGATGATGTCGACGTCGCGCATGACCATGTTGGTCAGCTCGATGGAGGGGACATCGACCCAGCCGATGATGCCCTCGGGGGCGCCGGCCTTGACGGCAGCGTCAAGCACGAGCTTGGCGGCGGCGATGGTGCACTTGGCGGCTGCCGGGTGCGGGGAGATGATGATGGCGTTGCGGGTCTTCAGGCAGATCAGCGTCTTGAAGATCGCGGTGGAGGTGGGGTTGGTCGTCGGGATGACGGCGCCCACGATGCCGATGGGCTCGGCGATCTTGGTGATGCCGTAAGCCTCGTCGCGCTCCAGGACACCACAGGTCTTGGTGTTCTTGTAAGCGTTGTAGATGTACTCTGCGGCGTAGTGGTTCTTGATGACCTTGTCCTCAAGAACGCCGCGGCCGGTCTCCTCGATGGCCAACTTCGCCAACGGGATACGAGCCTTGTTGGCGGCCATGGCGGCCTCATAGAAGATCTTGTCGACCTGCTCCTGCGTGTACGTAGCAAAAAGCGCCTGGGCCTCTCGCATCTGAGCGAGCTTAGCCTCAAGCGCCTCTACGTTGTCCACAATTGCGGGAGTAGTGTTTTCCGGTGACTTTTTCACCATTTGTGTCTCCTTGCGATCGGAGATTTACCCTACGCCTTGCATGATAGCAAGAAATTATTCGGCGAGCGGTCAGATTCCTCTAAAAGGCACACTAAAACGCTTCAATAAACTGAAGCGTTTTAACTAAAATTATCAGCTTGCTGCATCGCCCCACTCATTGGGGACAGACTTACATGAGTGCTTTCACTCATTTGGGACAGACATCGTTTTGCCATTTTGCCGTTCTGGGCCTGTTTTTGCCGTTCATTGGATATATATAGATCACAGGCTCAGTATTTCGCGTTCCTTCTCTCCTTTTAGGTGTTGCCTGTTCAGTTTTTGAAAGGAGAGATTATGCCTCGAGATCGCGCGAATTTTTGTGGTGTAAGAGGGAGGGCCGCGTCAGCGCCCCCTGC
>CAJMHR010000008.1 GCA_905213265.1 uncultured Collinsella sp.
AGCACGCGGCTGTTAACCGCGCTGTTGTAGGTTCGAGTCCTACCCGGGGAGCCAGAATTTCTCAGCCCATTTCGCTGGGCTTTTAAATTCCTCGGTAGCTCAATGGTAGAGCACGCGGCTGTTAACCGCGCTGTTGTAGGTTCGAGTCCTACCCGGGGAGCCAGAATTTCTCAGCCCATTTCGCTGGGCTTTTAAATTCCTCGGTAGCTCAATGGTAGAGCACGCGGCTGTTAACCGCGCTGTTGTAGGTTCGAGTCCTACCCGGGGAGCCAGGTTTTAAAACCCGTCGCTTATGCGGCGGGTTTTTTCATGCCGCGATCGCCGGCGGCGAACGTTACCGTATCAACATTTCGTGTCGAGGATGTAATCGCGAACCCCATGGCCTTAACATGGCGCGGTCGTTGTAAAATGTTGGAATGATTGCTCCCACGACATGGTGCCGCGAGCACCAAGAAAAGGAGATTCTTGTGTCTGAGACCATTAACGGCAGCCTGAGCGTCTCGAACGACGTTATTGCCGATATTGCCGGTTATGCCGCGATGACGTGCTATGGCGTCGTCGGTATGGCCGAACAGCTCCAGGGCGCTGAGAGCGTGCGCCTGCTTGCCGGTCAGCGCCTCCGCAAGGGCGTGCTTGTCTCCGCCGACGAGAACGGCCTTACGGTCGATCTTCACGTCGTGCTCGAGAACGGCGTCAACATGAAGTCTGTCTGCCACAATCTTTCGAGCTCCGTTGCCTTCACCCTGCAGGAGATCGCCCAGATCGATCCCGCCAGCCTTAAGATCGGCATTCACATCGACGCGCTCAAGAGCCGTCTGAACTAGCATCCGAACACGGAGATTTCACCACTCATGATTGCAAAGACCATTCGCACCTGTTTTCCGATCGCTGCGGCTGCCGTTTCCGACAAGGCCGAGGAGATCAACAAGCTCAACGTCTTCCCCGTACCCGACGGTGACACCGGCACCAACATGTCGCTCACGCTCGCCTCGGTGACCAAGGAGCTTTCCGCCCTTCCCGCCGATGCCGACATGGAGGCCATCGCCGGCGCCATCACCCACGGCTCCCTGATGGGTGCCCGCGGCAACTCCGGTGTCATCACCTCGCAGATCCTGCGCGGTGTGGCCGAGGGTCTCGTCTCTGCCGATGAGCCCATCACGTCCGCCAACATCGCCTATGCGTTCCGTCGTGCCGTCAAGGTCGCCTTCCAGGCCGTCCGCAAGCCCATCGAGGGCACGATCCTCACGGTGCTGCGCGATGTCTCGACCAAGGCCGACGAGTGCGAAAAGAAGAAGTTCTCGGCCGAGGACGCGCTCGATGCCATCGTTGTCGAGGCCTATCAGTCTGTCGCCCGCACGCCCGACCTGCTGCCCGTTCTGAAGGAGAACGGCGTGGTCGACTCCGGCGCCTTTGGCTTTGCCATCTTCCTGGAGAACTTTGTTGCCGCCGCGCTCGGCCGCAGCACCGTTGTCGAGGATTTCTCCGCCACGTTTGACTCCGCCGGCTCTGCCCGCGATGCCGCTCTTGGCCGTGTTGAGATCGAGGCTAACGACGACTGGGAGGGCTCGGAGTTCCGCTACTGCAACGAGTTCCTCTTTAAGGCCGACGCCCCGTTTGACGAGGACGAGTGCCTTAAGTTCCTAGGCTCCATGGGCGACTGTGAGCTGCTCGTGGGCGCCTATCCCGACTACAAGATCCATGTGCACTCCAACACCCCCAACCTGGTGCTCGAGCACATGCTGCAGCTCGGTCAGATCTATGAGGTCTTTATCCACAACATGGAGATGGAGGCCCACGACCGTACCGCCAAGATCCACGAGGATCAGGAAAAGGCCGCCGAGCCCGCCAAGGCGCTGGGCTTTGTCGCCGTTGCCGCCGGTTCCGGCGAGGCTGACATCCTCAAGTCCCTTGGCGTCGACGTGGTCGTCTCCGGTGGCCAGACTATGAATCCCTCGACCGCCGACCTGCTGGGCGCGGTGGACCAGGTCAACGCGACCTCGGTCATCATCCTGCCCAATAACGGCAACATCCGCATGGCTGCCGAGGCTGCCGCTTCTGCCTGCACGGACAAGAAGGTTGCCGTTGTTCCCACCAAGACCGTTCCGCAGGCGTTCTCCGCGCTGTTCGCGGTCCTGCCCGATTCCGAGCTCGAGGACGCCGTCGCCGCCATGGTCGACGCCATCAGCGAGGTTCGCGATGGCGAGGTCACCCGCGCCGTGCGCGACTCCAGCGCATCTGATGGCTCGCCGATTCACTCCGGTGACGTCATGGGTATCATCGCCGGCTCCATCGACGTGGTCGGCTCCGACGTGAAACAGGTCACGCTCGACTGCATCAACCGCATGCAGGAGGAAGAGGAGGGCGACGCGCTGACGATTCTGGCCGGCGAGGAGCTGTCCGATGAGGCCTTCCAGGAGATCGTCGACGCCATCGAGGAGGCTCAGCCCGATCTGGAGATCGACGCCCATCGTGGCGAGCAGCCGCTCTATCCCGTGATCTTCTCGATCGAGTAGGCAACTGCCCATGTCCGAGCTGTGCTCCGTGCCGCGCGTCTCGGAGCGCTTTGCCCAGAGCAATGCGCTCGACGAGGATATCGCGCGACTCAAATATGTTTCGGGTAAACGTGAGGAGGCCCTTCGCCGTCTGGGAATTCGGACGGTGGGGGACCTCCTTCTCCATATCCCTCATCGATACCTCGACTTTACCCGTTCTTGGTCTATCGAGATGGCGCCCATCGGTACCGTGTGCACCATCGTCGCCACGGTCGACCGTATCGTCCAAAAGCAGCCGCGTCCGCGCATGCAGGTGACTGAGGTCTCACTTGTTGACGAGACGGGCGTGCTGCAGGTCGCCTTTTTCCGCCAGCCCTGGATTGCTCAGCAGCTTAAGCAGGGCGACCGCCTGGCCGTGATGGGCAAGGTCGAGTTTGCCTACGGCTTTAAACAGATGGCCTCGCCGCACTTTGAAAAGCTCGAGGAAGGGCGTGCCGCGGGCACTATCCTGCCGGTCCATTACGTGAGTGATGGCGTGAGCCAGGCGTGGATGCGCCGCATCGTAAGCGGCGCGCTCGAGGTCGTCGGCAATCCCTTTGATCCCATTCCCGCGCCGCTGCGCGCAAAGCGGAAGCTCATGAGCAATGCCCGCGCGTTGCGTTCGATCCACTTTCCCTCGAGCATGGCTGAGCGCGACATCGCGCGCGCACGGCTTGCCTACGAGGAGTGCCTCTACCTGCAGCTGGCGCTGCGCCTGCGCAACGACGGCGGCCTGGTCGATGTGGTGCCCTATGCCCACACCGCGGGCGAGCACCTGGCCGCGCTCAAGCAAGCCCTGCCGTTTTCGCTGAGCGACGAGCAGGACGCCGCGTTCCAAGACATCCTGCATGATATGTGCGATGGCGGGCGCGTGATGAACCGGCTGCTGCTGGGCGATGTCGGTACCGGCAAGACCGCCGTTGCTGCCTGCGCGCTGGCTGTGGCTGCCGATAGCGGCACCCAGGCCTGCGTTATGGCGCCCACGGGCGTGCTGGCGCGCCAATATGCCGATAAGACCGGCCCTCTGCTCTCGCAGGCTGGCATGTCCTGGGCGCTTCTGACGGGTGCCACGCCGGCCTCAGAGCGCGAGCGGATCCATTCCCAGCTGGAATCGGGCGAGCTTGATGTGCTCTTTGGAACCCACGCGGTCCTTTCGGATGACGTTACGTTCAAGCATCTGTCGCTCGTGGTCATCGATGAACAGCACCGGTTTGGCGTCGGCCAACGCAACGCCCTGCGCGCGAAGGGCCCCGGTGCCGATCTGCTCGTTATGACGGCAACGCCCATCCCGCGTACGCTGGCGCTTTCGGTCTACGGCGATCTGGACACGAGTATCATCCGCCATCGACCCGTCCCTGGCGCTGGCGTGACGACACGCGTGCTCACCGAGTCGAGCCGCGACCTCGCCTATGGCGCCATCCGCGAGGCGCATGAAAAGGGTCAGCAGGCCTACGTGATTTGCCCGCTCGTGGAGCCGAGTGACTCGGCCGATGAACTGGAAGACGTGCCCGGTATTGCCCGCGACGACGAGGGCCGCGTAACCGTCCCCGTGCCGCTGCACGATACGGCGACCGAGCTCGACCGCCTTCGTCTGGCATTGCCGGGGCTTGCCATCGAGCGCCTTCACGGCCGCATGCCAGCGGGGGAGAAGGACCAGGTTATCGATGCCTTTAAGCGTGGCGAGATCGATGTGCTCGTCTCGACCACGGTGGTCGAGGTGGGCGTCGACGTGCCTAACGCCACCGTCATGGTCATCGAGAACGGTGAGCGCTTTGGCTTGGCGGCCCTGCACCAGCTGCGCGGTCGCGTGGGCCGTGGCAGCGTGTCGGGCACGTGCCTGGTCATGACGCACTCCAAGGGCAACGGCGGCGCGTCGGCAGCACAAGATCGCCTGCAATCGCTCGAAAAAACTTCGGATGGCTTTACGCTCGCCCAAATGGACCTGCGTTTACGCCACGAGGGCGAAATCCTGGGCTACCGTCAGCACGGCGGCGTGACCTTGCGCTTTGTGGACCTGGACGCCGACGAGGAGCTGATCGAATGGGCCCATTTGGACGCGGTCGAGCTCTTGCGGTATGCTTGCACCCTTGACTCTGTGGCGACGCGTCCCTTGCGTAACGCGGTCGCCATG
Organism: uncultured Collinsella sp.; assembly: GCA_905213265.1. Taxonomy (GTDB): domain Bacteria; phylum Actinomycetota; class Coriobacteriia; order Coriobacteriales; family Coriobacteriaceae; genus Collinsella. Next base: position 4,663 of record CAJMHR010000008.1, read on the forward strand.
CGTTATCGACACATTTTTAAGGAGGTCAGCGGAGGATGAGAATCATCGGCGGCGAATGGCGCGGTCGTAAGATCGAGGAGCCCCGTGGTCGCGATGTCACTCGCCCCACGACTGATCGCGTACGCGAGGCGTGCGCATCTATGGTCATGTCGGCATTCGACTTCGATCTGGACGAGGTCCGCGTGCTGGACGCCTTTGGCGGCTCCGGTGCCTTAGGGTTAGAGATGCTCTCTCGTGGGTCCCGCTCGCTCACGACGTTTGAGATCGATCGCAACGCCGCGCGGCTCATTACCAAGAATATCGAGTCGCTCTGCCGTGACCGCGCGCGTTGGCGCGTGGTCACGGGCGACATGCTGGTGAGTGCCTCGCGCGGTCGCGTACCGGGCGGTCCCTTTGATCTGGTCCTGCTCGACCCGCCCTATGCTTTTGGTGCCGAGCCGGTCGAGGAACTGCTGCAGAATCTGGCCCAGCAGGGTCTGCTTGCGTCTGGCGCTTACGCCCTGTTTGAGCATGCCGCCGCCGATGCGGGCGCGCATCCGGCAGACTTTGAGACTGTACGTGAGAAGCGCTACGGCATTACCTCGGTCGACCTGCTTCGTTGGGTCGGCGATGACGATGGTGAGGGCGATAGCGCCGGCACCGATGCTGACAACAACGATGCCACGACGTTTCAGGAGGATGCTCATGAGTGACACCATCAATCGCGTGATCGTCCCGGGCACCTTCGATCCCATCACGTTTGGCCATATCGATGTGATCCGCCGCGCCCGCCGCATCTTTCCCAGCGTGATCGTCGCTGTTGCCGAGTCGCAGGGTAAAAACGGTGTGGGCACCACGTTTACGCTCGATGAGCGCGTGGCGCTGGCCCGCGAGGCGCTCGGTGATATCGACGGCGTTGAGGTCCTGCCCTTTACCGGCCTCTTGGTCGACTTCGCTCGTGAGCAGGGGGCGGGGGCCGTGGTCAAGGGCCTGCGCGCCATGACCGACTTTGAGTACGAGCTGCAGCAGGCCGACCTCAACTATCGCTTGGATAACGAGCTGGAGTCCATCTTTGTCATGAGCGCGCCGCAGTACGGCTATATCTCGAGCTCGGTTGTTCGCCAGATCGCCTCGCTCGGTAGTGACGTATCGACGTTTGTCCCGTCCAACGTGGTCGAAGCGCTCAAACATCGCTTTTCGTGACGTTTCTTATTGCCTGGTGGCATGTGGTAAACTAGCACGATGATATGTTACCTATGAAAGGAGACCGGATGCCGGGCGAGAATTTTCCTGGCGATAGGATCGTCAGCTTGGTCGATGAGCTCGAAGGGCTGATCGAGGAAGCCAAGCCGCCTTTCGGCAAGAACGCTCAGTTCAAGGTCATCGACGCCGACGTGTTCTTCAACATCCTCGACGAGATCCGCATGAGCTATCCCGAGGAGTGGCAGAAGTCCCGCCGTATCCTTAAGGAGCGCGAGGAGCTTATGGCTTCCGCCGCCGCTCAGGCTGATTCCATCATCGCTGACGCTCAGCAGCAGGCCCTCACCATTGCCGGTGAGCAGGAGATCGTCCGCCTTGCGCAGCAGCAGGCCGACGACATCCGCGATCGTGCCCAGCAGTACGAGCGCGAGACGCGTTATGCTGCCGAGGACTACGCAGAGCAGGTCTTTACGCACCTGGAGGAGAACCTCAAGAGCCTGACCGGCACCGTTACCCGTTGCCGTCAGCAGCTCAACGAGGGTGCCGCCCAGCAGAATGGTCAGTGGTAATGGCTGAGTTCCCGAGCGTTACCGTCGATCTTTCCGAGCAGCTCGAGTTTCCTGGAGATTCGTATCCGCTGACCGGTAAGGTCGATGTCGCCACCTACACGGTGGGCGAGAAGGAGTACCAGCTACAGGACGGCATCGACTACGACGTTGTCTTTACCAATGCCGGTACCGGTGTCTTGCTCACGGGCATGGTTCGCGCGCACGCCACCGGCGAGTGCGACCGTTGCCTGGAGCCCGCCTCGTTTGATATCGCCGGCGAGATCGAGGAGTTTTATCTCTTTGAGGAGCCCGAGGATCCCGAGGCCTACGAAGACGGCTACGAGCTCCTGGGCGAGGATCGCATCGTCGATCTGGGTGAGCCCATCAACGACGCGGTCGTCATGGACACGCCGTTCGTTGTCCTGTGCAAGCCCGATTGCCGCGGTCTGTGCCCCACTTGCGGCTGCAATCTCAACGTCGAGCAATGCGATTGTGCCGCCCAGGTAGAGGCGGAATGGGCCGCTGCCACGGAAAATCCATTTGCAGCATTGAAGAATCTCAAGCTTGATGAGTAAAACTGTGGTAGTATCGCTACTTGCGCGTAATCGCCACACTGGATAGTTCATAAGGAAGGTCACTATGCCCGTACCTAAACAAAAGCAGGGTCGTATCCGCACTCACACCCGTCGTTCCGCCAACATGAAGATCTCGGCTGCGGCTCAGTCCACGTGCCCCCGTTGCGGCGCTGTCAAGCTTCCGCACCACGTGTGCCCCAGCTGCGGTTTCTACAAGGACCGCGAGGTTATCGTTACCGAGTAACGGTATACTCTGGATGCGATGCCGTTCCAAATGGAACCACAATGGCCGGCTCAATGAGTCGGCCATTTTTGTATAAGGAGCATGTATATGAGTAACGTTCGCGTTTGTGTAGACGTTGTGGGTGGAGACGAGAAACCTCAGGTTGTTCTCGATGGTATCGAGGCTGCACTTGCCGCCGATCCCGATATCGAGGTCTTGGCAGCTGGCCCCGCCGAAATCGTCAATCCCTTTGCTGCTTCCCACGCACGTGTTGAGGCCCTTGAGGCACCCGACGTTATCGCCATGGATGACGATCCCATTCGCGCCGTGATGACCAAACGCAAGTCTTCGATCGTGCTGTCGTGCCGCGCCATCAAGAAGGGAAATGCGGACGCGTTTTTCTCCGCCGGCTCCACCGGCGCCATGACCGCCGCTGCGACCGCCTACGTCACGCCGTTTAGATATATGGCCGAGGGTAAGAAGCAGCCGGTGCGTCCCTGTCTGACCAATGCGCTGCCCAATCGCGCCGGCGGTCTGACGGTGCTGTGCGATATGGGCGCCAACCCCGATGTCGAGGTCGATGACATGGTGCGTTTTGCCCAGATGGGTAGCGCCTATGCTCGCGTCGTCCTGGGCATCGAGCATCCCCGCGTGGGCCTGCTTGCTAACGGCACCGAGGACGAGAAGGGCTCCAACTTTACCAAGGCCTGCTTCCCGGCCATGAAAGCCGCCGTTCCCGGCTTTGTTGGTAACTGCGAGGGAACGGACATCACCTCCGGTAACTTCGATGTCGTCGTTGCCGATGGCATGTCGGGCAATATTGCGCTCAAGGCCACCGAGGGCGCTGCCAAGTTTTTGCTGCAGGAACTCAAGGGTGCCTTTATGTCTTCGCTTGGCACCAAGATCGCCGCGCTGCTCATTAAAAAGCAGATGCGCGAGATAAAGGCCAAGCTCTCTGGTGACGCCAAGGGTGGCGCGATTCTTTTGGGCTTGCGCGGCGTGGTCCTGATCGGCCATGGCGCCACCTCGGTCGAGGCTGTTAAAAACGGTACGCTCGCGGCGGCCGAAGCCGTGCGCGCCGGGCTGGTCGAGAATGTCGCCAACTCCATGGACGGCATCGTTTTATAACAGCGGCGTTATGCGTCTCGGGGCGTGCGTCGTGGGGTAGAATCAGAACCGTGTCTTGGTACCGCCCGGGCGGTACCATTCTTTTGGTATTCATGCACTATGAGAGGAAGCGCTATGGATCGCTCCGAAATCTTCGACAAGATCGCCGAGGTCGCTGCTGACGTTCTGGGCGTCGATGTTGCCGAAATTAGCGATGAGACCACCTTTGACGACCTCGATGCCAACTCGCTCGAGCGCCTGCAGCTGGTTACGGCTATCGAGGACGAGTTCAACCTCGAGATCGATGACGAGACTCTGCTCTCGCTCAACTCTGTCGCTGACGCCGTCGACGCTATCGAAAACGCCAGGGAGGCCTAGGTCTTGGCTTTGTCTGAACGACTTACGCGCGCCCAGGAAATTCTGGGCCACGAGTTCAATAATAAAGTGCTGCTGCGCGCGGCGCTTACGCATCCCTCGGCAGTCGAGGGCCAGCCGGTTTCTGCCAGCTATGAGCGCCTTGAGTTCTTGGGCGATTCCATTTTGGGCGCTGTGGTCGCACGCTCCCTGTTTGAGTCCTATCCGGAGTTTGACGAGGGCAAGCTCACGCGCCTGAAGGTGTCGCTTGTCTCGGGCGCTACGCTGTCCGAGGTTTCTCACGAGCTGGGCATCGACGACATCATCATCTTTGGTGCCTCCGAGACCGGTACCGGTGCGCGCGGCCTGCATTCGGCCCTCGAGAACGTCTATGAGTCGCTTGTGGGCGCGTTGTACCTGGATGCCGGCTGGGATGCCGCGGCGGAGTTTATTCACCGCACGCTTAAGCCGCACTTGGCTTCCGAGCGTGCCGAGCACCCCGCGAACCCCAAGTCGTTTTTGCAGGAGTGCGTGCAGGCCGACGGCCACGAGCCCCCGGCGTATAAGCTGGTTGGCTCCGAGGGGCCGGCACATGCGCCTACCTTTACCGCCGTGGTGTTGATCGATGGCATTCGCCAGGGTCGCGGCACCGGTTCCTCTAAGAAGGAAGCTGAGGCAGCCGCTGCGCTCGAGGCGCTCGACCGTATGGGTTACACCACCAATGGCGTGATTCTCAACAAGAAGCACGTATAAGCGAGGAACCGTGTATCTCAAGTCCCTCACGCTCAAAGGGTTCAAGTCGTTTGCCGACCGCGCCCATATGTCATTTGAGCCGGGCCTGACCGTCATCGTCGGTCCTAACGGCTCCGGAAAATCGAACATCTCCGACTCCATCCTGTGGGTCCTGGGCGAGCAGAGCGCCAAGCAGCTGCGCGGCCAGGCCATGGAGGACGTCATCTTCTCGGGCTCGTCGGCTCGCAAACCGGTGGGTGTTGCCGAGGTCACGCTGGTGCTCGATAACTCGGACCATATGCTGCCTGTCGATTTTGACGAAGTCGCCATCACCCGTCGCATGTATCGCTCGGGCGAAAGCGAGTACCTCATCAACTCGAGTCCGTGCCGCCTGATGGACATTCAGGACATCCTGCACGATTCGGGCCTGGGCAAGGATACTCATTCCATTATTAGCCAGGGCAAGCTCGACGCCATTTTGCAGAGCCGCCCCGAGGAGCGGCGCGCCCTCATCGAGGAGGCCGCCGGCATCTCCAAGCACAAGCGCCGCAAGGAGCGTGCGCTCAAAAAGATTAAGTCGATGGACGAGCACCTGACGCGTGCCCGCGACATCAATAAGGAGATTGCCCGCCAGCTGCGGCCGCTGGAGCGTCAGGTCGATCGCGCGCGCAAGTACAAAGAGCTGTCCTCGCGCGCGAACGAGCTTACGCAGATGCTGGCCGTCGACGAGCTTCGTTCGCTGCAGTCGCAGTGGAACGACCTGGAGAGCCGCTCCAAGGAAGGTGCCGCCGAGCTGGAGCTTGCGCAGTACCGCTTGGGCGAAAAGGAGCGCGAGCTCGAGAAGCTTCAGGTTATGCTCGAGGAAAAGGGCCTTTTTGTGGGCGACCTAGGCGAGCAGCGCCGTCATATGCAAGATGTGGTCGGCCGCATTAACTCCGACATGCGCTTGCTCGAGGAAAAGGGCCACAACATGGTGTCGCGCCTGTCTGACATGCGCGGGCAGATTTCGAGCTCCGAGCATCAGCGTCGTCGCGTGGTCGAGGAGCTTGAGGACGCGCGTGCGCAGCTTGAGGAAGTGACCGGTGCGCATATACAGGCCCAGGAGGATGTTGACGCCGCTGGTCCTGCCGCCGCTGAGCTCCACGAGCGGCGCGTGGCGCTCGATAATCAGATTTCGCAGCTTACGCGTGAGCAACGCGATGTGCAGCGCGTGGCCGATAACGCCGCGCTTGAGCTCGCCAAGGTGAAGGATTCCTTGAGCAATGCCGAGGTCGAGGACAACATGTATGCCTCGCGCCTGGAGCAGATCGACGAGCAGCTCGAGGAGGTCATGGCCTCGCTTGAGAGCCGTCGTGACCGCGCCGAGGAGCTTGAGGGTGCTCTTGAGGAAGCGCGCCAGGCTCAGGTCGATGCGCGTGAGGCCACCGAGGTCGCCCGTGCAGCCCTGAAGGACTTGCGTAATCGTGAGAGCGAGGCGCGCAACAAGCTGTCCGAGGTGCGCTCGGAGCTTGCCAGTCAAAAGAAACTCGATGCCCGCATGGCCGACAGCTCGCCGCTCGTGAGCCGTCTGGTGGGTGCGCTGGGCGACGATGTCTCGGGTCGTCTGGGCGACGTGCTCGAGGCCCCGCGCGAGCTTGAGGGCCTGGTTGAGCAATTGCTCGCCGGCGATATCGATGCGCTGCTGTTTGACGATACGTCCTCGCTTGAGCGTGCCGGTCGTGCCGCTCTGGACCAGAAGAAGGCCTCGGGCGAGGCGCTGCTGGTGGCGCGCGGCGTGAGCGGCTCTACCGCCGCTGAGGGCGCTGCCGGTACCCGTCTGGTTGATCGTCTGTCCGTGCGCGCAGGCTACGGACCCGTCGTCGAGGCGCTGCTCGGCGGCTATTACGTGGTCGATGACTTGGCTGCCGCGCTGGCGGCACCAGTCGTTGACGGTGTGACCTATGTGACTCCCGATGGCGCCCGCGTAAGCTGTGGCGGCCTGGTGCGTGTGGGCCTCGATGCCGGCGAGGCGTCGGGTGCTCTGGAGCGTAAGCGTCGCATTCGCGAGCTGGAGGGCTTGGAGCCCGATCTGGCCGCTGTGTTTGAGCATGTGTCAGGCCAGGTCGTTGAGGCCAATGCGGCCGTTGAGGAAGCGCGTGCCGCTGAGGGCGATGCCGCCGGCGAGATCGCCCGTCTTGAGGGCGAGCACCGCTCGCTGCTTTCCGAGATCGGCCGCTTGGAGCAAAGCGCCAACAATGCCGAGGTCGAGCGTGTGCGCATCTCCAAGCGCCGCGAGCAGGCCTCCGAAGCCGTTCGCGCTGCGCGCCCGCGGGTTGATGAGCTCACCCGTTCGCGTGACGAGGCCCGCGCGCAGGCAAGCGATCTGGGCTTGCAGATTGCCGAGGCCAACGACGAACTCGACCGCGTTCGCCGTGACGATTCCGAGGCTGCCGGCAAGCTCGCCGACGCCAAGGTTCGCCTAGCCCAGACGAGTGAACGCCTGCGTTCGCTGAAGGGCCGCGTGTCCGACCTGGAGCATCGTCTTGAGGGCATCGACCGTCGTATCCGCGGAACACGCCAGGCTTCGCGTTCGCTCGAGCTGCTGCGCCTGCGCGTCGATCCCATGCACGAACGCTATTCTGCCCTGTTGGAACGCGCGTCGGATTGGGCAGCGCGCCTGCGTGACCAGGCCTCTCTGGAGGAGGCGGACTCCGCTTCGCTCAAGAAGACCATCGAGGATGCCAAGGCAGAGGTTGCCCGCGCTAAGGAGCGAGTCGATACCGCCTCCGCCACGCAAAACGAGTTCAAGGTCGCGCGTGGCAAGCTCGAGGTGCAGGTCGAGGCTGCCATCAAGGCCATTACCGCCGATGGCACGACGGTGCTCGAGGAAGCGCTCATGCTTCCCGCGCCTACCGACCGCGACGCCGCCGAGCGCGAGCTCAACCAGCTCGTGCGTCAGATAAACAACCTGGGCCCTGTGAACCAAGTTGCCATGGAGGAGTACGAGCAGCTCAAGCGCCGCGCCGACTACATCGAGGAGCAGCTGGCCGATCTGGAGAGCGCGCGCAAGGCGCTCACCAAGATCACGGTGGCCATTGATCGCAAGATGCGCAAGGCGTTCCTGGTGACGTTTGAGAAGGTCGACGCGAACTTCCGCGAGATCTTCGCAATGCTGTTCCCGGGCGGCCAGGCTCATCTTGAGATGACCGACCCCGAGCATCCGGCCGAGACGGGTATCGAGGTCGTGGCGCAGCCGCGCGGCAAGCGCATCACCAAGATGATGCTCATGTCAGGCGGCGAGAAGAGCCTGACGGCGCTCGCCCTGCTCTTTGCCGTGTACCGCACGCGCACGGTGCCGTTCTATGTGCTGGACGAGGTCGAGGCGGCGCTCGACGACGCCAACCTGTCCAAGCTCATCGGCGCGCTCGATGTGTTGCGTTCCGATACGCAGCTCTTGGTTATCTCGCATCAGCGCCGTACTATGGAGGATGCTGACGTCCTCTACGGCGTCTCGATGCAAGCCGACGGCGTCAGTCGCGTCGTCTCGCAAAAACTCGATCGCGAAACCGGAAAGGTCGTGAATGCATAATGGGATTCTTCGATGCTCTCTCGCGCGGACTTGAGCGCAGCCGCGAGGCCCTCAACGAGGTCTTTTACTTTGGCGGCGAGGTCGACGAGGATTTTTGGGAGGACCTAGAGGACACCCTCGTTATGGGTGACATGGGTGCCGAGGTCGCGATCAAGGTGTCCGATGACCTGCGCGATGCCGCGGCCAAGAAGAACCTCAAGACCGCTCCTCAGCTTCGCCGTGCCCTGGCCGAGCAGCTTGAGCAGCACTTTGTGCCCATCGAGCGCGATCCGTTCTCCGATACGCCGAGCTGCGTGCTGTTTGTGGGCATTAACGGCGCCGGCAAGACCACGACGGTCGGTAAGATCGCGAGCGCCATGGCCGCCCGCGGCAAGAACGTCGTGATCGGCTCTGCCGATACGTTCCGCGCTGCCGCTATCGAGCAGCTCGATGTGTGGGGCCAGCGCGCTGGCGTCCCCGTCATCAAGCGCGACCGCGGCTCCGACCCGGCAAGCGTGTGCTATGACGTGCTCGACGAGGCCGACAAACGCGGCAGCGACCTGGTGCTTATCGATACCGCCGGCCGTCTGCACACGAGCCCCGAGCTCATGCGCGAGCTTGCCAAGGTGGTCAACGTGACGCGTAAGCGCGCCGCCAATATGGCCGCCGGTCCCATGCCGGTCTCGGTCGTGCTCGTGATCGATGCCGCCACTGGTCAGAACGGTCTGAACCAGGCGCTCGAGTTTAACGAGGCGCTGGGCCTGGACGGTATTATCATGACTAAGCTCGACGGCACGGCTAAGGGCGGTATCGCCATGGCCGTGGCCGAGAAGCTCAAGCTCCCGATCCTGCGCGTGGGCGTGGGCGAGCAGGTCGATGACCTGCAGGAGTTCAATGCCAAAGATTTCTGCCGCGCCCTGGTGGGCGAGTCCAATTAAGGAGTGACTAGTGTTTGATTCCCTGAGCGATCGCCTCAACGACACATTTGACCGCCTGCGCGGCAAGGGCAAGCTGACCGAGGCCGATATCACCTCGGCTATGCGCGACATTCGCATGGCGCTGCTCGAAGCCGACGTCAACTTCAAGGTCGTCAAGGAGTTCGTCGCCAAGACCAAGGAGCGCTGCATGACCGCCGAGGTCATGGAGTCGCTGTCGCCAGCACAAAACGTCGTCAAGATCGTGCTCGACGAGCTCACCGAGATGCTCGGCTCCACAGAGAGCAAGCTCGTCTTTAGTAACCGCATTCCCAATGTCATCATGCTCGTGGGCCTGCAGGGTTCCGGTAAGACCACGGCGGCCGTAAAGCTGGCCTACCTGCTCAAGAAGCAGGGCCGCTCGCCGCTGCTCGCCGCGTGCGACGTCTACCGTCCCGCCGCTGCCGACCAGCTTGCCACGCTCGGCGGAGAGATCGGTGTCCCGGTCTTCCGAGGCGACGGTGCGCACCCGGTCGACATCGCCAAGGGCGCCATTCAGGAGGCCGTCGACCACCTGCGTGACGTGGTCATCGTCGATACCGCCGGTCGTTTGCAGATCGACGAGCAGATGATGCAGGAGGCCGTGGACATCAAGAAGGCCGTCAAGCCCGATCAGGTGCTGATGGTCGTCGATGCCATGACCGGCCAGGATATCGTCAACGTCGTCTCGACCTTCGCCGAGCGCACCGACTTTGACGGCGTGATCATCTCCAAGCTCGACGGCGACGCCCGTGGCGGCGGCGCACTTTCCGTGCGCCAGGTGACCGGTAAGCCCATCAAGTTCGTGAGCATGGGCGAGAAACCCGATTCGCTGGAGCCGTTCTATCCTGATCGTATGGCCAAGCGAATCTTGGGCATGGGCGATGTTGTCGGCATTATCGAGAAGGCCCAGGAGGCGGCCGACGCTGAGCAGCTCGAGGCTGCCGAGCGCATGCTGCGCGAGGGCTTCACCATGAACGACATGCTCGACCAGATGAAGGCCGTCAAGAAGATGGGCGGCATGAAGGGCATTCTGGGCATGCTCCCCGGTGGCCAGCGTGCGCTCAACCAGATGGGTGGCAACCTGGACGAAGGTATCTTCGATAAGAACGAGGCCATCATCATGTCGATGACCAAGGAGGAGCGCCTGCGTCCCTCCATCATCAACGGCCAGCGCCGTGCCCGCATTGCCAAGGGCGCCGGCGTGACCCCCACCGAGGTCAACAGCCTTATGAAGCAGTGGGGCGAGATGAACAAGATGATGGGCCGCATGCGCACGATGGCCAATCAGGCACAGGCCGGCGGCAAAAAGGGCAAAAAGGGTAAGAAGGGCAAAAAGATGCGCATGCCCAATATTCCCGGTCTGGATGCCATGGGCCTGGGCGGCATGGGCGGCCTGGGAACGGGCGGCCCCAAGTCCGATATGGACCTGCTGCGCCAGATGGAAGCGCAAATGCGTAATAAGAAGTAACGACTGGTAGAGTCGTGTATGGCGAAGGCCGCTTGGATGGTATTCCAGGCGGCCTTCGTCGTTGGTGCGTTATATGTTGTGTGAGCAGACGCGTGATGGCATCGATTGCCTGCTGTTAGTGGCAGCTGCAGCCCTCGTGACCCTCGTTCTCGTGATGGCCGTGGCAACCGCAGGATCCGCCGTGCTCATGGATGTGCTCGTGGTCGTGGCCATGGCAGTCGCAGGTGGCCTCGCCGGTCTGCGCGAGCGTGCCGGCAATGAGGGCCTCGACGCAAGCGTCGCAGCTGCCCTGGGCACCTGCGTATACCGTGATGCCGGCTTGAGCAAGCGCGTTGATAGCGCCACCGCCGATGCCGCCGCAGATGAGCGTGTCCACGCCGCCGTTGGCAAGCAGACCCGCCAGGGCGCCGTGACCGGTGCCGCCGGTGCCCACGACCTGCTTGTTGAGCACCTTGCCGTCCTGAATGTCGTAGATCTTGAACTGCTCGCTGCGGCCAAAGTGCATAAAGATGTTGCCGTTGTCGTACGTCGTTGCCACCCTCATGGTGTCGACCTCCTTTGCTGGCCATGCGGCCGTTGTCGTGGTGATGGAGGAGTATGCGATATTGCCGCCTTCGATGACGATCGCCCGTCCATTGACCAGCGCGTTTGCCACCTTGCGATGCGAGCGGCTGCAGATTGACGCCACCGTGGCGCGGGCAATTCCCATGCACTGGGCGACTGCCTCTTGGTTAAGGCCTTCCAAGTCGCACAGGCGCAGCACCTCGAGCTCGTCGACCGTCATGACGATGGCGTCTCCGCTGGCAAGGCCGTCAGGGGTAAAGCCGCGATATTCAGGGATGATCCCAACGCGGCGCATTTTTTCGCGTCTTCCTGCCATACACTCTCCAATTCTGACATATGTCAACAATAGAATAACGAACATGCGGATTTTCGCAATGAATTTCTGGCATATGTCAGAAAGTGAGGGCTTATGTTTGGGCTGTGGGGCCACGTGCGCCTGGGCTACAATAAATCTCGCTTATAGGCGACTGACAGGAGGGTCAATGAGTAAAGCTGATCAGCAGTTTGTAACCATGTGCCGCGATATTTTGGACCATGGCACCACCACCGAGGGCCAAAAGGTCCGTCCGGTGTGGGAGGACGGCACCCCTGCCTATACCATTAAAAACTTTGGCGTCACGGCGCGCTATGATCTGCGCGAGGAGTTCCCCGCGCTCACCCTGCGTCGTACGGCGCTTAAGTCTGCCATGGACGAGATTCTGTGGATCTATCAAAAGAAATCCAATAACGTGCATGATCTCAACAGCCATATCTGGGATGAGTGGGCCGATGAGACCGGTTCCATCGGTAAAGCCTACGGCTATCAGATTGGTCAGAAGAGCCATTACGCCGAGGGCGACTTCGACCAGATGGACCGTGTGCTGTACGACCTTAAGCACACGCCGTATAGTCGCCGCATTATGACCAATACGTACGTGTTTAGCGATCTGTCCGAGATGCACCTGTATCCGTGCGCCTACGGCGTGACCTATAACGTCACGCAGCGCCCGCAGGACGACAAGCCGACGCTCAACATGATTCTCAACCAGCGCAGCCAGGATATTTTGGCCGCGAACAACTGGAATGTGTGTCAGTACGCCATTCTGCTCATGATGGTGGCGCAGTCGGTCGATATGATCGCTGGCGAGCTGCTGCATGTGATTGCCGATGCCCACATTTACGACCGTCATGTCGATATCGTCCGCGAGCTTATCGAGCGTCCGCAGTTTGCGGCTCCCAAGGTAACGCTCAACCCCGATGTGCATGATTTCTACGCGTTTACGACCGATGATCTGATTGTTGAGGGCTATGAGCACGGCCCGCAGGTCAAGAACATCCCCATTGCGGTGTAGGTGACGCGCATGACGTGTAAGCTTTCTGCCATTGTCGCTGTGTGCGATGACTGGGGCATTGGCTGCGAGGGTGACATGGTCGTGTCCAATCGCTCCGATATGCGCCATTTTGTAGCGTGCACCAAAGGTTGCCCGGTCATTATGGGACGCAAGACACTTCTGAGTTTTCCCGGCGGACGACCGCTCAAGAATCGCCGCAATATCGTGCTCACCCGCGACGAGAGCCTTTCTGCCGAGGGTGTCGACGTGGTGCATAGCGTTGACGAAGCGCTCGCCGCGGTAGCCGATGAACCCGTTGCGTGGGTGATCGGCGGCGGCGAGGTGTATCGGCAGTTTTTGCCGTACTGCGTGGAGGCCGAGGTTACGCATAACCATTGCGTGCATGACGTGGATACGTACTTTCCCGATCTGGATGCTGATCCCGCGTGGGAGATTGCACGACGTGGCGGTGTTGCCACGATTGCCTCGGGCGAGGGCGACGAGGGTGTCGATTATGAGTTCGTGACGTATCGTCGCGTTGAGGCATAAATCGTCTGGCGTGAACGGTATCATCGGGTTGTTTGAATGCATGGGGCGGCGCTTAGCGTCGCCTCGTTTGGTATAGATGTGCTGTAAAGAAGGGTGCGGGCTGGCTGCTATGACTGATGCCGTTGAGGTACTGCGAATTGATTCGCTCGAGGACGAGCACCTCGATGCCTACGTGCGACTGACCGAGCGCGAGTTGCGCTGCGTGTTGGAGCCGCAAAAGGGCATCTTTATCGCCGAGAGTGCCAAGGTTATCGAGCGCGCGGTGCGCGCCGGATACCAGCCGGTGAGCTTTCTTTTGGGCGAACGCTGGCTCGACCAGATGATGCCGCTGTTCGAGCGCCTGGTTGTGCGCGAGGGCGCGGGTCCGGTTCCTGTGTTCGTTGCCTCCATGGAGCTCATGGAGCAGCTGACGGGTTTTAATGTGACGCGTGGTGCGCTCGCGGCGTTTCGTCGCCCGCGTCAGATTCCGGTCGATGAGTTCTTGGGCGGTGTCGTTGAGGCGGCGGGGGATCGTCCGGTGCGCGTGTGCGTGCTCGAGGGTATTGTCGATCACACCAATGTTGGCGCGATTTTCCGCTCGGCTGCCGCATTGAACGTTGACGGTATTTTGGTCAGCCCGACGTGCTGCGACCCGCTGTACCGTCGCTCGGCCCGCGTGAGCATGGGCACCGTGTTTCAGGTACCGTGGACGCGCATTGGCAGTGAGGCGCGCGTGTGGCCGCATGATGGCCTGGCCGCGCTTCATGATGCCGGCTTTTCGTGTGCCGCTATGGCGTTGACGGACGACTCTGTTTCACTTGATGATCCTGTGCTGCAGAAGATTGATCGCTTGGCGATTTTTATGGGCACCGAAGGTGCCGGCTTGGGCGTTAAAACTATTGCCGGCTGTGACCGCGCCGTGCGCATTCCGATGGCGCACGGGGTCGATTCGCTCAACGTGGCCGCGGCGAGTGCCGTCGCCTTTTGGCAGCTGTGCCCGCACGTGAGCAACGAGTACCACTACCAGCCGGGTTTGTATCACTAGGCAGATATTCCGCACTGCGCTCTTATTCGGGGTGTTTCGGTCGACGCCGGTCGGTGCTAAGCTGCTATTGGCTTTGGTCTTAAAATGCCGTTTTGTTGTTTGACGTACGCTGGCGGGGAGGGCGTGTGGCTAAGAAATCTACGGCTATCGATGTAACGCAGGGTGTCATTTGGCAACAGCTACTGTCGCTGTGCGTTCCCATCTTTTTTAGTTCGTTTTTTCAGCAGACCTACACGCTTATCGGTACCTATATTGTCGGTCAGTTTGGCGGCAAGCTCGCGCTGGGCGGCATTCAGGCCACGATGGTCCTCACCGAGCTCTGCATTGGCTTTTGCGTTGGCGTTGGCGCTGGTTGTGCCGTTATCACGGGTCAGTTTTTTGGCCAGCACGATGAAGAGCGTCTGAGCCGTTCGGTCCATACAGCCATGACGCTCGCGCTGGTGGGCGGTATCGTTTTCTCGATTCTTGGCATAGTGTTCGTTGAGCCCATGCTGGTGCTTATGAACACGCCGCATGAACTATTGGCCGAGGGCGTGGCCTATGCTCGCTGTTATTTTGCCGCGATGGTTGCGGCACTGCTGCTTAATATGGGAACCGCACTGCTGCGTGCCGTGGGCGACACACGCGGCCCCGCCGTGATCATTGCCTCTGGCTGCCTGGTTAACGTGGTGCTGGATATCATCTTTGTCGCTGTGTTGCATATGGAGGCGTTGGGCTGCGGCATCGCAGTGGCGCTGACCATTTGCTCCAATGCAACGATGATCGTGTTTCGCATGATGCGCGCTCCGGGTGCATGGCGTCTTTCGCTGTCTAAGCTCGGCATCGATCGCGGTATTTGCAAGAGTATGATCTCGTGTGGTCTGCCACTCGGTTTTCAATCGGCTGCCTATTCGATCTCGAACGTGTTGATCCAGGTGTCGGTTAATTCGTTTGGCGCCGATGTCACCACGGCGTGGGGTCTATCTGGGCGCCTGGATGGCATTATCTGGATGGTGACCGAGGCGCTCGGCGTATCGATCACTACGTTCTCGGCGCAGAACTTTGGCGCGCGCAATTACGAGCGCATGCGCAAGGGCTACCATACGTCGCTCGTGCTGTCGTTTATGCTCATTGGTGGCCTGTCTGCCGTGCTGCTGGTGTTCTCGGGTTCGCTGTCGCGTTTGTTTGTCGACGATGCTTCGATTTCGGCGTACACCACGACGATTCTTCATTTCATCGCGCCGTTTTACGCGATCTTCTCGATTATCGAAAACGCGTCGGGCTCCATTCGCGGTGCCGGCGTGAGCTTGCAGCCCATGCTGCTCACGATTTTTGGCACCGTCGTGCTCAGGGTGATCTGGGTGTTTGCGATCATGCCCTTCGATCCGTCGCTTGAGCACCTGCTGCTGGTTTACCCCGTAACCTGGTTCATCACCGCAACCATGTTCACCATCTACCACCACAGCGGCAACTGGCTCGGCCGCGCCACCGCCTAATGATCCCTTGGGACGGAGAAAAACGGATCATTGCTCTCCGTCGTGATGTCGATGATCCGTTTTCCTCCGTCCCCTTCGAATCAATTAGTATTCGATGCCTTGGCGGGCTAGGAGACCTTCGTCGAAGTAGTGTTTTACGGGGCGCATTTCGGTTACTAGGTCGGCAAGGTCGGCGAGGGGCAGCAATCCGCGGCCGGTGAGCACGAGTTCCGTGGTGGCAGGATTCAGCGCGATCAACCCCTCCACATCCTCGCGCGTCACAAAGCCACGGCGCATCGCTTCGCCGAGTTCGTCCAGAATGAGCACGTCAACTTGCGAAATCTGCTCGCGCGCAAGCTCCATGATCTGTGCGGCGCAAGCCTCGGGCGTGTCGCGATCGGCCTGCACAATACGCAGCCCCAGGCGCGGCGCGGCATCGTGTTCTGCGCAGTGCAGCTTCTTGGCAAACTGCAGCATGAGTACGTCGAGCCCATAACCTGTGGCGCGCATCGCCAATCCCAGCGCAGCCGTGGTTTTGCCCTTGCCGTCGCCGGTATAGATCTGAACCTTGCCGACTTCGAGTGATGCCATCTATGTCCTTTCGTGCCCGGCGTCGGTTTATCGCCGGCCGGGTTGGGTATTCTAGTTAGCATTATCAACCCCAGTAGATGGAGTTCAAGCAGATGGAGATGGATGACAACAAACGTAGACGGAATATGATTCTCTACGTGCTCATCGCCTTCGTCGTCTACCTCGTGCTCTCGACCGTTCTGTTCCCTAACATCGGTCACACGCAGCAGATTACGAAGACCGATTACTCGACGTTTGTCAAAGCGCTCGACAAGAAGAGTGTCGACAAGGTCGAGTACAACACGGACGATTACACGATTTATTACACCAAGAAGGGCGAGGACGAGAACATCGCCTACAAGACGACCGGTGTGCCGAATGATGCGGGCTTTACCGATCGCGTGCTTGAATCTGGTGCGTCCCTGGAGTCGGTCGTTCCCGATAAAAACTCGGGTTTGATGACCTACTACCTGCTCACACTCATTCTTCCCATGGCGATTTTCTTCCTCATCGGTTGGTGGCTCAACCGCCGCATGAAGAAGGCTATGGGCGATGACGGCCCGTCGATGAACTTTGGCGGCGGCGGTTTTGGCGGCGGCGGACTGGGTAAGTCCGGCGCGCGCGTGATCGCCTCCAAGGACGTGGGCGTGACCTTTAAGGACGTCGCCGGCCAGGAAGAGGCCAAGGAGTCTCTCAAGGAGGTCGTCGACTTTCTGGAGAAGCCGCAGCGCTACGAGGAGATCGGCGCCAAGCTGCCGCGCGGTGCTCTCCTTGTTGGCCCTCCGGGTACCGGTAAGACCCTGCTTGCCAAGGCTGTTGCCGGCGAGGCCGGTGTTCCGTTCTTTAGTATTTCGGGCTCTGAGTTCGTTGAGATGTTTGTTGGTCGCGGCGCTGCAAAGGTTCGTGACCTGTTTAAGCAGGCCAAGGAAAAGGCCCCGTGTATCGTCTTTATCGATGAGATCGATACCATCGGTAAGAAGCGTGATGGCGGCGGCTTTAGCGGCAACGACGAGCGCGAGCAGACGCTCAATCAGTTGCTGACCGAGATGGATGGCTTCGATAACCACAAGGGTATCGTTGTCCTTGCCGCAACCAACCGCCCCGACAGTCTCGATCCGGCGCTGCTGCGCCCCGGTCGTTTTGACCGCCGCATTCCCGTCGAGTTGCCCGATCTGACCGGTCGTAAGAACATCCTCGAGCTTCACGCCAAGAGTGTGAAGACCGAGCCGCCGATCGATCTGACCGCGATTGCCCGCGCCACGCCCGGTGCCTCGGGCGCCGACCTGGCCAATATCATCAACGAGGGCGCCCTGCGCGCCGTTCGCGAGGGTCGCAAGCGTGCAACCCAGGATGACTTCGAGGAGTCGGTGGAGGTCGTCATTGCCGGCCAACAGCGTAAGTCCACGGTGCTTTCCGACCATGAGAAGCAGGTCGTTTCCTACCACGAGATCGGTCATGCCATCGTCGCTGCCCGCCAAAAGGGTTCCGCGCCGGTTACCAAGATCACCATCGTGCCGCGCACGAGCGGTGCTCTTGGCTATACCATGCAGGTCGAGGAGGACGAGCGCTTCCTGACGACACGCCAGGAGGTCTTGGACAAGCTTGCCGTCTACTGCGGCGGCCGTGCGGCCGAGGAACTCATCTTTGGCGAGATGACGACCGGTGCCGCCAACGATATCGAACAGGCCACCAAGCTCGCCCGCAACATGGTGACG
Organism: uncultured Collinsella sp.; assembly: GCA_905213265.1. Classification (GTDB taxonomy): domain Bacteria; phylum Actinomycetota; class Coriobacteriia; order Coriobacteriales; family Coriobacteriaceae; genus Collinsella. The sequence continues at coordinate 22,538 of CAJMHR010000008.1, forward strand.
CGCTTTGGTATGTCCGACGAGTTTGGCATGATGGCGCTCGGTACCGTGCAGAACGCGTATCTCAATCAGGACACGTCGCTCACCTGCGCCCCTGGTACGGCCGAGCGTGTGGACGCGATTGTCGCTAAGCTGATTGAGGATGCGCACGATCGCGCCCTGCAGATCCTCAAGGAGAACAAGTTCAAGCTCCATGAGCTGGCTCGTTATCTGTACAAGAAGGAGACCATCACGGGTGAGGAGTTCATGAACCTCCTCACGCGCGAGAATCCGCTGATGCCCAAGCAACAGTAAAGCCGCGGTCGAGCCAGTAAACGCCGACGCCCCATTTGAGCAGCTTTCTCAAATGGGGCGTTTTGCTTGAGAGGGATGGAAATGAAGATCGTGGTGAGCGCCTGCTTGATGGGCGAGAGCTGCAAGTATAACGGGCTCGACAACTATCATCGCGCGTTGGTCGAGGCCTGCGAACGCACGGGGACTGAGGTCTTGTTGGTGTGCCCCGAGGTCTTTGGCGGCCTGCCCACGCCGCGCAAGCCGTCCGAGATTGTGAATGGCGAGGTCCGTACCTGCGAGGGTACCTCAGTCGATCGCGAGTTTCGTCTAGGCGCTCAACGTGCGCTCGATATGTGCGAGCAAGCGGGCGGCCCGTCCGAGATTACTGCGTGCGTCTTGCAGGATCGCAGTCCGTCGTGTGGCGTGGGCCATATCTACGACGGATCCTTCAGCGGCACGCTCACAACGGGTAACGGTGTCTTCGTTGACCTGCTCCTGCGCCACGGCTACCGCGTGATCCCGGCAAGCGAATTCGACTCGAGCATGTTACAGCAATAAAAAACCGCCACAAAGGTACTGTCCCCTTTGTGGCGGTTTTGGTCGGTTAGGCCAGGATAGAGTGGCCGTAGGCGTTGGCGGCCTTGATGGCGGCGGCGAACTTCTCGTCGGTGAAGGGCTCCGGGTTACCCTGCTTCCACTCGTTGGTGGCGTGGGCATACTCACACAGCGCCGGGATGTCGGCCTCGGTAAGGCCGACCTGCTCAAGCGTCACGGGCAGCCCCATCTGCTTGTTAAAGGCGGCGTAGCGCTCAAGGTTCTCGGTGTCTCCCGTATAGGCAAACAGCACGAGCACGCCCAGGCTCACGACCTCGCCGTGCAGGTAGGTGCCCTCACGCGGAATGCTGCAGGTGGCGTTGTAGAATGCGTGCGCCACGCTCGAGTTGTAGTAGTAATCGTTCTGGTTGGTCAGGTTGGAGACGTAGCCCGTGTTGACCACGATGTCGAGCGCGATTTGTTTGACGGCCTCGCTTGACAGGTTCTGGCGCACGTCCTCAAGACCCTGAACGCCGTATGTAAACAGCGGCTCGGAGCAGGTGTGGGCGAGTGCCAGGCCAAGGCCTGCCGTGTGCTCCAAGTTGCCGGCGCTCGTGGCGTACTCGACCTCGGGCTGCTTGGACAGGGCATCGCCCACGCCGGCCCAGAAGTACTCCGCTGGCGCCTCGGCGATGATCTTGGGGTTGATGAAGATGTGCGCAGGGCGGTTGGGGTACGAATAGCCCTCGAGCGAGCCGTCGTCGTTGTAGACAACGGCAATGGCGGTCGCGGCCGAGCAGTTGGAGCATATTGTAGGCACGGTAAAGACGATCTTCTTGAGCTCGATTGCTGCGGTCTTCACGGTGTCGAGCGCCTTGCCGCCGCCGCATGCGATAAGCACGTCAGCTTCCTGGCAGGCAGGGGAGTTCACGACCTTGGCGATATTGGCACGCGTACTGTTGGTTCCATAGACGCGCGTCTCCAGGACCTCGACATCGGTACCTTCAAGTGCCGCCTCGATTCCCGGCAGCGCCGCAGCCAGGGCTCGCTTGCCGCCAATGATGGCGACTTTCTTCGCGCCGTACTCCGCCAGTGCGGTTGGCAGCTCGGTAAAGCAATCCTCGCCAACGGTGTAGTCGCTCATTCCAATCGTGCGCATAGCAACCTTCTTTCGTTCGATAAAGTGCTTTCAGGTATTTTGCTCCTAGAGAAGGGCTGTAATAGCGAGAAATTTCGAACGTATAAAACCAGTGTTGAGGGTTTTTCGCCGGCGCGGAACGTGCTAGCATACTCCGCATAAGCGTTGATGGGGACGACTAGTCGGCCGTCCGCATGCTACAGAGAGCGGGGAGCGCTGAGAACCCGTGCATGCGACCGATGAAAATCACCCCGGAGCTGCGGTCCCAACGGACGTGCCGTGCAGGTTCGTCTTAGTAGACATCGCCGAGATGGTCGTCGATACAGGCCAGCCGAGTAACGGATGCGAGCGCGCGAATATGCGGGCGAGGGCATCTAAGCTGGGTGGTTAAGCGAAGAGCTTTTACGGGCAGGCTGCCCGTTTTGTGGCGCTTCGTCCCAGCTTGTAGGGACGGGCGCTTTTTTGGTGCCCAACGGGCGTGCGCGCCCACGACATGAAAGGGGTACCGTGGCAAACGAGTACAAGCAGACGATGAATCTGCCCAAGACCGGTTTTCCCATGCGTGCCGGTCTTTCCAAGTCCGAGCCCAAGCGACTCAAGGACTGGCAGGACAACAAGGTCTACGAGCAGGTTCTGAAGAAGAACGAGGGTCTCAAGAAGTTCGTGCTGCACGACGGTCCTCCGTACGCCAACGGTCCGATCCACATCGGCCATGCCATGAACAAGATCTCCAAGGACATGATCAACCGCTACTGGATGATGCAGGGCTATGAGGTTCCCTATGTCCCCGGTTGGGACTGCCATGGTCAGCCGATCGAGCATAAGGTCGAGGAGAAGCTCGGCACCGAGAAGTTCAACCAGACCCCCACGGCCAAGATCCGTGAGCTCTGCAACGAGTTCGCTGTCGAGAACATCGAGCTTCAGAAGGCCGGCTTCCGCCGTCTGGGCGTGCTCGGCGACTGGGACAACCCGTATCTGACGCTCTATCACCAGCACGATGCCGCCGACATCGAGGTCTTCAAGGCCATGTTCGATAAGGGCATGATTTATCGCGGCCACAAGCCGGTTCACTGGTGCAAGCACTGCCACACCGCGCTGGCCGAGGCTGAGATCGAGTACTCCGATGAGACGAGCCCGTCCATCTTCGTGCGCTTTGAGATGACCTCCAAGCCCGCCGGCCTCGAGAACTTCGACGGCCCGGTTGACTTTATCATTTGGACGACCACGCCGTGGACCATCCCCTCCGACCAGGCCGTTTCCCTTAAGCCCGGCGCCGCCTATGTCGCCGTTGAGCACGAGGGTCGTGCCGAGGTCATGCTCGAGGACCTGGCTCCCAAGTGCTGCGAGGAGTTTGGTTGGGAGTACACCCCGGTTATGGTCGACGGTAAGCCCTATGTGGTTCCCGCCGAGACCTTCCATCACATCCACTACAAGCAGCCGATCTTTGACGGTGTTGAGGGCGTGGCGCTGCTGGCCGATTACGTCGGTGTCGATGACGGTACCGGTATCGTCCACAACTCGCCCGGCCACGGCGTCGACGACTACTTTGCCTGCCTCAAGGAGGGCATTACCGACATCTGCATGCCGGTCGATGACGACGGCAAGTTCTACACCGGCGAGGAGTTTGGTACCGGTGGCCCCTTCAGCGGTATGGACACCGATGAGGCCAACCCGCACATCATCGAGTTCCTGCGCGAGCGTGGCACCCTGGTCCTCGAGAAGAAGATCACGCACAGCTATCCGCACTGCTGGCGCTGCAAGCATCCGGTGCTCTTCCGTGCTACCGACCAGTGGTTTGTCTCGATGGACAAGACCGGTTTGCGCGAGCAGGCTGGTAAAGAGGTCCGCGAGAACGTCAAGTGGTATCCGGCCCACGCGGCTAACCGCATTGGCGCCATGGTCGAGCAGCGTCCCGACTGGTGCATCAGCCGTCAGCGCAACTGGGGCGTGCCTATCCCCAGCTACACCTGCGCCGACTGCGGCGAGAAGGTCATGAACGACGCTACTCTCGACGCCGTCATCAAGCTCTTCCACGAGAAGGGCTCCGACGCCTGGTTCACCGACGCTCCCGAGAGCTACCTGGGCGAGGCCTGCGTCTGCCCCAAGTGCGGCGGCCATCACCTCAAGGCCGATAAGGACATCCTCGACGTGTGGTGGGATTCCGGCGTGTCTTGGAAGGCCGTCTGCGAGTACCGTCCCGAGCTGGAGTATCCGGCGGACGTGTATCTCGAGGGCTCCGACCAGCACCGCGGTTGGTTCCAGAGCTCGCTGCTCACCTCGGTGGGCGCCAACGGCCACGCCCCGTACAAGGCGGTCGTCTCTCAAGGCTTCACCCTCGACGGCCAGGGCCGCAAGATGTCCAAGTCGCTCGGTAACGTCATCGACCCCAACAAGGTCTGTGACGAGATGGGTGCCGACATCATCCGTCTGTGGGTTGCATCTGTCGATACCAGCTCCGACGTTTCCATCGACCACGAGATCCTCGCTCGTACGTCCGATGCCTACCGTCGTTTCCGCAACACGCTGCGCTTCCTGCTCTCCGAGCTCGAGGGCCAGTTTGAGCCCGAGACCGACGGCGTCGCCTTTGCCGACCTGTTGCCGCTCGACAAGCTCATGGTTGCCCGTCTGACCCAGGTCCAGGCCGAGGTCGACGACGCTTACTCTTGCTACGAGTTCCCGCGCGCTTACCGTGCGCTCTACGACTTCGTGGTTACCGAGCTCTCCAACGTGTATCTCGACGCCCTGAAGGACCGTCTGTACTGTGAGAAGCCCGGCTCGCTCGAGCGCCGCAGCGCCCAGACCGTGCTGGCCGAGCTCTTCTCGATGCTCATGCGCGACCTTCAGCCGATCCTGTCCTACACGGTCGACGAGGCCATGGCCTATGCGCCCGCCGGCTGCGTCGATCACCAGAAGTACGCCGCGCTGCTCGATTGGTACAAGTCGCCCATCACGTTCGACGAGGCCAATGAGTTTGAGGGCGTGCTCGAGGCTTCACTCGAGCTCCGTAGCGCCGTGACCAAGGCCCTTGAGGATGCCCGCTCCGCCGGTACCTTCACCAAGAGCCAGCAGGTCCGCGTCAAGGCGGTCGTTCCCGCCGAGATGTACGCGCTGCTGACCGGTGATAAGGCCGTCGACCTGGCCGAGTTCTACATCGTTTCCGATGTTGAGCTGACCCAGGGCGAGGAACTCTCCGTTGCCATCGAGGCAGCCGAGGGCGAGTGCTGCGACCGTTGCTGGAACTATCGCACCACCGTCGGCGAGTACAACGGCCACGCTCACATCTGCAAGCGCTGTGCTGATGCGCTCTAGTTATGCGGTTTTACCAAACCACGTAACCGGTTGACGCTGCAAACCCGCCAGAGCGGCAATCTGCCTTTCAGCTTCGGCGGCATGACCATAAGGTCTATGCCGCCTTGCTTCAAGGCACCTTGCTCGCTCTGGCGGGTTTTCGCTGTCGGTAACGAATCGTCGGCTATTTCCTTGTTGGTCAATATAAGATATTAATTTGCGTTAAACGTATTCGATGTTCTTGAGGGTAGGGGATTTCTTTGGGTCATTCTGCGGATATGACGCCGCCTTTGCGTTGGCGGTTAGGTGTTGCTGGTGGGGTAGCGCTCATTGTTCTGCTTGTTGACCAGCTGACCAAGCTTGCTGTTCGTGCCGTGGGCGATGCTCTGCATATGACTGTTATCCCTGGTGTGATCGACTTCCTTTTCGTGCGCAACATCGGTGCTGCCTTTAGCATGGGCGAGGGGCATGGCATAGCGTTTGCTGTGCTGGCGCTTGCGGTCATTGTCGCCATTGCCGTGTACTTGCTCCGTGCGTCTCAGCTCGCTCGTCTTGAGGTTGTGGGCATGGCTATGGTTGCGGGCGGCGCCATCGGTAACGCGATCGACCGCCTCGCCTTTGGCTTCGTGACCGATTTTATCGCCACCACCTTCATCGACTTCCCCGTCTTTAACGTGGCCGATATCGGCATCACCGTAGGCGTCGTGCTTGCCCTCATCGGCTACATGTTCTTGAGCCCTGCGGCCCGCGAAGTTGATGCGACTGCCGAGCTCAATGCCCGTGATGAGGCCCGCGCCAAGCGCAAAGCCAAGCAGCGTGGGGAGCGTGCCCGCAAGATTCGCGAAAGGAATGAGCGTTAATGGCCGACATCCATATTCTTGTTGCCGACGATTGCTCTGGCCAGCGTCTCGACGCCTTTCTGGGTGCCAACGACGGCTGCCCCACGCGCTCTGCCTGCGCGCATCTGATCGAGGGCGGCGCCGTAATCGTGAACGGCGAGACCTGCCTATCAAAAAAATATGCTGTGCGCTCCGGTGACCGCATCTCGGTCGACCTGCCCGAGCCGCATGATCCCACTGATGTGATTCCCGAGGCCATCCCCCTCGATATCCGTTACGAGGACGACTACCTCATCGTGCTCTCCAAGCAGCGCGGCCTGGTGTGCCATCCCGCCCATGGCCACGAGAGCGGCACGCTTGCGAACGCTCTGGTCTACCACTGCGGCATTGACCATCTGGGTACCGTGCAGGGTGAGGACCGCCCCGGCATCGTGCATCGTTTAGATCGCGATACCTCGGGCCTCATGCTTGCGGCAAAAGACGACGACACGCAGCGCGCGCTCCAAAATCTCATTCGCACGCGCACGCTCGATCGTCGCTATATCACGCTCGTTCACGGACATATCGCTATGGATGAGGGCGCCATTAACACCGGCATTGCCCGTTCTACGCGTGACCGTGTCAAGATGGCGGTTTCGGACGATCCTTTCGCGCGCCAGGCCATTACGACCTTTAAGGTCCTCGAGCGCTTCGATTCCACGCGTTTTGACGACGGCTATACGCTCGTCGAGTGCCACCTGTTTACGGGCCGCACGCATCAGATTCGCGTGCATATGCGCCATATCAACCACGCTTGCGTGGGCGATCCGCTCTACGGCAAGTGCGATGCACGCGCCGATCAGGGTCTGACCAGGCAATTCCTTCATTCCTGGCGTGTTGCATTCGACCATCCCGTGACGGGGGAGCGCATTGAGTGCCGCGACGAGCTACCGTGGGATCTCGCCGCGGTTCTTGACGACCTGGCCCCGCGCTCGCTTGGCCGCACCGCTGCCGGCGACGAAATCGTTCCGCAGCTCGGTCTGCTCGAAGCCTAGCCAGTATTAGGTGGTTTCTTGAACTCGGTAAGCCTGCGGTAAGATATACGGTTGTTTACGTAACGCGTTCTCGGGAGCCTGCATGCTCGCCTTTTTACAAACCAACACACCCATCGTGATCTTCAACCAGATTGTTGTCACGCTGCTCACGGTCTGCTTTCTGTACCAGGTGGTCTTCTTTGTCATTGGCGCTCTTCGTGGCGAGGTCGCGCCTCCCAAGGCCAAAAAACTTCACCGCTATGCCTTCTTCATTGCTGCGCATAACGAGGAAGCCGTAATTGCCAACCTCGTTCGCTCCATCAAGGACCAGGATTATCCGTCCGAGCTCATCGAGGTCTTCGTGGTCGCCGATGCCTGCACCGACAACACCGCTCAGCTCGCGCGTGAGGCGGGCGCCATCGTCTATGAGCGTAACGACCTGGCCCGTAAGGGTAAGAGCTGGGTCATGGACTTTGGTTTTGACCGCATCCTTAACGAGTATCCCGACACGTTTGAGGGCTACTTTATCTTCGATGCCGATAACGTTATCTCCCGCGATTATGTGTCCAAGATGAACGATGCCTTTGACCAGGGATTCCATGTGGTTACGAGCTATCGTAACTCCAAGAACTTTGGCAGCTCGTGGATCTCGGCAGCTAATGCTACCTGGTATCTGCGTGAGGCCCGCTTCCTCAACAACGCGCGTAATATCTGCAAGACGTCCTGTGCTGTCTCGGGTTCGGGCTACCTTATCTCCGCCAGCGTGATCGAGGGTATGCATGGCTGGCAGTTCCATACGCTGACCGAGGACATCCAGTTCACCACGTTCTGTGCCATTCACGGCATTCGCATCGGTTATGCGCCGGCGGAGTTCTTTGACGAACAGCCCGTGACGTTCAAGGCATCCTGGAAGCAGCGTATGCGCTGGACCAAGGGCTTCTACCAGGTGTTCTTTACCTACGGTAAGCACCTGGTCAAATCGACCTTCCGCTATCATCGCTTTGCCGCCTACGACATGTTTATGACCATCGCCCCGGGTATGCTGCTGTCCTTGATCTCGATGCTCGCTAATGCGACGTTCTTGATTGTGGGTGGCCTTTCGCATGGTTTCTTGGCAACCGAAGTCGAGATGCAGGCGTGCGCCGCTTCGCTCATTATGACCTTCGCCATGATGTATCAGACGTTCTTCATCCTGGCGCTGCTCACGACTATCTTTGAGTACAAGCATATTCACTGCGCGCAAAAGTGGCGCCTGGTGACTAACCTGTTTACCTTCCCGATCTTTATGTTCAGCTATATCCCCATCACGGTGGCTGCGCTGTTCCTGAAGGTTGATTGGGTGCCGACGCAGCACGCCGTCAACGTCACCCTTGACGAGGTCATGCAAGGCGCCAAATAATCACCACCAAAACCACCACAAAGGAGACAGGCACCTTTGTGGTGGTTTTTGTTTTTGCGATGTAACTCGAGGAGGAGTCCGATGGTCTATATCCCGTTTTGGATTTGCATCTTTGCCGGCGTGGCAATTGATGCCCGAGAGCGACGGTTTCCCAATGGGCTTGCCGGCGCATGTGCCGTGGCGGCGTTGGCGGGCGTTTGGCTCGACCTCGGTTTGAACACAGCGCTTGACCACGCCGGTCTTGCGGTCATCGTCTACCTTGGCCTTGTGCTTACCGAGTCGCTCTGGCGTAGAGTTCGCCACGCTCCTGGCATTGGCATGGGGGACGTCAAGGCACTCTTTGCCCTTTGTACCTTCGATCCCCTGGGCGGCGTTGTCGCGTTTGCGGTTGCGCTCCTGACCCTTGCCGTCGCTTGCCTCATCGCAAAATCGCGCTCCCTGCCATTGCTCCCGTTTTTAGTGCCGATTTTTGCCATAATCGAGGTCGTGAGCTGCACTTTGTAACCGATTGCGCATCCTTTTTAAGGAGCATGCCATGGAATCTAATCAAGAAACGGCCGTCATTAAGGCGCGCATGGACCGTATTCCCTCGGCGTTGTCGCCCGAGCTTGTCGAGCGCATTGCCGCCGATCGTGCTTCGGGCTATGTCAACCCGTATCGTTGCAACGATGATCAGGTCATTCGTCGTATTGATCGCGCCGCCGACAAAGGCACGCTTATGCGTCCGGCGTTTATGCGCGATACCGAAAAGATACTTCATCTTCCGGCGTACACCCGTTATGCAGGCAAAACGCAGGTCTTTAGCTTCCGTAGCAATGATGATCTTTCACGCCGCGGTTTGCACGTACAGCTTGTCTCCCGCATTGCGCGCGATATCGGTCGCGCCCTGGGGCTCAATTGCGATCTGATCGAGGCGATTGGCCTGGGTCACGACTTGGGACACACGCCTTTCGGCCATGCCGGCGAGCGCTTCCTCAACGATATCTATCATGAGCGTACGGGGCGTTATTTTTTCCATAACGTGCAGTCGGTTCGCGTGCTCGACGCGTTGTATGGCCGCAACGTGTCGCTCCAGACGCTCGACGGCGTGCTATGCCATAACGGCGAGTACGAGCAGCGTGTGTTTGAGCTCTCGGACATGAGCTCCTTTGACCAGTTTGACCAGACGGTTGAGGATTGCATTGCCACGGGCTATAGCGCAATTGGGCATCTGCGTCCCATGACGCTCGAGGGCTGCGTCGTTCGCATCTCGGATATTCTTGCCTACGTCGGTCGTGACCGTCAGGATGCGATCGCGGCGGGCCTGCTGTCACCCGACGCTTTTGATGATGGCCGGGGCGGTGCCTACAACAGTTGGATCCTCACGCATGCCTCCATCGATATCGTTGAGCACAGCTATGGTAAGCCGCGCATCGAGATGAGCGAGGACCTGTTTGAGGAAATCCGCCGAGCCAAGCGCGAGAACTACGAGAAGATCTATAGCAAGGGCGGTATCGAAGGCGATTCCGAGGTGGAGCTGCGCGAGGCGTTCGAAAAGCTCTACGACCGTTGCCTGCGGGATCTAAACAGTGGTGACGAGTCCTCGTACATCTTTAAGCACCATATTTCGCGCATTGAGCAGCAGCTTTCCTACTACGATCGCACCTATGCCTGGCAGGACGACAAGGATCAAGCCGTGGTGGATTATATCGCGAGCATGACGGACGGTTATTTCTGCGAACTGACGAGCAAGCTGTTCCCCGGTCTGGAGTTTCCGCACCGTACCTATATTAACGAACGGTAGTTCGTATATATTCGGTATACTGTTAGTGGAAAACGTTTTTGATTGATACACGGGATGGCTATGGACGACCTTTTTTCTGCTTCGACGCGCGAGCGTTCCTTTCAGAATGCGCCGCTTGCGGTGCGTATGCGCCCCAATTCGCTCGACGAGTATGTGGGCCAGCAAAAGGCCGTCGGTAAGGGCTCATGGTTGCGTGCCGCGATCGAACACGACGTGCTTTCCAGTGTGATTTTGTATGGGCCGGCCGGTACGGGTAAGACGACGCTGGCCCATATTATCGCCAACCATACTAAGAGCGAGTTTGTCGAGGTCAGCGCTGTGACGGGCACCGTGAAGGACTTGCGCCGCGTGATTGATGAGGCCAAGACGCGCCTGAATACCTACGACCGCCGCACCATTCTATTCATCGATGAGATTCACCGCTTCTCTAAGTCGCAGCAGGATGCCCTGCTGCATGCAGTTGAGAACCGTACCGTCATTATGATTGGCGCCACGACGGAGAATCCGTACTTCGAGGTCAACTCGGCACTGTTGTCGCGTGGGCGTGTGGTGGAGCTTGAGCATCTGAAGGATGAGGATATCGCCACGCTTATTGAACGTGCGCTTGAGGCACCGCAGGGCTTGAACGGTAAGTTCTCGGCCGATGAGGATACGGTCAAGACCATCTGCACGCTGGCAGCGGGTGACGCTCGCTCGGCGCTCACGACGCTCGAGCTTGCGAGCGAGATTGCCGTCACGCGTCCCGATACTGAGGGAACGCCAGCGCCCGCGGCGGGGGAGCGCTATCCCATCACCGTGGATGACGTGAAGATCGCCAACCCGCGTCGCGGCTTTACATACGACAAAAACGGCGACATGCACTACGACATCATCAGTGCGTTTATTAAGTCTATGCGCGGTAGTGACCCCGATGCCACGATCTATTGGCTCGCGCGCATGATCGATGCCGGGGAGGATCCTAAGTTTATCGCTCGCCGTATTATGATTCACGCTTCTGAGGATGTTGGCAACGCCGACCCGCAGGCGCTTTTGATGGCGCATGCCGCGTTTAAATCTGCTGAAGTTATTGGCTATCCTGAATGTCGCATTAACCTTGCACAAGCTGCGCTCTATGTGTGCTTGGCGCCCAAGTCCAATGCGTGCGAGGCCTCGATCGATGCGGCGCTAGCCGATATCCATTCTAGTGGGCTTCGCGAGGTGCCGAGTTATCTGCGCGATCGCCATCGCCCGGGCAGCGATGAATACGGTGTGTATAAGTATCCGCACGATTATCCCGAAGGCTGGGTCGACCAGCGCTATTTGCCCGAAGGCTTGGAACGCGGTGCATTTTGGCAGCCTGCCGGCCGCGGTTGGGAAGAATGGCGCGTAGAGCAAAGTGAACGCGACCGCAGCGGGAATGCACCGAAGTAGCTGCTGATAATTTTGTCCCACGTTGCTGCTCATGGCATGTTCGGTCCCCTTTGGGGTACCATGGAAACCGTCTGTATATCGATTCCTTTGGGAGGCTTGTATGAGTCCCATTCAAATCGCCCTGCTGCTGCTCGCTGTTGCCGGCGTGTGGGCCATCGTTGAGCTCGCGCTTACCCTGCGCAAGACCCGCACCGTTGTCGACTCGCTCGATAAGACCGTTAACGACCTCAACAACACCATCGCCGAGGCTCAGCCTGTGGTGGCAAAGCTCGATGGCGCTGTCGATGAGCTTACGCCGGCGCTTGCCCAGATGGAGCCGCTGCTTAAGTCGAGCAAGACGGCAGTTGATGCCCTTACCTCCAATCTCGTAGAGGTCGAAGCCGTGGTTCGCGACATTTCTGAGGTCACCGGTAGCATGGCCGAGGCCAGCAATGCTGTGTCGAGCGTGACTGATTCTGCGGCAGGTGCCGTGCAGAAACTCTTTAACAAGGTGAAGGCTCCCGCGGCCGACGCTGAGCGCAAGCTTTCCGCTGCCGAAGAAGCCGAGCAGCCGACCGAGCGTGTCCTGATTGGCGAAGCCGGGGACGATGTCGCTGCTGGTGACAATGATGCACAGAAGCCTGCTGCTAAAGCAGCCCAGTATTACACCTACACGCCCGCCGAGACCTCTGAGGAGTCCTGCGATGAGTAGCGAAGCAACTTGCCCCATTACGCTGACCGTTGCCGGCGACCCGCGTCTGGCGCGCCTTGTGCGCATGACGGCTGCAAATGTCGGTGCGCTCTGCTCCATGTCCGTCGATCGCATCGAGGACATTCGTATGGCTGCCGAGGAAGCATTTATTTTCGGCTGCACGGCTGTTGATTCCGATGACATCTCGATCAAATTCGATGTCGACGAATCTCACGTTGGCATGACCTTTACCTTTGGCGACCAGGCCACCGTCGACGAGGATGACCAGGCCGCTGTGTATGCCGAGCTCATTTTGGCGAGCGTGTGCGATTCCTACGAAAAGACTGCGGCGCCCCTGACGCTTTCCCTCGACCTCAAGGCGGATATCTAATATGACCGAACGTTCCCGGAGCGGTAAGACCGCTTGGGACAAGGAGAAAACCCGCGAGCTGTTTCGTCGCTATAAAGAGACCGGTGACCCGGACGCACGCGAGCAGCTCGTCATGTCCCACATGAACCTGGTAAGGTTTCTTGCCAACAAATTTAAGAATCGCGGCGAGCCGCTCGATGATCTGATGCAGGTTGGCTATTTGGGCCTGCTCAAGGCTATCGACCGCTTTGACCCCGAGCGCGGACTCGAGTTCACGACGTTTGCGACACCCACTATCCTGGGCGAGATTAAACGCCATTTCCGTGACAAGGGCTGGAGTGTGCGCGTGCCGCGCCGTCTGCAGGAGCTCTCGGCCAAGGTCAACCAGGCTACTGACAAACTTACCAACGAGCTGCAGCGTTCGCCCAAGGTTGAGGAGATCGCTGAGTATCTAGATGTGACTGTCGATGAGGTCCTCGAGGCTATGGAATCGTCTTCGGCCTATACCTCGGTGCCCATCGAGGCTCCTGGTGCGTCCGATTCCGACGATGCCCCTTCGATTCTCGACCGTTACGCCGACGACGACAACGAGCTCGACTTTACCGATGACCGCCTAGTGATCGAGGAAGCCATCCGTGATTTCTCGCCGCGCGAGCGCGAGGTGATCGAGCTGCGCTTTGTGAAGGGCATGACCCAGATCGAGATCGCCAAGAAGCTGGGTATTTCTCAGGTGCAGGTTTCGCGTCTGCTGCGCCGCACGCTTAAGAAGATTCAGGACAAGATCGACCCCGACGGAGTGATGATTCGTTCATGAGTGAACACCCCCAACAAACCGATCGCGTGCTGCGCGACACCCGCATTCTGACGCTTCGCATTTGGGCTGTTGTCGGCTGCATTGTCATCGCCGCTGTCATCTTTAACCTTATGGGCATCCTGGCGCCGGTTATCGAGTTTCTCGCTGTTGGTTCCATCATTGCCTTTGTGATGTCCCCGATCACCAACTGGCTCGAGCACCATGGCGTGAATCGCGGCATCGGTTCGCTTATCGCGCTTATTGTTGTTGTTGCCGTGCTCGTCGGTGTCGTTTGCATCTTGTCGCCGATTCTCTTTGGTCAGATCATGGAAGTCCTGAGCCGCCTGCCCGAGCAGCTTCGTGTTGCGGGTGGCGATCTCAATGAGATGATCTCGCATGCCAAGACGCTCAATAACACGCCGCTCAAGGAGTATTTGGACGATAATCTTTCGTCGCTGGTTACCGTGGCATCGAAGTATGTGTCTCAGATTGCTGCCGAGCTTGGCCGCGGTGTGTTCCCGCTCATCACCAATACGGCCTCGCAGTTGTTCGTGATCTTCCTTGGTCTGGTGCTTGCCTACTGGATGGCCTGCGACTACCCTCGCATGCATCACGAGATTTGCACCATCATCGGTCAGGAGAAGGAGACCTCGTACCGCTTTATGGTCGCCATCCTTTCTCGCTCTGTCGGCGGCTACATGCGCGGTATGGTCGTGACGTCCATCTGCGGTGGTTTCCTCGCCTTTATCGGCTTCCTGATTATCGGCCATCCGTATGCGGCGCTCATGGCTATCTTCACTGGCATCATGCACTTGGTTCCGGTCGTCGGTCCCTGGGTGAGCGCGGCAATCGCCACGGTACTCGGCTTTATGTTCAGCCCCATGTTGGCGTTATGGACGCTCATCGTGACGATGGTCGCGCAAAACGTCACCGACAATGTGATTTCGCCTAAGGTCATGCAGAGCTCAGTGCAGGTGCATCCCATTATGAGCCTTACGGCTCTCGTTATTGGTTCGGCACTCATGGGGCCCATCGGCATGATTATTGCCATCCCGCTTTGTGCGGCCCTCAAGGGCATCTTCGTGTACTACTTCGAGAATGAGACCGGCCGTCAGCTTGTGGCCTATGACGGAGCCGTGTTTAAGGGCACGCCGTACCGCGATGCCGATGGCAACCCGGTCGCCGCCTACGACGCGCTCGGCGACGACACCTTCATCTATGAGTCCGAGCTCATCGGTAACGAGACTGCGCCCGAGGCCAAGGCCATGCCCAAGCCCGAGCTCGATAATCCCTGGATTAAGCTCTCGGGCCTGCAACCCGATGCCACGGGCTTCTTCAAGAACCCCTTCGCCAAAGACGATGATTCCAACTCGGACGACGATACCAATACCGGCATCGACGGCTCCATGGACGATTCGGATTCTAAATAGGTTCTATTAACGTTTCTTGAAGTTGTAAATGACAAGAAACGCGACCAAAGCGATTGATAAGGGGCCGGCTACATAGAAAAAGAGAACGTCAATTGCGCGTAGAGTGTAATAAGCCTTATCGCCGGACATTACTGTATACAATATGTATCCAAATGATGGTTGGTTTGCGTACCAGCATGAGAAGGCTAAGAGCGCTAAAAGTGCTACAACCAGAAGTGCATTCAGGACAAATCGTTTGCTTTTCATCGATCGCTCCTTCCGGGTGAATCTTATATGCAATTATACAGCAGTCCTTTTTCAAAGGATCGCGCAGTACTAAATAACGTGCACTTTCGCTGGAGGGTCGCTGTTTGGCGACCCTCTTTTTTGCACGGGGGCGGTTGGATGGTAATATCGTTACGTTTGAACTGTTTCGATGTGAAACCGAGGAGATTCCCTCTATGAGTGCTGACTACCCGTCAATGACTACGGCCGAGATTCGCTCTAAGTTCCTCAACTTCTTTGAGGAGCGCGGTCTTAAGCTCTATCCTTCTTCGTCCCTCGTCCCCGACGATCCTTCTCTGCTGCTTGCCAACGCCGGCATGAACCAGTTTAAGGAGTACTACCAGGGCAAGAAGACCATGAAGGAGATTGGCGCGATCTCCTGCCAGAAGTGCGTCCGCACCAACGACATCGACTGCATCGGCGAGGACGGCCGTCACCTGTCGTTCTTCGAGATGCTCGGCGATTTCTCTTTTGGCGGCGTCTCCAAGGAGCAGGCTTGCGCCTGGGCCTTTGAGCTCATCACCAAGGAGTTCAAGCTGCCGCTCGACCGCCTGTACTTTACCGTCTTTACCGAGGACGATGAGACCCATGACGTGTGGCGCTCCCTGGGCGTTGCCGAGGACCACATCTCCCGCTTGGGCGAGGACGACAACTTCTGGGCCGCTGGCCCCACCGGCCCCTGCGGTCCGTGCTCCGAGATCTATTTTGACATGGGCGAGGAGGTCGGTTGCGGCAGCCCCGACTGCAAGCCCGGCTGCGACTGCGACCGCTTCCTTGAGTTCTGGAACCTCGTGTTTACCCAGTACGACCGCCAGGAGGACGGCTCCATGCCGGAGCTGCCGCACCGCAACCTCGATACGGGCATGGGTCTGGAGCGCATGGCCGCTATCATGCAGCACAAGACCGCTAACTACGACGGCGATCTGATGCAGCATCTCATCAAGCTCGGTGAGGAGATCAGCGGCAAGACCTATGACGCCGATGACTACTCCGGTGCCAGCCGCTCGCTGCGCATTATCGCCGATCACTCCCGTGCCGTCGACTTTATGATCTCGGACGGCATCCTGCCCGGCAACGAGGGCCGCGAGTATGTCCTTCGCCGCCTGCTCCGCCGCGCCGTGTTCCACGGTCGCCTGTTGGGCATCGAGGGTGCCTTCCTGACCAAGTTTATCGACGAGGTCAACGCTCAGATGGGTGAGGCCTATCCCGAGCTTCTCAAGAACCTCGCGCTCGTCAAGGGCATCGTTGCCTCCGAGGAGGAGCGTTTTTCCACGACGCTCGACAACGGCCGCGTTTACCTGGATGAGGCCCTGGCCGCGCTCGCCGAGGGCGCTGTGCTTCCGGGCGACGTTGCCTTTAAGCTGCACGACACCTTTGGTTTCCCCATCGACCTGACCGTCGAGATCGCCGGCGCCGCTGGCCATGACGTCGACATGGACGGCTTCACCGCCTACATGGAGGACCAGAAGGCCCGCGCCCGCGCCAACGCCAAGGGCGATGCCTGGGGCAGCTTCAACGACGTGTGGGTCGAGCTTTCCGACAAGGTTGCCGCGACCGAGTTCGACGGCTATGACAACGACGTCATCGAGGGCGCCAAGGTTGTCGCCATCGTTCGCAACGGCGAGTCCGTCGAGTCCGCTGCCGCCGGCGAGGACGTCGAGGTCATGCTCGACCGCACCCCGTTCTACGCCGAGATGGGCGGCCAGCAGGGCGACGCCGGCAAGCTTTCCGCCGAGGGCGTTGCGCTGACTGTTGCCGACACCAAAAACCACAACGGCCTGTATGCCCATGTCGCGCACGTTGCCGAGGGCACGCTGACCGTCGGTGCCACCGTGACTGCCGCGCTCGACGCCGAGCGCCGTGGTTTCCTGCGCCGAAACCACACCGCCACCCACCTGCTCGACGCCGCCCTTAAGCAGGTCCTGGGCGAGCATGTCTCCCAGGCCGGCTCGCTGGTGACGCCCGAGCACCTGCGCTTTGACTTCACGCACTTCGAGGCCCTGTCTTCCGAGCAGCTCAAGGCTGTCGAGGACCTGGTCAACCAGCAGATCTTCGCTTCCAAGCCGGTCGTGACCCGCGTCATGGGCATCGACGAGGCCAAGGCCGCCGGTGCTGTCGCCCTCTTTGGCGAGAAGTACGGCGACGTCGTCCGCGTCGTCTCCGTAGGCGCCGAGGACCAGCCGTTCTCCCGCGAGCTCTGCGGTGGCACGCATGCCGCCAACACCGCCGAGATCGGTCTGTTCAAGATCATCTCCGAGTCCTCCACGGGCTCGAATGTCCGCCGTATCGAGGCCGTGACCTCCAAGGGCGCTCTCGACTACATGGCCGACCGTCTGGCGCTCGTCGACGCCGCCGCCGCTGCGCTCAAGTGCCGTGTCGACGAGGTTCCCGCCCGCGTGGAGAACCTGCAGGCCGAGCTGCGCGAGACTTCCGGCAAGCTCAAGAAGGCGCTCACCGGTGGCTCCTCCGATGCGATCTCCAGCGCCATCGACGGCGCTGTCGAGCTGAACGGCTACAAGCTCGTCGTCGCTGAGCTCCAGGGCCTTGAGGCTGCCGACCTGCGCAACGTTTGGGATACCGTGCACCAGAAGGTCGCCGGCCCCGTCGCCTGCGTCGTTGCCAGCGTGACCGAGAAGGGCACCCCGGCTCTGCTCGCTGCCGGCTCCGATGACGCCGTGAAGGCCGGTTTCCACGCCGGTAACGTGATCAAGCAGATTGCGGGCCTGGTCGACGGTCGCGGTGGCGGTCGTCCCAACATGGCCCAGGCCGGTGGCAAGAACGCCGCCGGTATCGCCGATGCCCTCGCGGCCGCCAAGACCGCGCTCGGCGCCTAAGAACCTAAGTAGTCGCTGTGGTCGCGCTCGCACTGGACATAGGGGAGACCAGGATTGGCATTGCCGTCTCGAGTCGTGATGGCAAGATGGCAATGCCTGTCAAGGTGCTTCCGGCTGCCGAGGTCACCGGTATGGCAAAGACGTTTCGCTACCTGGTCGAGGACTATGAGCCCGATATCCTGGTAAGCGGACGTCCTTTGACCATGGCCGGTGAACCCGGCCCCCAGGCCGAGCGCGTCGCCGCCGTGGCCCAAAAGATTGCCGACGAGCTCGACCTTCCGCTGGAGTTTGAGGACGAGCGTCTGTCCTCGCAGGAGGCCAAGCGAATCCTGCGAGAGCAGGGGCTCAACGAAAAGCAGATGAGGGGCAAGATTGACATGATCGCCGCCAGCCTGTTCTTGCAGACATGGCTCGATCGTAAAAACGAGGAGGTTCAGCATGCCTAGCGCTTCCGATCCGCGCCAGCAGAATCGTACACGGCAGCCCGTGCCGCGCCCTGCTCAGCCTGGCCAGCGCTCGGCGCAGCCGACGCAGCGTTCGGCTCGGCCTACTCAGCGTGCTGCTCAACAGCTCGCCGCTCGTCCCGCGCAGCCCGCTGGCGGCGCTCGTTTTAAGCAGCAGGCTCCTGCCCAGCGCACGCAGGGGCAGGCCCCGCAATCACGCTCCTACGCACATCATGCTCATGGCTCGCACGGCGTTGCTCCGGCCACGCGCTCGAGCTATAACACGCACGCCCGCCGTGGTGCCCAAAAGAAAAGCTCCCCGGTGCCTATGATTATCGGTGGCGTCGTCGCCGTGCTTGCGCTTGTCGCGATCGTTTTCTTTGTCGTGCCGGCCGTCAAGGGCTTCTTTGGCGGTGAGGATGCGAAAGTCGCTGCTGGCCAGCAAGTTACTATCACGATTCCCGATGGTGCTTCGGGTGATACCATCGCTTCGATTCTCTCCGAGAACCATATCGTCGAAGATCCCAAGGATTATTATGCTGCGGTCAAAAAGCTCAACGCCGATATGTCGCTTAAGCCGGGTAAGTATTCGTTTACCACGCTTATGGACGCCACGAAGGTCGTCCAGCAGCTTATGGAAGGTCCCAACGCCGGCTCCGATGCGCTCACGATTCCTGAGGGCCTGACGGTCGATCAGGTCGCCGACCGCGTGGCCAAGGCGTACGACAGCATTTCTAAGGAAGACTTCCTTAACCGGGCTAAGGCGAGCAATTATGTGAATGATTACGCTTTCCTTAAAGACGCCGCGAACGATTCGCTCGAGGGCTTCCTATTCCCCAAGACGTATTCGCTGGGTAAGGACCCAAGCGCCGATGATGTGATTCGCGCTATGCTTGACCAGTTCAACGCCGAGTATAAGTCGCTTGACTTTGCCAGCTGCGAGGCCAAGATCAAGGAGCGCTATGGCGTGGAGATGTCCGATTACGACATCGTTAACCTTGCCTCGATTGTCGAGCGCGAGGGCCTCAACGCCGATCAGCGCGCGCATGTGGCATCGGTTTTCTATAACCGTCTGGCGGGCAAGCTCGATGGCCTGCGTTACCTCAACAGCGATGCGACCATGATGTATGTCACCGGCGGCGAGGTTACCGCCGACGACCTGCAGAGCGATAGCCCGTATAACACCTATAAGCATGAGGGCCTGCCGCCCACGCCCATCTGCTCTCCGTCGCTCGAGGCGCTCAAGGCTACCCTTGAGCCGACCGACTCCGATGACCTGTATTTCTACATTACGCAGGACGAGGAGTACTTCTCGCAAACCTACGAAGAGCATCAACAGTCTTGGAATTAACATGAGGATTTTTAGCCCCAAACGATACGTTGCCTCGGTCGATCGCATCGACCTTGATACCCTGTGGGCCGACGGCAAACGCGCCATTCTGCTCGATCGCGATAACACCCTGGTGCCGCGCGACACCGAGCAGGTTCCCGCCGCGGTTTCCGCTTGGCTCGATACCGCCCGCGCCAAAGGCTTTAAGCTGTGCATGGTGTCCAACAACTGGCATCGCGACCAGGTCATGAGCTCTGCACGCGAGCTGGGACTCGAGGCCATTAGCCACGCCATGAAGCCGGCGCCGTTTGCCCTCAAGGCGGGTCTTAAGCGCCTCGGCGCCACGGCCGACGAGGCGGTGCTGATCGGTGATCAGCTCTACACTGACGTGTGGAGCGGCAATTTTGCCGGCGTCGATACTATCCTGGTTAAGCCGCAGGCAACCCAGGACCTGTGGTACACGCAGATCTTCCGTATCTTTGAGCGCCGGGCCCTGCGCGACCTTCCCTGCGAGGAATAGGTTTCGCCATGTCTCAGCACATCAAACACGGCTGCGACCATATCTTCTTTATCGGCTTTTTGGGCGCGGGCAAATCGACGCTCGCGCGCAACGTCGGCACTATGTTCAAGCGGCGTTTTATCGATACCGACCGACTGGTCGTGCGCCGTTGCGGTAAGTCGGTAACCGAGATTTTTGAGACCGAGGGCGAGGATCGTTTTCGTGAGCTCGAGACCTCGGCGCTCCGTTCGCTCCAAAGTGAGCGCAGCCTGTTGGTTTCGTGCGGGGGCGGCATTGTCGAGACGCCGGTGAACATTGAGCTGATGCACGAAATGGGTACGTGCGTGTACCTCGAGGGTGACTTCGAGGATTCGATTCGCCAGATTCGTCGGTCCGACACGCGTCCCGATTTCCGCTCGCCCGAGCATGCCGCGCGCCTGTTTGAGCATCGCCGTCCGCTGTATCGACAGGCCGCCGACCTTACCCTTGATATTCGCAACAAGTCCTTCGAGGACGTTTCCTACCTTTGTGCCGAGATGCTTTTGGAGCGTGGGCTGCTATGATTCGCCGTCAACTGATCAATTTCCAAAACCGCAGCGTCGATGTCCGTGTCGGATTGGGTGCGTTCGATGAACTGTCGCGCATGTTTGCCTCGGCCGTGGGCAAGCCTAAGCGCGCGATGGTCGTTTGGAACACCGCCACGTCAGAGCGTTTTGGTGAGGTCGTCGAGCATGCGCTGGTCGACGCCGGTTTTGTCATGTCACAGCTCTTCCTCGAGGTTTCGCCTGCTGGTGCCACGCTTGCTGATGCCGATGCGATCTTTGGCGCCCTGTCTGCCAACGGCATTACCTGCGACGATCTGGTTGTCGCCGTTGGCGATGCCCCGACCTGCTCGGTTGTTTGCTGGTGCGCCAACCAGTGGTGTGGCCGAACCGAGTGCGCACTGCTGCCGACGACCTTCGACGCCATGCTCACGGTCGCGACGACCATGAAGCCGCTCGTCGCCTCGTCGGCCAATGCGCTTCCCGCTATCGCGTTTCGTCCCGAACCGGGCTTGGTTGTGTGTGACCTCGACCTTGTTCGCGAGACGGACCCCGAGGACCTCAAGCTCGGCTACGCGGTACTTGTTGGCACCATGCTTTCAAGTAGCAAATCCCGCTGGAATCAGTTTGCCGAGACCGTCCCCGAGATTCTTGCCGGCGACGAAGTTGCACTCGTCAATGCCGTCCAGTGGTCTCAGACTGCCCGCAAGGACGTACTGATGGCCACGAACCCGAGCGCCCGCCATGCGCTCGATTTTGGCAAGACGGGGGAGCGTACCCTGCGCGCCTGCTTGGGCGATGCCGCTTCGCAGGTTCCTGCCTATCAGCTGTTGTCCGAGGGCATGCGCTTTGAGGCGCGCCTAGCACATGACGCCTGCGACTTCGATATCGATTACGTTTTTGAGGTCGATGACTGCCTGGAGGACTTTGGTATCGAGGAGCTTGCCTTCGATCTGGAGCCTGCCGCATATATCGAGGAGTTCCGCAGGCAGCAGTTTGTCCGCTCGAACCGCAGTATGTTGCCGCTGCCCGCGGCACTCGGCGCCATTCGTCTAACGAGCGTTGAGGACGAGGTTCTTGAGCGCCATGCTCACGCCTACTTGGCTTCACGCAAAGAACTTCTCTAAGATTTATTGACATCCATTGTCTTTCGTATCATGTTGAGGGGCGGGTTTTCAATCGGTTGCGGATCGCATGCGTTTCCGTCGTTCGATTGAGACCCGTCCCGTCTATATAGAGACAACAAGAAAGGAATCTGCATGTCTGAGTTTGCTGCCGGTCCTGCCGGTCGTATCGAGCGTGTCCGTGCCCTGATGGCCGAGCGTGGCTACGATGCCATCGTGGTGCGCGACGAGGCCAACCTTCGTTGGCTTACGGGCGTGAAGGGCGTCTTCGACTACACCTTCGAGTTCCCGCACGCTGCGTTTATTGCGGTCGACCAGTGCCTGTTCCACACCGACTCGCGCTACCTCAACAGCTTTGAGGAGAACACGCCCGCCGGCAGCCCCTGGGTTTACGACATGGACGAGGGTACCATCCCCGGCTGGGTCGCCGGCAAGATTGCGGCTAACAAGTGCCGTGTCTGTGCTGTCGAGGACGATATGCAGATTAACTTCTACCAGGGTATTCAGCGCGGCCTGGAGGACCGTTCCGTCGCCTGCATGCTGCCGCTGATGCACGACGACATCCGCAAGATGCGCGCCATCAAGGATGCCGAGGAGATCGAGCTTATGCGCCACGCACAGTCGATCACCGACGCCGCCTTCCAGCACATGCTCGGCTTTATTAAGCCTGGCATGACCGAGAAGCAGGTTCGTAACGAGCTCGAGAACTTTATGTTCGCCAACGGCGCAGACAGCCTTGCCTTCGGCTCCATCGTGGCGAGCGGTCCCAACACCGCCAACCCGCATGCCGTGCCGAGCGACCGCGTGATCGAGAAGGGCGATTTCGTTCTCATGGATTATGGCGCGGGCTATTGCGATTACCGCTCCGACATGACGCGCACCGTCGTGATGGGCGAGCCTACCCAGGAGCAGCTCGACCTGTACGCGCTCGTGCGCCGTACGCACGAGGAGTGCGTCGCCGCCATCCATCCGGGCGTCGAGGGCAACGACATTTTCAAGCTTTCCAAGAAGATCATCGGCGATGCCGGCTATGGCGATTACTACAACCATGGCCTGGGCCACGGCGTGGGCATCGACATCCACGAGCTGCCCAACTTTAACCGCAGCAAGAACATCATCGAGGTTGGCTCGGTTGTCACCATGGAGCCCGGCGTGTACCTGCCCGGTGTGGGCGGCGTGCGCCTGGAGGACTACGGCGTGGTCACCGAGAACGGATACGAGCCCTTCACCAAGACCCCGCACGACCTGCACGTTATCGATTGCTAGCCCATTTCGATAGTTTTTTTGGGCGGGGCGTCCGGAGCAATTCGGGCGCCCCGCGTTCTCTTTTTATGCGCTCGCTGCAGGCGCCGTCTGCAAGTGTATAATTTCTGTCGTATGTAATTTGGACGCTTGTGCGTTCTGCCCATAACAAGAAAGGTCACTATGCCTACCATTTCTACCGCCGACTTCAAGAACGGCCTCGGTCTCCGCATTAAGGACAAGGTCTACACCATCGTCGAGTTCCAGCATGTCAAGCCGGGCAAGGGCGGCGCGTTTGTGCGCTACAAGACCCGCGACATCAAGAGCGGCCGCGTCGTCGAGAACACCTGCAACGCCGGCACCAAGTTCGAGAGCGTCATGCTCACCACCCGTGAGTTCCAGTACCTCTACAACGATGGCACCGACTACATCTTCATGGACAACGAGTCCTATGAGCAGGTTCCCGTTCCCGAGGACATGGTGGGCGAGAACTCCAAGTGGCTGCGCGAGAACGACATCTGCCAGCTGCTCTTCGCCGACGATGAGCTCATGGGCGTGACCCCGCCGATGTTCATCGAGACCACCATCGTCCAGACCGACCCGGGCTTTAAGGGCGACACCGTCCAGGGTTCCACCAAGCCGGCCACGATCGACACCGGCGCTGTCATCCAGGTCCCCATGTACCTCAACGAGGGCGAGGTCATTAAGGTTGACACCCGCGACGGCAAGTTCGTCTCCCGCGTCTAGCAACCAACTCTTCTAGGAGGACTCATGCCCCAGGAAATCAAGATTGACGGCATCGGCATTTCGCCCGATGTTCTGACCGCCATCGTCTCGCGCGCCGTGTCGGATGTCGAGGGCATCGCCTCCGTTGGCGTCAAGGACCTTGCCACCAACCTTGTCTCCATGATGCTCTCGTCCAAGGCCCCGGCTTCCGAGCCCGCGGTCGAGGCCGAGGTCGTCGGCGACAAGCTCGTGCTTACCGTGCGTGTCGTGGTGTTCTTTGGCTATCCGTTCAAGAAACTCGCCGAGGCCGTTCGCGCCGCCGTGGTCGCCGCCATCGATGCCCAGGTGGGCGTCGAGGTCGAGCGCGTTGACGTTTGCATTGACGGCCTCGTTTTCCCCAAGGAGTAACCTTTGAGCCTTAAGGTTTATCGCGGGCGCACGCTTGCCCGCAGTCAGGCGCTGCAGCTGCTGTTCCAGGCCGAGGCTACGGACAGCCCGCTCGAGCGCGTCCTCGAGGGCGATTTCCTGATTTCGAAGGGTCCCCTCGACCCCTATGCGCTGGAGCTTTGCCGCGGTGCCTACGAGCATATCGATCGCATCGATTGTGCCCTGCGCGCCGTCGCCAAGAACTGGGATCTTATGCGCATGCCCGGCGCCGACCGCAACTTGCTGCGTATCGCCGTCTATGAGATGCGCTTCCTCACCGACGAGGAGGTCTCGGACGCCATCGTGATCAACGAGGCAGTCGAGATCGCCAAGGCTTATGGTACCGACCAGTCTGCATCGTTTGTCAACGGCGTGCTTGGCAAGATCGCTCGCAGCGAGGAACTGCCGGGCGAGGACCTGTACCAAGAGCTGCTGGCCGAGGATCGCGCTCGCGAGGAGGCACAGGCTGCCGAGGCGGCCGCAAAGGTCGCTGCCGCTCAGGCTGCCGCCGGTGTACTTGCTGAGGATGCGGACGCTGCTGAGGCCGTCGAGGCCGACTCCGTCGAGGAGTAGCCATGCCAGAGGGTTCCGTCCGCAACTTCGATGAGATCTCGGATCGCCTGGACCAGATTATCGCCACCGTTCGCTCCAAGGATACGTCCTTGGAGCGTTCGCTCGATTTGTTTGACGAGGCGATTGAGCTGGGCTCCCGTGCGGTCGATATGGTCGACAAGTTTGAGCTGACGCCGCGTGAGGCCGACAAGCTCGAACAGGAATACGATGAGGATGCGGCAAACGAGTCCCAAGATAGACAGGCTGCATCCCCGGATACGAATGGTTGATGGCATTCATGAAACGCGTGCGTCTCGATGACGAACTGATTTCACAGGGCATCTGCGCCGATCGCGCAGATGCCCTTCGCACTCTTATGGCCGGCTTGGTTTCGAGTGGCGGTGAGCGTTTGACCTCTCCGGGGCTCAAGGTGACGCCGGGCCTGCCGCTGCACGTTAAGGGGCGCATTCCGTACGTTGGGCGCGGCGGCCTTAAGCTCGAGGGTGCGCTCGATGCGTTTGGGATTGATCCGACGGACCTTGCTTGCCTCGATGTGGGCTGCTCTACGGGCGGCTTTACTGATTGCCTGCTCAAGCGCGGCGCTGCGACCGTTGTCTCGGTCGACGTGGGCCGTGCCCAGTTTGATTGGTCGCTGCGCCAAGACGATCGCGTGACGCTCCACGAGCGCACCAACGTGACGCAGCTGCCCGAGCTCGGCTACGGCGGCGCTATCGACCTGGCTGTGTGCGATGTGTCGTTTACGAGTATCGCGAATATCATCGATGCCGTGCTGGCGTGCCTGAAACCTTCGGGTTCGTTTTGCACGCTTGTAAAGCCGCAGTTTGAGGCTCCGGCTGCGTTGGTGGGCGAGGGCGGTATCGTGACCGACCCTGTCGTGCGTGTCGACACGCTTGTTGCGGTAATCGAGTTGTTTGCCGCGAAGGGCCTCTTCCCGGTCGACGTGTGCGTGTCGCCCATCCATGGCGCCAAGGGTAACGTGGAGTTTTTCCTGTACGGCACGAGGTTTGCCCCCGGCGAACGCGCCGACGATGAGCTGCAAACCCAGGTATCGGTTTTGAGCGAGAAAGCTGCAACGCTATGAAGGTCTTTCTGGTTCCCAATTACTACAAGCAAGAGGCGGTCGAGAGCGGCCTGATGCTCGAGCTTTGGCTTTCGCGCCAGGGTTACGAGGTCGCATGGGCTGCCGACCAGCGCTCCAAGATTCAGAGCACGCCCGATGTTGACGATGCCGATCTGGTCATTACGCTCGGCGGCGACGGCACGTTGCTGCGGGCCGCCCGTATCCTCAATTACCGCGAGATTCCCATTTTGGGGCTTTCCTATGGTCACCTGGGCTTTTTGACGGCGGCCAGTCCCGAGGAACGCGATATTTTGCAGGTTGTGAGCGATGCCCTGTCCGGTGAGCTCCACGTGAGCCGCCGCGCCACCATCGCCGCCGATATCGTCTCGGTGCGCGATGACGGTACGAAGGATGTCGTGCGCACGTTTGCCCTCAACGATATGGCGCTTACGCGCGGGCCCCTGTCCGATATGGTCGAGTTTGACATCACGGTGTCTGGACATCATATCGATCGCCTGCGCGGTGACGGTGTCGTTGTGTCCACGGCGACCGGCTCTACGGGCTATGCGCTTTCTGCCGGCGGTCCTATCGTGAGCCCCGATTACACGGGTATGGTTTGCGTGCCCATCGCTCCGCATACTATTCAGGCTCGCGCCTTCTTGACCTCGCCAAGCGATGTCGTCGAGATCTTCATGTCCGACGACCGCCCAAGCGTGCCGGCCATTGCCATCGACGGACAGTTTATTACATGCGACGGCACGGTTGAGAGCGTGGCCGTGCGCCGTGGTCCCGGCGATGTGCTGCTGCTGGATTACGGTCCCGAGAGCTTCTATAACTCGGTGAGCCGCGTGTTCTATGGAGTGCGCCATGATCGATGAGCTGCAGGTTTCTAACATTGCGCTCATTCGCGAGGCGACGTTGGTTCCGAGCGCGGGTCTAACGGTTCTGACCGGCGAGACCGGTGCTGGCAAGACCGCATTGCTCTCGGCGCTTAAGCTCATCTTGGGCGAACGCGCGGATTCGTCGACGGTGCGCGAGGGTGAGGCACTTGCGAGCGTCGAGGCGCGCCTGTTCGAAGGCCCGCACGATACGGAGGGCTTCACCGTGCAGCGCGGTCTTTCTGCCGAGGGCCGCAGCCGCGTAAAAATTGACGGCCGCATCGCTAGCGTGCGTGAGCTTTCCGAGCGCGTCGGCGTGATGATGGATTTGTGCGGCCAGCACGAGCATCAGCGCCTGCTCGATCCGGCACATCATGTTGCCATGGTCGATGCTTGGGCTGGGCGCGCGGCGCTCGAAGCGCTCGAGAAGTATCGCACCTGCTTTAAGGCTTCGCGTGCCGCCGCCAAGGAGCTTCGCCGTGTGGAGGAAGCCTCACGCGCGCAGGGGAGTCGCGTCGAGGAAGCGCGTTTTGCCCTTGAGCGTATCACCGAGGTCGACCCCAAACCAGGCGAGTACGAGGAACTCGAGGAGCTGCTGCCGCGCTCGGAGCACGCCGAGGTCTTGGTGGCGACGGCCAACGAGGCCCATGCATCGCTTGCTGCCGAAGGGGGAGCGCTCGATGCCGTGAATGGCGCCGTGGCCGAGCTTTCACGCATGGTGACCGTTGACCGCAAACTCGGTGACATCGCCGACGCGCTTTCGGACGCCTGCATCTCACTCGAGGATTGCGCCAACGAGCTGCGCGCCTATCGCGATGGGGTCGCCTTCGATCCGCGCGAGCTGGCTCGTATGCGCGAGCGTTATTCCGATTTGAAGGGTCTGCTGCGTCAGTGGGGCCCCACCATGGACGATGTCTTTGCCATGCGCGACCGCTCACAAGAGCTGTTGTCCCTAGTTGATGATGGCGATGAGCAGATCAAAAAGGCTCGCGAGGCACTCGGGAGCGCTGAGCGCGATCTTTTTGCTGCTGCCAAGGCGCTTAAGCGCGCACGCAATACGGCAGCCCCGCGTTTTTGTCACGAGGTGGGTCGTCAGATGGCACGCCTGGAGATGGGCGGCGCTGAGCTGGTCTGGGAGTCGCGTGATCTTCCCCGCGCCGAGTGGACGCTTGCTGGCCCTTCGAGCTATGAGCTTTTGTATCGCAGCGGCGCTGGCCTGACACCTCGTCCATTGCGCCGCATTGCCTCGGGCGGTGAGCTGAGCCGTGTTATGCTGGCGAGCAAGGTTGTCCTCGGTAATGCGGACGGTGTCGACACGCTGGTATTTGACGAGGTTGATGCCGGTGTCGGCGGCTCTACCGCACGTGCCCTCGCGAGCGTGCTGGCAGATCTCGCCGCTACGCATCAGGTGATTGTCGTAACCCACTTGGCGCAGGTCGCCGTCATGGCTGACAAGCATTATGTTGTCAGCAAGGAACCGGGCGATGTTCCCCAGACGCATTTGGACGAGGTAACCGGCGAAGCGCGTATCGCCGAGATCGCCCGCATGTTGAGCGGCGATCAGTCCGAGGCAAGCTTGGCCCACGCCAAGCAGATGCTCGAAGAAGCTCGAGGTTAGGTCGTATCAGCGGTGTTGGTGGGACAAAATAGACTGAAATTTTTGTCCCACTACGCGTTTTACTCAACGACCTTGTCCGGCTGGATGAGCTCCTCGTAGTAGCTGATATGCTCGCGGGCGTCTTCAATCTCGGGCAGCAGGAAGTTGTAGATGACTTCGATGATCATCGTGGCACTGATCTTAGAGAACGCAAAGTCGCCTGTCGTCAGCAGCGCTTCGTGGTTGACGGTATTAAAAGTGTAGTCTGCCAGACGCGCGAGCGGGGATTTGCTGTCGCTGCTTATGACGACTACGGTTGCGCCGCAGTTGCGAGCCGCTTTTGCCATACGATTCAATCGGCGCGATTTGCCGGAGTTTGAGATTAGCACGATGACGTCACCCGGTCGTAACGTGAGCGCAAAGCCGATTGATGTCTCGCTAATGGTGCTCGCCATGCAACGCAGGCCCAGCTGCGAAAACTTAAACGTCGCATCGAGCGCGACCGCGTTCGTATTGCCCACAGCTGCAAACTCAATAACCCCTGCATGCTTAAGGGCATGCACAACAGCCGCCAGCGTATCGTGGTCGATCCCGTCGATGGTCGCATTAAGCTCGCTCACCTTGGCAGCCAGGATGTTCTTGAGGCTCTGCTCCATATTGTCGAGCGAGACCTCGTCAGTCAGGCCCTCGTTACGCTGGCTTTCTAAATCCCTCGCCAACGAAAACTGAAAGCTGCGGAAGCTGCCAAAGCCAAGCTTGCGGCAGAAGCGCGAAACGGTCGCCTCGGACGTGGCGGCGGCGCGTGAGAGCTGAGCGGCCGTGAGGCGCGGCGCCTCGGACTGGTGCTCCAATATATAGTCGACAATGCGCTGCTCGGACTCGCTGTATCCCTGATGGGTGCTTATGAGGGAAAGTGCGCTCTTGCTACTATCGGTCATGGATGGCTCCTGGTTGGCATGAAAATCAAATTTGATTTGCAATGCCATAGTATACGGGCATTTTCAATTACAAGATACACCTTGCCGTTTCAAGTGTTGATGGTAAACTTTCACCTACCGTTTACGGTTATGAAAGAACCTTTCACCGGAGAATTGCACCTTGTCTCTTCTCACGCGGACGGTAGGTTGGTATCTTTCAGTTGTGGAAAAACGCGCATCGAAGCGCGTGTAGGGGAGCGCCCGCGGGCGCTGTACTCAAGAAGGAGGGACACATGGCTAAGTTTGACATCATCGCCGCCACCGGTTGCCCGACCGGCATTGCGCACACCTTCATGGCGAAGGAGGCGCTGGAGAAGGCAGCTGCCGAGCGCGGTCTGACCATTAAGGTCGAGACTCATGGCCAGGTCGGTGTCGAGAACGAGCTCACCAAGAGTGAGATCGCTGGTGCCAAGGCCGTCGTCGTCGCAGCCGATAAGGATGTCCAGGCTGAGCGTTTCGCTGGCAAGCCCATGGTTTCCGTTGGTGTTTCCAAGGCCCTGTCCGTTGAGGCCGCCGGTAAGCTGATTGACCGCGCGCTCGCCGCCAAGGGTGACAGCACGGTTGCAGCCGCTGCCGATATCGAGGATGAGGTCGAGGAGAAGGAGTCCATCGGTCACATCATCTACAAGCACCTCATGAACGGCGTCAGCCACATGCTGGTCTTCGTCGTTGCCGGTGGTGTTCTGACCGCCGTCTCGTTCCTGTGGGGCATTACGTCCTTCGATTCGACGGCGTCTGACTACAACAGCTTCGCTGCGATGCTCAAGATCATCGGCGGCATCGCCATGAACCTTATGGTTCCGGTGCTTTCCGCCTACATCGCCGAATCCATCGGCAAGCGCCCGGCGCTCGTCCCCGGCTTTGTTGCCGGTATGATAGCCATCCAGGGCCTGCCTGTTAACGCCGAGACCGGCATGATCGACGCCGGTGGCGCCGGCGTGGGCTTCGGCTTCCTGGGCGGCATCGTCGGTGGCTTCCTCGCCGGTTATGTCATCCTGCTGCTCGAGAAGGTCTTTGCCGGTCTGCCCAAGAACCTGGACGGCCTCAAGGCTATCTTCCTGTACCCGCTGTTCTCGACGGCAATCGTCGGCCTGGTCATGCTCGGCATTTCCGGTCCCATGGCTGCCATCAACACCGCCATGATGGACTTCCTCAAGGGCCTGTCCGCCTCTGGCGCCGTTGTCCTGGGTCTTGCCATCGGCTGCATGTGCGCCTTTGACATGGGCGGTCCGGTCAACAAGGCTGCTTATGTCACCGGTACCGCTATGCTCACCGAGGCTCTGGCCGCCGGTGTTGGCACCGATACCTATAACTTCGGCACCAACTTCATGGCTGCCGTCTCCGCCGCCTGCATCGTTCCGCCGCTGATCACCACCTTTGCCGTCGTTGTCGGCAAGAAGTACTTCAGCCAGGAGGATCACGACGCCGGTGTCGTCAACCTCATCCTTGGTTGCACCCACATCACCGAGGGCGCCATTCCGTTCATGACCAAGAACATCTGGCCCGTCATGCCCATCATGATGCTCGGTTCCTCCATCGCTTCGATCCTGACCATCATGTTCAACGTTCATGATCCGGCGCCCCACGGTGGCTTCCTGGTCCTGCCCGTTGTCGAGAACGGTCCGCTGTGGGTCCTCGCTATCCTCATCGGCGCCGTGATCGGTGGCATCCTGTTCGTGGCCTTCAAGAAGTACGACTTCGAGAAGAACCATAAGGCCGCTCCTGCAGCCAAGCCGGTTGAGGCCCCCAAGGCCGCTGCCGTCGAGGCCCCCAAGGCCGAGGCTTCCGACTTCGTGAAGGTCGAGAACGTCTTTGTCGCCGAGGACTTCGCTTCTCGTGACGAGGCCTTGAGCTTTGTTTCCAACCAGGCCGTCAAGGCCGGTATCGCCGGCGACGCCGACGCCGTTATGAACGCCTTCCTGGCCCGCGAGGCCGAGGGCACCACGGGCATGATGGAGGGCTTCGCTATTCCGCATGCCAAGTCCGACGCCATCACCGAGGCTGCCGTCATCGTCGTCAAGGACGACTCTGGCGTGACCGGTTGGGACACCATGGACGGCGCTCCCGTCAACGTTGCCATTGCCCTGCTCATCCCGGGCGCTCAGGCTGGCACCACGCACCTCAAGATCCTGTCCAAGGTCGCCGAGGCGCTCATGGACGAGGACTTCCGTGCCACCGTCAAGGGTTCCACCGACGCCGTCGAGATCGCCAAGACGATTAACGCCCGTCTGGTCTAATCCCGCAACACGCGAATAGCATCGCCCCCTGTATATAAGGCGGAGTCCCTCCCCAGGGTCTCCGCCTTTTTTCTATCCCTCCCATAAGTTGCGGTGAAATAGGGACTGCTTAAACGATTCAACCCCAAATTCAGTCCCTATTTCACCGCAACTTACAGAAGGACATAGAGGGAACTGCCCATTGAGTCTTTGTCGCGAACAGATCCTCAGCCAGAATTCCGTTCCGCCGATATTGCTCTGGACCGACCGAGTTTCTGCAGCTTGCTCGCCGGGTGGGGCGATTAAGTTTGTCGCGAGTTCCGCACGCAAAGGAAAGCACTTAATTTGCTTTCCGTCTTGCGCAGGACTGTAGAGCAGCAAACTTACTCGCCCCGCCCGGCGAGCAAGCGGACGACAAACACATCTGTCCAATAATTCGTCTGAAACATAATGAAAAACCGTTTGATGTGAGTTAATATAAACAACGTCGTGAATCTGACTCCTGCCACATGCATGACAGGGGTTAAACACAAAAAGGAGTCAACTATGGTTTCTGAGAAGGCTACCCTCGTTAATCCTCAGGGTCTGCACATGCGTCCGGCTGGTCTGTTCGCCTCCACCATGGGCAAGTATGCCTGTGACGTGACGGTCGTCACCCCCGAGAAGGAGGTCAACGGCAAGTCCCCGATGGCACTTATGGCTGCTGGTATCCCCTGCGGTACCGAGGTCGAGGTCAAGTGCGACGGCGCTGACGAGGCCGAGGCTCTGGCTGCTGCCATCGAGCTCATCAAGAGCGGTCTTGGCGAGTAGAACTCAAACGGGTCGCATGTTGAACAACTAAGTTCATATTTGGGGGCGCAGTGACCTGTTGTAAGGTAGCTGCGCTCTTTTGTCATGGATATGGCAAAACGCTTTATCACATGACACGGAGAGAGGAATGGGAATGTATCAGGGAGTCAACGCTTCCGAGGGCATCGGTATCGGCACCGTCATGGTCGCCGTCGATCCCGACTTGACGTTTGAGCCGCACGAGGTTGCTGATTCGGCAGCAGAGAAGGAGCGCTATCAGTCCGCTCTTTCGGTCTTCTGCGAGAAGACCCAGGCTCAGGCCGACCACATGAAGGAGACGGTGGGCGAGGCCGAGGCCGAGATCATGAGCGGACACATTGTCCTGGCTCAGGACCCGGGCATGACCGACGCCATTAACGCCGCCATTGACGGCGGCACCTGCGCCGAGCAGGCGCTCATGGACACCTCGACCATGTTCGAGAACATGTTCCTGTCCATGGACGACGAGATGTTCCGTCTGCGCGCGGCCGACATCGCCGACATCCGCACCGGTATTCTGGCCGAGCTGCTGGGCAAGGAGGTCGTCGACCTCTCCGTCCTGCCCGAGAACACCGTCGTTGTCGTGCATGACCTCACGCCGTCCATGACCGCCACGATCGATAAGGCCCATGTTGCCGGTATCGTCACCGAGACCGGTGGCCGCACGTCGCACTCCGCGATCATCGCGCGCGCCCTCGAGATCCCGGCTGTCCTTTCGGTTTCCAACAGCTGCACCGCGCTGCGCAACGGTATGACCGTTGTCGTCGACGGTGGCAAGGGTATCGTCGAGGCCGATCCCGACGAGGAGACGCTCGCTGCCTATACCGCCAAGGCCGAGGCCTTCGCTGCCGAGAAGGCGGCCCTCGAGGCCTTCCGTGGCAAGCCGTCCGTGACTGCCGATGGCATCAAGAAGATCATCGCCTGCAACATCGGTAACCCCGATGACGTGCCCAACGCGCTCGATCACGACGCCGAGGCCATCGGTCTGTTCCGCTCCGAGTTCCTGTTCATGGACTCTGCTGAGCTTCCTTCCGAGGAGGAGCAGTTCAACGCCTACCGTAAGGTCGCCAGCGCGCTCAAGGGCGCTCCGGTCATCATCCGCACGCTCGATGTGGGTGGCGACAAGGAGATTCCGTATCTGCATATGGTCAAGGAAGATAACCCCTTCATGGGCTTCCGCGCCGTGCGTTACTGCCTGGCCAATCCCGATCAGTACAAGGTCCAGCTCCGCGCTCTGCTGCGCGCTAGCGCCTTCGGTGACGTCAAGATCATGATCCCGCTCGTCACCTGCGTCGAGGAGGTCTTGGCTGTCAAGGAGCTCGTCGAGCAGTGCAAGGCCGAGCTGACCGAAGAGGGTCGCAAGTTCAACGAGAACATCGAGGTCGGCATCATGGTCGAGACGCCTGCCGCTTCGCTGCTCGCAGACCGTCTGGCCGAGGTCGCTGACTTCTTCTCCATCGGCACCAACGACCTGATCGGCTACACCATGTGCGCCGACCGTGGCAACGACACCATCTCTAACCTGTACCAGGTGTACTATCCCGCCGTGCTTCGCTCGCTCAAGAACATCATCGAGAGCGGCGTGAAGGCCGGCATCATGGTCGGTATGTGCGGCGAGGCCGCTGCCGATCCGCTGCTCGAGCCGCTGCTGATCAGCTGGGGCCTGGAGGAGTTCTCGATGAGCGCTCCGTCGATCCTGCGCGCCCGCAAGACCATCAGCCAGTGGACCAAGGCCGAGTGCGACGAGCTCGCCGAGAAGGCGCTCGCTTGCAACACCGCCGCTGAGGTCAAGGCACTGCTCGAGTCCGCAGCTCGCTAATTTGGTATCAGAGGTAACCGCGTGGTTGGAATGGGCCGGCCACGCGGCCCTCACATATACAGGGGGTACTGTAAATGTTCTACACGCTAACCGCTAACCCGGCTGTCGACATGACGGTTTCGAGCTCTCCGCTCGAGCCCGACGAGAACGTCCGCACCGGCTCGGCCAGCTACACGGCTAACGGCAAGGGCCTCGACGTGTCCTTCGCCTTTAAGAAGATGGGCGTCGACACCGTCGCGCTCGGCTTCTTCGCCGGCTTCACGGGCAAGTTTATCGTCGAGGAGGTCATGAACCTGGGCTGCCTGTGCCGCCCGGTCTGGACTGACGGTATCACGCGCATCAACACCTACGTCAACGATGGCCAGCACGAGTACGGCATCCTGAACCCCGGTGCTCCGATCACGCCGCAGCACCAGGAGGAGCTCTACAACATCCTGGACACCGCGGGCGATCTCGAGTGCCTGATCGTCTCCGGCTCCGTGCCTCCCAAAGCTACGCCTGACTTCCTGGCTAAGGTCATGGAGCACGCTCAGGCTCGTGGCGCCGACGTCGTCCTGGACCTGTCCTCCGACAAGCTCAAGGAGCTCGCTCACAAGAAGCCGCTGCTCATCAAGCCGAACCATCACGAGATGAAGGCCATCTTCGGCGTGCCGGTCGACACCGACGACGAGGTCCGCGTTGCCATGAAGATGGCTCACGACGCTGGCGTTCAGAACGTGCTGCTCACCCGTGGTAGCCGCGGCGACGCTTACTTCTCCAACGGCGAGGACATCTGGTACGCCAAGCGTGAGTTCAACATCAAGCTGGTTTCTTCCGTCTGCGCCGGCGACTGCACTCTTGCTGCGTTCCTGCACAAGTGGTACAGGGATCGCGACAACGTCGAGGAGGCCATGAAGCTCGCTATGGCCACCGGCGCCAACGTTGCCGAGTCCGTCGGCATCGGCGACTTCGGTCACGTCGACGAGTACAGCAAGCGCGTTGCTGTCCGCAAGCTCGATCGTCAGTAATCGAAACGCGACATATTCGTGCGCATGCGGCGCCCTGGTTTCGACCGGGGCGCCTTTTTTGTTCCGCCATGGGGGAGAGGTGTCCTGCCGTACTTCATCGCTTCCACACCGTTCACCGAGTTGTCCTAGCCTTTTACCGATGCGTGGAATATACTTTCATTAACACGTTGCTTCGTGAAAGGAACATTCATGATATACACGCTCACTGCAAATCCCGCCATTGATTACAAC
This sequence comes from uncultured Collinsella sp., assembly GCA_905213265.1. Classification (GTDB taxonomy): domain Bacteria; phylum Actinomycetota; class Coriobacteriia; order Coriobacteriales; family Coriobacteriaceae; genus Collinsella. Next base: position 58,091 of record CAJMHR010000008.1, read on the forward strand.
ATCGCCTGCGACGGCCTTGACGCCAACACCGTCACGCGTACCCGCAACGCCGTCTACACGCCCAACGGCAAGGGCCTCAACGTCTCGTTTACGCTTGACCACTATGGTGTCGACACCACGATCCTGGGTTTCTTCGCCGGCTTCTCGGGTGAGTTTATCGTTAAGGGCGCCGAGGCCCTGGGCGTGCCCGTCAAGCCCGTGTGGACCGACGGTATTACGCGCGTCAATGTGTTCCTCAACGCCGGTCCCGACACCGAGTACAACATGGTCAATGCCGGTGCCGCCATCAATGAGGCCAACGAGCAGGAGATGTTTGAACTTATCGATTCGCTCGATGACATGACCTGCCTGGTCATCAGCGGCTCGCTGCCTCCCAACACTTCCGAGGGCTTCTTGGCCGAGGTCCTGCGCCGCGTCAAGGCCAAGGGGGCCGAGTTCGTCCTCGATATCTCGAGCCATCAGCTGGCAGACCTCATTCCCATGGAGCCGCTGCTGATTAAGCCCAACGACGACGAACTGCTCGATATCTTTGGCATTAAGGTGAGCGGTGGCGACGACGAGTCCGTCAAGGGCGCGATGGCCGAGCTGCACGCCAAGGGCGCCAAGAATGTGCTGCTGACTCTTGGCGGCGCTGGTGCGTACTTCTCTAACGGCGAGCACATCTGGTTTGCCAACCGCACCTTCGACGTCAAGCTGCTGTCGACGGTGTGCGCCGGCGATTCCTCGCTCGCTGCCTTCCTGTCCGTGTGGCACGACGCCCCCGAGCGCGTCGAGGACGCCCTGCGCCTTTCGATGGCCACTGGCGCCAACGTGGTCGAGTGCCCGGGCCTGGGCGACTTTGCCAAGGTGGACGAATACAAGAAGAACATCGAAGTTCGTCAGGTCTGCTAGCCGTATCGAAAAATCGCTGCCGAACACCCGCTTTGGATCTCCGAGGCGGGTGTTTTTTGTGCACTGAACGCATATGGCGTCTGCTTTCTCGTTTTATCGAATCGACGACGCGATTGCGTGTGCGCGCTTTCTCGTTTCTTGTTAGACTTCTTGAGAACCATCGATTAACGCTCGCAAGTGCAGGAGGCCACAGGCATGTGTAATGTTTCGCTCAACGGTACGCAACCGTCCGATGCGTCCCTGCGTGTTCTGCGTGCGCTCGAGGCAGCCGGTCTTGAGGCTTGGTACGTTGGCGGTTGGGTGCGCGACGCCTTGATGGGATGCCCCAGCCACGATGTTGATATGTGCTGTAGCGGCCTGTGGCAGGAGTCCAAGGCGGCGCTCGAGGCCGCTGATATCGCGGTCGTGGAGTCGGGCATTAAATTTGGCGGAATCACGGCTATTTCCGATGGCGAGCGTATTGAGGTCACCACGTACCGTCTGGATGGCTTTTACACCGATGGTCGCCATCCCCAGAGCGTGGAGCGTGCCGCCTCGCTCGAGGACGATCTGGCGCGCCGCGACTTTACCGTCAACGCCATGGCCTGGCATCCCGAGCGCGGGCTTGTCGACCGCTACGACGGCCAGGGTGACTTGGAGCGCAAGCTGATTCGCGCTGTCGGCGATCCCAAGCGTCGCTTTAACGAGGACGCCCTGCGCATGCTGCGTGCGGTACGCTTTGCCTGCCGCCTGGATTTTATGATTGAGCCTGAGACTAAGCGCGCGCTTGCCGAGTGCGCGCCGCTGCTCGATGCCGTGGCGCGCGAGCGTGTGGGTATTGAGCTCGAGGGCATTCTTTCGACCGGTCATGGGGGAGACGCGATGCTGCGCTACCCCGAGCTCATCTGTGCCTCTGTGCCCGAGTTGGCAGCGGGTCGCGGCTTTGATCAGCGAAGTGTCTATCATGCGTTTAACGTCTACGAGCATATCGCCCGTGTGCTGACGGTGGCAGGGGAGCTCGCGCTGTGCGACGGCGTCGCGCCCTCGTCGAGCCTTATGTGGGCGGCGTTTTTGCACGATGTGTCCAAACCCGAGTGCTTCACGGTCGATCATGCCGGCAGCGGACACTTCTACGGTCATCCCGAGCTCGGCGCCAAGAAGGCGCGCGTCATTATGGATCGCCTGGCGCTTTCGCACGACCTGGTGCGCGATGTGTGCCTGCTTATCAAATACCATGACAAGCCGCTGCGCCCTGAGCGTACTTGTCTGCTCAATATGATGCGCACGCTTTCGGGCGAGGGCGTCGACACGGCCCGCCTGATTGACGAGCTCATGGACCTCAAGCGTGCCGACACACTTGGCAAGGCCCCGTCGTGCTTCTATTACGTTGAGACGATTGAGGAGATGCGCGCGATGGCGCACGAGCTGCTGAAGGCAGGGGAGCCCTATATGCTCAAGATGCTCGCCATCAACGGCGGCGACCTGATCCGTGCCGGAGTCAAGCCCGGGCCGGAACTGGGTCAGCTTCTCAACTCCGCCCTCGACGCCGTGATCGAAGACAACATCCCCAACGAGCGCGAAGCTCTTTTGGTCCAGCTCAACTTGAATTAGCTACCCAGTTTACCTGCGTGTTCCATAACCTGCCGACAATTTTTCGGCAATTTGGAATTTCTTCTTGCGCTGACGTTTTTTGTCCCGTAATATATTTCCTCGCAGCACGGCAGTGCAGATGTCATGTGGCCCGTTCGTCTAGCGGTTTAGGACGCCGCCCTCTCAAGGCGGAGATCACCAGTTCGAATCTGGTACGGGCTACCACTTCTTTTCTGCTGAGGCTTATGGCCCGTTCGTCTAGCGGTTTAGGACGCCGCCCTCTCAAGGCGGAGATCACCAGTTCGAATCTGGTACGGGCTACCACGTATCTGATACCCGGTCTTCCCACGGAAGGCCGGGTTTTTTATCAAACAACCGTCTGCAATTCCCGTTTGAACCAGAGCTTTGCGTTCTGCCTATGGCCCTTACGGGTACAATATCCAAGATATTTTGACTGTTAGAAGGAGTCTCATGACGGAGTCCTCTCAGCATACGTCTAAGCCCCAGGTCGAGGTTGAGGCCTCGGGTGGAGATGACAATAAGAGCGCACGCCGCGGCGCCATCTTTATCGGCGTCGTGCTGGTGGGTTATATCGTCTATCTGGTGGTAACCGGGCAGATGGGGCAGTTCTGGGCCGCTATGTCGAGCGTCCAGGCGTCATGGCTCGTTGTCGCGTGTCTCTGCATGTTCATGTATCTGTTCTTTGGCATTGTGGCCTATGCGATCGCTGTCTGGCTCGACCCCAATTCACCCGTCGGCATCCGCGACCTGATCTCGGTCGAGGCGAGTGGCATCTTCTTTGGCAACCTCACACCTATGATGATGGGCTCGACTCCCGCCCAGATCTACCGCCTGACCAAGGCGGGCCAAAATGTCGGCGAGGCCGGAGCCACGCAGTTCACGCGCTTTATCGTGTATCAGTTTGGCCTCGTTGCCTGGGGCGCTATCCTACTGCTTGCTCGCATGCCGTTTTTTGCCGAGCGCTATGGCGACATGACGCTGCTGTGCGTCTTTAGCTTTGGTGGGCACTGCTGCATCTTGCTGGGCATCTTCGCCGTCGCGCTCATGCCTAAGACCGTCACGCGCGTCGCCCATTGCATCATCAATTGGCTCGAGCGCATTGGTGTCTCGGCCACTAAGATCGAGGGTTGGCGCACGTTTGTCGATGGCGAGATCTACTCCTTCTCCGAGAAGTTCAAGCTTTCGGCCGGACATTTTTCTTCCATGCTGCTCACCGTGTTTATCACCATGCTGCAGCTCGCGTTTTTCTATCTGGTTCCGTATTTCCTGATGCTTGCCTTTGGCCACCACGAGGTCGACTTTTTCTCTGTCATGGCCGCGAGTGCCTTTGTCCAGCTGCTGAGCTCTGCGGTCCCCCTGCCCGGTGGAACTGGTGGCGCTGAGGGCGGCTTTGCATTGTTCTTGGGTCATTTCTTTGGGTCGGCTTCGACCGCCGGCTATCTGCTGTGGCGCCTCATTACGTTTATTGCGCCGACCATTTTGGCTGCGCCCCTGCTGGGACTTAAGAGCGCCCACAACGAGAGCATCCATGCGCGCTGGGATCGCGTGATGCGCAAGCTCGGCCGCACGCCTCAGATGCCCTCTGTGGCCGCGAAGCCGCACCCCGCGAATGCTGTTACCGTTGATCCCAATAAGCACGCTCAGAAGGCTTCTGGGACTGCTAAGCCGGCTCATAAAGCCTATGTGCGCCAGACAGGCGACGGTATTCGCGTATCTCCGTCGGCACTCAATAAGAAGAAGCACCCTAAGTCGCAGTAGGGCAGTCGTGCGTTCTTCATGATGCGGGGCATATTTGTGCTGTATGGGGGATAATCCTCTTACGTAGATTATCTCTCATCTGTTGATGAATGCTCGCATATCGAAGGGACACGCCCATGGCAACCAGCAAACCGCGTCTTGACCGCCGCATCGTTCGCAGCCGCAATGCCATCCTTTCGGCTTTCGAGCGCCTGCTCATGGAAAAGCCGCTGGCAGACATTACGGTGAGCGCCATCGCGCGCGAGGCCAATGTCGACCGCAAAACCTTCTACGTGCACTTTGGCACGGTTGACGGCCTGCTCGATGCCATTGCCGTCGATGTGGTGGAGATGATTGTCGACTCGGTCGAGAAAACGCTTGCCTCCATGGACGGTGACACCAACGAGCGCGCTCTTGGCGCGGCGGCGACCTTCTTTAAAACCGTTAACGAGGCACTGTGCAACAACTTGGTGCTCAATCGTCAGCTGATCGAGAATATTCCGCTCGATGATTTTATGGCTCGTCTTCGTGCGCCGCTCGAACGCGAGATTGCCGAGCGCAATCTGCTGCCTCAAGGTCTCAAGGACGAGATGTTCGACTACTATCTGGCGTTTTTGCTGTCAGGCATTATCGGTATCTATCGCACGTGGGCGCTGTCTGACGGCTCGGTTCCTATCGAGCGCGTCTCTGAGGTCGCCAACGACCTGACTCTCAATGGCCTTTCGAGTCTGGAATCTCGCTTGGATTAGGCCTAGTTGGGCTCGTCGGCGTGGAAATTCCTGTTCATGAGGTTCTCCTGCGCCTTGTAGACCTCGCCGGCGTAGGAGCTGTAGCCTGAGGATCCTTAAAAGAAAGTCCAGTTTATCCTTCCCACTCCAATTGGGAATCCTCCGATGCGCCTTCGCACGCTCGCATGACCTCGATACCATGCGAGCGTGCGAACTCG
>CAJMHR010000009.1 GCA_905213265.1 uncultured Collinsella sp.
AAATCCAAGGGTTATACCCTAAGAGCAAACCACCCCTTTTAGGGGTGGTTTTGATTGAGTATCTAATTGAGACAATGAGCGCAACCGTCGTGAGATCGCATTGGCGCTCTCCGAGTCACTGGCAAGCTGCCTTCCATCTATGTGACCAATTCGCTTTCGGTCTTTAGCCTGCTCGAGGCGCGCGAGGATTGCGAGCTGTGCCTGGTGGGCGGCATGCACCGCCGCCGCACCGCCGCCTTTGTGGGGCCCACGGCCAAGGATGCCCTGCGCGCACTAGGGATTGACACGGCGTTTATCGGTGCCAACGGCATTCTGGACGGCGACGTGTCCACGTCCAACATGGACGAGGGCCGCATCCAGCAGCTCGCCTTTAGCAAGGCCGATGCGCGCTATCTGATTGCCGACTCCAGCAGGATCGGCAGGCGATACTTCTGCCCCCCCTGCCGGCGCGGGGATTGTCGCTTTACAATGACGCGTAAATAACTTTGGGCAACAAGGATGAGGCTATTCTGGGATATGACTAGACTCCGTATTTCGTCTTTATGTCCCTTGAGAATGAATCGTAGTCTTCATAGAGCCCCTCTCTGCTTTCATCCTCGGCGTGGTTTACACGTTCAAGGAGCTTATCCTTTGGAGCCTCTTTTGTTATTGCAGCCTCGCCATCGGGTATTGTGGATTGCAAGAATAGTTCTAGAGCATGGACGTCTTTGAGTATGTAGCCCGTCGAACGACCCGCTCCTGTTTTTTCGATTGCGCTGCAACTAACAAGCTGACCGAGGGTTCGTTTAACGGTAACCTCGCTGATATCGGGGCAGTTGGACCGGATGTCGGATTTCTTAATGACGCCGGGTCTCTGTTGAAATAGAACGGCGATACGCGCTTGCTTCGACATGGGACGAGTGCTTGATTCAATTAAGGTACGCTGCTCGAGCTGTCGGTAGGCGGCCAGGGTTGTTCCGAGCATGAAACGGATAAAGGGTGCTTCGGTGTTTTGGTTTCCATTCCATCCAGTGGAGCTTGCAGCGAGGGCGTTGTAGTAGAGCGCCTTGTTGTCTTCAATAAGTCGTTCGATGCTGATGTAACGCGCGACGTCGTATCCAGTCTTTTCGAGTAGCAGCGTTGTAAGGAGTCGGCTCATCCTGCCATTGCCATCGTTGAAGGGATGAATGCTGACAAAATCGAAGATGAAGCGGAATGATATAAGGAGGGGGTCGCAAACTTGACGAGATAAGGCGTCGTTGAGGGACCGACAGGCTTCTTCGATAAGTCCGGGGGTTGCTAGGGCCGAAGGCGGCCTAAAGCGCACAAATCGATTGCCTTGATCGTCGATGGAGATGATTTCGTTATCGCTATCTTTCCAATGGCCCCCATACGAGATTGCCGTGTGCGCCATGAGGTCACGATGCAACTGCAAAATGACCGATGGCGTTACGGGAATGAAATCGTGCTGCTCGTGAATAAGCGACAGCGCATCTCGGTATCCAGCGATTTCTTCCTCTGCGCGGGAGCTTGGCTTGGCGGAATACGCCATGATTGCTTTGAGTCTTTTTTGGGTGGTAACAATTCCTTCAAGTCCGTTGGAGGATTGGGTGCTTTGGATCTTAGCTTCCTCCATAAGGGACGATAGAAGCTCGGGTTTGACTTGACTCAGAACAAGCTGTCGGCCTTTATGCTCGCGTATCGAGAGGAGGAGGTTGGTGATTGGAGTTGCTTCGAGTTCCGCTGGGACTGTGGCGTAATTAAACCGGCGCATATGGCTCCTTTCAGTATCACGAACATACTTTCGGTATCATAATAACATGAAATGATACCGAAAGTATGTTCGTGATACTGAAAACAAGGAAAGAGGCGCGCTTCACAGCTGCTTGGAAAGCGCGGATTTGACTATCCAATTGTCTCAATCAGTAACGGTTGGGACCGAAAAACTCGGCCAAACGTTACAGATTGAGATTGTTTGGATTGGTTCGAACGTTTGTCTCGATCTGTAACAGTTAGACGGTTAAAAGTGGGCTACGTGTTACAGATTGAGATCTTTCAGCCCGGGTCGCCCGTTCGTCTAAATCTATAACAGTTAGGATTGAAAATCCCTGCTAGATGTTACAGATCGAGATAAACGGCCCGCACGGGCTCACCAAAAACAAAAAGGCCGCATGCGAACCCGTGGAGGGATTCGCATGCGGCCGACAGGGGGTATGCGGCAAAAGTTAGGCCATGAGCAGGCCGGTCTCCGCGACGTTCTTGTACCAGTACGCGCTCGCCTTGGGATAGCGCTTCTGGGTCTCAAAGTCGATGTAGAACAGGCCATAGCGCTTGTTATAGCCGTTGGTCCAGGAGAACTGGTCCTGCAGCGACCACACGAAGTAGCCGTCGACGTTTACGCCGCCGTCGATTGCCTTGAGGATCCATGCGAGATGCTGACGCATGTAGTCGATGCGAGGGGCGTCATCGATAAAGCCGTCCTCGAAGTCGTCCTTATAGCCCATGCCGTTCTCGGTGATGTAGATCTTCTTGTAGTTGGGGTAATCGTTCTTAATGCGGAGCAACAGGTCGTACAGGCCCTCGGGATAGATGATCCAGTCCCAATCGGTCGTGGGAACGCCTTCGCGCACGCATGACTCGCCCACGCCCTTGAGGAACCAGCGCGAGGAGCCCTTGTCGCCAGTGCCATTGTGGTTGATGTCGTTTTCGCCCTCGGCGGCACGCAGGAACTGACACTTGTAGGTGTTGACGCCCAGGCAATCGTTGTAGGGGAGCGCGGCGGTCAGCGCGGCGATGTCCTCGTCGCGGACGTCGAGCTCGCCGCCGGCGATATGGGCCAGCTTGGTCGCAGCCTCCATGGTGTCGGCTGCATAGTGGCCGCGGAAGGTGGCGTCGAGTACCCAGCGGTTGTTGATGACGTCGGCCATGCGAGCTGCCTCGCAGTCGGCGGCGTTGTTGGGGTCGAGGGGATACTTGGGCTCTAGGTTCTGGACAATGCCGATCTCGCCCTCAAAGCCGCCCTCATGGAAGGCGACGACGGCCTTGGCGTGGGACACCATCATGTTGTGCATAAGCTGGAAGGCCTTGTCCAGGCGATACTTCTCGCCGTGCGGCCAGTTGCCGACGATAAAGCTGCCCTCGGCGGTCGCGGGAATCTCGTTAAAGGTAAACCAGTGCTTGACCTCGGTGAACTCGGCAAAGCAGAACTTGGCGTACTCGACAAAGGCGTCGATCGTCGTGCGCGTCAGGAAGCCCTCGCCACCGTTCTGGTAGAAGGCCTCGGGCGTGTCAAAGTGATCGAGCGTGACATAGGGGATAACGCCGGCCTTGTTGCAGGCGGCAAAGAGCTCGTGATAGAAGGAAACACCCTCGGGGTTAATCTCACCAGTGCCGTTGGGGAAGATACGGCTCCAAGCGATGGAGACACGGATGCCGTTGATGCCGAAGCGCTGGCACAGGTCGATATCGACCGGGTACTTGTTGTAGAAATCGCTTGCGGGGTCGGGGGAGAAGCGACCCTGAGCAGCCAGGAAATCGTCCCAGGGCACTTTGCCCTTGCCGTGCGTGCGGGTCTCGCCCTCAACCTGGTAAGCGGCGGTGGCGCCGCCGAACACAAAGCCGTCGGGGAACTGCATGGGGTTGGTCATGAGTCATCCTTTCTGTGGGATAGGAATAGGGAGAGGTGCCCGAACTGGGGATCCGGGCACCAACAGAGGGAGGAGCTAGTCGAGGTTCTCGCGGAGCCACTTGATGGCACCGGCGGGATCGCGGGTAAGGTCGATATATTCCTTGCCGCGCGGGGCGAGCAGCTTAATGCCCAGGCGATCGGTGTCGGCCTTCATGTCGTTGTAGTAGCTACGGACCTGCGGGGCAAGCACGATCACGTCGTACTGATCCATGATGGCGGTGTGCTGGCCATAAGCGCCTGCGGAGGAAGCGATGTTCTCGCCGGTCTGTGCGGCGCCTTCCTTAATGGCGTTGGCGAGCATGGCGGAGGTGCCAGCGCCGGCGCACAGGACGAGGACCTTCAGGCCATCGACGTCCTTCTTAGCGGATGCGTCGGCGGCGGGCTCGGGCTGATCGGCGGCAGGCTCGCTGTCGACGGCAGCGGCAACGGTCGTCTCGACGGAAGCGGTAGTCTGCTCGACAGCGGGCGCAGAGGTGCTGGCGGCGATGGTGGCAGCACCATCGGACTCGAGTCCCAGCTCGGCGGCGCGCTCGGCTTCCTGGTCGCAGAGCAGCTTATCGTATGCCTTTAAGAACGGCAGGTAGATGATGGCGTCCAGCAAGATGATGATCGCGACAAATACCAAGGCGATAAGCTGGAAGTTCGTGGTGATGAAGATGCCGATGGGGGCAGGGGTGGCCCAAGGCACCACGAAGGAGAAGCCGTTCATGCCCACGTTGTCGATAAAGAACTTGGCAACACTCACGTTGACGCAGCCGGCGGCAACAAAGGGGATGAGCATGTAGGGGTTAAGGATCATCGGCGCGCCAAAGAGCAGCGGTTCGTTGACGGCGAAGGCAACAGGAACAATCGAGGCCTTACCGACGGCTTTGAGCTGCTTGGACTTCATAAAGAGAATCAGCAGAAGCGGCACGATGAACGTGGCGCCGGTGCCGCCGAACTCACCCACGAGCGACATGTTAAAGGTGAGGGAGTGGGCGGGGTGACCACCGGCCAGCAGAACCTGCAGGTTCTCGGCCTGGTTGGCAAGACGGATGGGGTCGATGCCCGGCTGGACGATCGAGGGGCCGTGGACGCCGATGAACCAGAAGAACGCGGTGGCTGCCTGAATAAGGATGAGTCCGGGGTAGGTCTCTGCTGCAGTGAAGAGCGGGGAGAGCAGCTTGATGAGCAGCTCGGAGAACGGAACGCCCATGAGGTTGCGCACGACGACATCGATGATGCCGCAGATGATGACGGCGCCGCCAAAGGGGATGATGTCGCGGAAGTTCTGAGCGATGGCGCCCGGGACCTCCTTGGGCAGCTTAATGGTCAGATCACGCGAGACGCAGAATTTATAGACCCACACGGTAATGAACGCTGCGATATAGGCCGAGAACAGACCGCGTGTACCCATGCTGGTGCAATCGAAGACCGAAAGCTCGGAGCCGTTGAACTTGGTGGTGAACTGCGTAACAGCGAGCAGCAGCATGCTGCACTGGGCGGCAACCATGGTGGAGCCGTCGTTGAGCACCTTGCCGGCGGGCATGCGACGGTTCATGGATGCCGTGAAGTTCTTGGCAGTGGTGCCGGCAACCATGATGCCCATGACGCCCATGGTGAAGTTGTACAACTTGTTGCACCAGTCGATGAGCGGCTGGGGCAGCGTGATGCCAACGACGCCGGGAAGGGTGGCGATCAGCAGAAAGATCGAAGAGGTGAGGACGATGGGCATGCACCCAAGGAATCCGTCCTTGATGGCCTGGAGGTAGACGTTCCTCGAGATCTTCTCAAAGAACGGTTGATGCTTTTCGAGCATCTTTACGATGGCGTCCATAGAGCTCCTTTGCTACTTGATGCGCGATGCATGTGGATGGAACTGGTCGTCGATGGATGGTCAGGACTGCCCGGAAACCTTCCTGCTTAAGGAAGGCATTGCGAAATGACAACGTTGTCATTTCGTTAATGACAACGTAAGACATTTTTGGAAGAGCAACAAGGATATACGGGTGAGCGGTCGATATTGTCCGGTAAACGGTTGATTTGTCAGTCGAGCAGGTAGTGTATGCTAGAACGCAAAAAACAAGCGATGCAAAACCGACTGGAGAAGTAGTGGCAACGATGGACAAGAAAAATGTCTCGATGAACGATGTGGCGATTGCTGCGGGTGTTTCTCTCAAGACGGTGTCGCGTGTGATCAACGAGCCCGATAGCGTGCGAGAGTCGACACGCGATAAGGTTCATTCCGCAATGGAGGCGCTCGGGTTTCGAACCAACTTTGCCGCGCGTTCGCTCAAGTTGGGCCGTTACGGGTGCATCGGCGTGGTGCTGTTCCACTTGTCGGGCGGTGCCGTGGACATGATTGACGGTATCGCAGATGCCGCCGAAGAACGCGGCTTTGCGCTCACGATGATCAAAAAGCGGGCGGGGGAGAAGATGACCCTTGCCGAAGCGGCGCGTAGGATGTCGCAGCTGCCTGTTGATGGCATGATCTTCAACCTGCGTCAGATGGTCGATGACTTTGATACTTTTGAGGCACCGAAAGACCTCAAGACGGTGATTATCACACCGATGGAACATCCTACCTGCTCCACCGTCAGTGACGACCAAGAGGGCGGCGCGCGCATGGCGTGCGAGTACTTCTTGAACCACGGGCATAAAAACGTGTACTTCGTCTCTGGTAAGAAAGAGTCGTTGTCGAGCCAGTGCCGTATGAAAGGTTGGCGTGCGGCACTCGAGGCGCGTGGCATTGAGCCGCCCGAGCCTCTGCAAGGCGATTGGAATGCGGATAGTGGCTATGCCGCGGGCCTTGTGCTTGCCGATAAGCCCGATTGCACGGCGGTCCTCGCTGCTAACGACTGCATGGCAAACGGCGTGATGATGGCTCTACGTGACAAAGGGCTCAGTGTGCCCAATGATGTGTCCGTGATCGGCTTCGACGATGAGCTCTATAAGACGATTCCCAACTCGATTCTGACGTCGGTGAAGTTTCGCCACCGCGAGCTGGGCGTCCGTGCGCTCAACGAGGTCGTCGCGGGTCTGGAAGCTCCGAGCTCCAGAAGCCGTACGCTCGTCTCGGGCGTGTTGGTCGAGCGTTCCAGCGTAAAGGACTTGCGGGCGTAGACGTGCTCGGCCTATTCCGTTTGTCTCGATCTGTAACAACTAGACGGTCAAAAGTGGTCTACATGTTACAGATTGAGATTTTCGGCTTGGCCTGTGCGTTCATCTCGATCTGTAACAGCTAGGACCGAAAAACTCGGCTAGATGTTACAGATTGAGATGAACAGGAGGACGGGTGCGGTCTAAACAAAATGGCCCGCGCATCACACATCGATGCACGGGCCATTTATTGTCTGCAAGCGGCAGGTGGTGTCAGCGTCTTATGCCTCGAGGTTTTCCTCGATCCAGGCGACGGCACCCTTGGGATCCTTAGTGAGGTCGATGTACTGTTTGCCCTTGGGCGACAGCAGCGTGATGCCCAGGCGGTCGGTGTCGGCCTTCATCTCGTTGTAATAGGTGCGAACCTGCGGAGCCAGGACGATGACGTTGTACTGGTCCATGATGGCGTAGTGGCTGCCGTAGGCACCGGCGTTGGCGGTAATGTCGATGCCCAGCTCGTCGGCGCCTTCCTTAAGCGCGTTGGCGAGCAGTGCAGAGGTGCCGGCGCCAGCGCACAGAACCAGAACCCTCAGATCCTTGCCCTTAAGGGCGGACGGAGCTGCGGAGGCCTCAGTGGCAGAAGCGGTCTCGACAACAGGAGCCTCAACGGCGGGGGCGGCAGCGGTCTTGACGGCCTTGGTCTCCTCGGCCTCTTCTTCGGCCAGGGTCTCGGCCTCCTGCTTGCACAGGACGTTGTCGTAGGCCTTGCAGAACGGGTAGTAGATTAAGAAGTCAACGACCAGCAGGACGACAACCAGGACCAGAGAGATCGGCTGGAAGTTGGTGTCGATGAAGGTGCCGATCGGTCCGGGGAGTGCCCACGGCATGGCATAGATAAAGCCGTTCATGCCCAAAAAGTCGATGAAGAACTTACCAATGAGGACGTTGGCCACGGGGGCAAACAGGAACGGGATCAGGAAGTACGGGTTGAGGATGATGGGCGCGGCGAACAGCAGCGGTTCGTTGACGGCGAACATCACGGGTACGACAGAGGCTTTGCCGACGGCCTTGAGCTGCTTGGAGCGCATAAAGAGCAGGAAGATGATCGGGACAATGAACGTGGCGCCGGTGCCGCCGAGTTCGCCGATGTAGTTACCGAAGTTCTCGGTCAGGGCGAGGGCGGGGTGACCGCCGGCCTGCAGCGTGGCGAGGTTGGTGGTGATGTTGCCAAACAGCGCGGCGTTGAGGGCAGGCTTAACGACCGAGGGGCCGTGGATGCCCATGAACCAGAACAGCGGGATCATGAACCAGATGAGGGCGAGGCCGGCGTAGGAATCGGCAGCGGCGAACAGCGGGCTCACCAGCGTGGAGATGACGTTGGCAAACGGGACGGCCAAGCAGGTGCGGCAGATAACGTCGATGACGGCGACAAACAGGATGGAGAAGCTGAAGGCGAAGATGTCGCGGAAGTTCTGGGCGATGGCGCCGGGGACTTCTTTGGGCAGCTTGATGGTGATGTCTCGCTTAATGCAGAAGGCATAGATGTTGACCGTGGCAAATGCGGCGACAAAGGAGCTCAGTAGGCCCTTGGTGCCCATGTTGTCGGTAAAGAACACCGAGACATCGGCGCCGTCGATCTTGGCACTCGTCTGGGTAACGGCCAAGATGAGCATAGCGCACATGGCGGCGACCATGGTGCTCGTGGCGTTGATGGCCTTGCCGGCAGGCATGCGGCGGTTCTTGGAGCCGGTCAGCGCGCTTGCGGTGGTGCCGGCGACCATGATGCCCACGACGCCCATCGTGAAGTTGTAAACCTTGTTGCAGAAGTTCACGACGTCGACGTTCCACCAGTCGGGCAGCGTAAAGCCGCCGACCGTGGCGACAACGCCCGGCAGGGTCGAAATAAGCAGGAAGACAGAAGAAGACAGGATGATGGGCATTGCTGCCAAAAAGCCGTCTTTAATGGCCTGAAGGTAGATGTTCTTAGAGACCTTGTCGAAGTACGGCTGACCTTTCTCCAAGAACTTAACGATCGATTCCATAGTTCACGCTCCTCTTTGCATGAAATCTTAATGGCATGGACGTTGAAAACCTATATGGTCTCCCGCTTGCTAAAAGCCCGGGTGCAGGCGGGGTCGGTCCCAGGGGGAGAGAGGGGAGCGGCTGGGTTTGTATCGCATAGGGCCGCTCCCCTCTCGGGGGAAAGCGAGGCGATGCGCTACTGCGCGTCCGCCATAGTGTCGGCGAGCTCCTTGTACCAGAGTGCCGACTGCTTGATGTAGCGTTTTTGCATGTCGAAGTCGATGTAGAACAGGCCGTAGCGCTTGTTATAGCCGTTGGCCCACGAGAACTGGTCCTGCAGGCTCCAGATAAAGTAGCCCTGGACGTCGACGCCCTCGGCGCGCGCCCGGAGCACCTTCTCCATGTGCTGGTCGACAAAGTCGATGCGCTCGGGATCGGCGACGATGCCGTTTGCGTCGGGCTCGGGGTCCTTGTGGCCCAGGCCGTTTTCGGTGATATAGATGACGGGGAGGTTGGGATAGGTGGCGCTGATGTGCTTGAGCGTGTCGTAGAGGCCTTGCGGGTAGATGAGCCAATCCCAGTCGGTGGTGGGGATACCCGGCATATCGACCTGCTGCCCGACGCCCTTAAACTTAAAGCACGAGGTGCCCTTGTCTCCGGTGCCGTTAAAGCTGTTGGTGGACTCGCCATCGTAGGCGGCGATAAACGCCGACTGATAGTAGTTGAGGCCGAACATATCGTTGCGGGGCGCCGCCTTGGCGAGCTCCTCCATGTCGCTGTCCTCAACCGTAAGCGTGGCGTTGTTGGCACGCAGAATCTCGTTGATGAGTGAGAGGGTGCGCGCGGAGTAGTGACCCAGGAAGGCGCCGTCCATGATGAAGTCGGTGTAGAAGGCGTTGTACAGGTCGGCGGCGTGCTGGTCGGCGGGCGAGTCTGTGGCAGGATATGCCGGCGTCAGGACGTTGACCATGCCAATGCGTCCGCCCAGGTGCTCGGTCTCGTCAAGATCCTTATACAGGTTGACGGCGCGGGCGTGGGCAACGAGCTCGTTGTGCTGGCTCTGGATGCCGCTCGTCACATCAAAGTGATGGTTGGGCGGGAAGTTGCCTTGGATGTATTGGGAGTGCGAGAGGCTGATGAGCTCGTTGATGGTGAACCAATTCTTGACCTCGCGGAACTCGCGGAAGCAGAACTCGGCATAGCGCACATAGGCGTCGACGGTCTTGCGGTTGAGCCAGTCGCCCTGGTTGAACAGGGCGGCGGGGGAGTCAAAGTGATGCAGGGACACATAGGGCTCGACGCCATACTTTTTGCAGCAGGCGAACAGCTCGTGGTAGTGCTTAACGCCCTCGGCGAGGGGCTCGGCATCGTCGCCGTTGGGGAAGATGCGGGTCCAGGCGATGGACACACGGATGGCGTTGAGTCCATGCTCGGCAGAAAGGCGGATATCCTCCTCGTAGCGGTTGTAGAAATCACTGGCCGGGTCGGGCAAAAAGCGACCCTGGGCGACAAGGTAATCGTCCCACATGGTCTTACCCTTGCCTGCCACCTTCGTGGAACCTTCCGTTTGGTACGCGGCGGTTGCGGCGCCCCAAACAAAGCCCTTCGGCAGCTGCTGTACGCGGTTTAGCAAAGACATATGCATACACCCTCTCGTCTCGCTGTTCGATATTGTGCGTTTGCGCTCAGGAGGCTCCCTGGTTAGCGTTCAGCGGTGAAAAAGCCCGATAAACACTATCTTAAAATGATTAGAACCAAAATGAGCACGTGAACATTTGACAATGAGCACGTTAACATCCGGCTGGGATGTATAGAAACAAAACAACTTCAAACAGCCGCGAACGGTTGTATTTGTTCGGTAAGCGGTTTTGATTGACAGAAGTTTTCATGTTGTGGTATATGGCTCGGGTATCATGAGCACGTTATCGATGTATGTACGATGCGCCATGGGCGCGGGGAATAGTTGGGAAGCAGGTTAGCGTGGAAGGCATGGCTCAGCAGACAAGGAATGGTCATTCGGCGAGCGCGGCAGAGGTTGCGGCGCTCGCTGGCGTGAGCCGCCAGACTGTGTCTCGCGTGGTCAACGGTATGCCCAACGTGACGGAAAAGACGCGCAAGCGTGTGCTGGCCGCCATGGAAGAGCTGGGCTTTCGTCCCAATTTTGCTGGAGCGGCGTTGCGCGGCGGGTCGTATCGTTCTATTGGCCTGTGCATGTACAACATCACACGTGTCGGTAACCTGGCGACGCTCGAGGGTATCATGCAAGCGGCGCGCGAGCACGATTTTGCCGTCACTATGATCGAGATGGGCGGCGACAAGCCCTATACACTTGCCGATGCCTCGCGCCGCATGGTCGAGCGACCCGTCGACGGCATGATTCTCAACATGAACCGCATGGCTCCCGATTTTGAGGAGTTTGTTCCCCAGCCGGGAGTGCGAACGGTCATCCTGTCCATGTATGCGCATCCGCGCTGCACGACGATCGACTCCGACCAGTATGGTTCGTGCGAGCTGTTGACCAATTATCTGCTGGAACATGGTCACTCGAATATGCGGTTTGTGGCGGGTCCGGAAAACTCGATTTCCTCGCGTTTTCGTGAGGCCGGTTGGCGCGATACGCTGGGTCGTGCTCATGTCGATGCCGCTCCGATGCTGCGTGGCGATTGGAGTGCGGACAGTGGGTACGCCATGGGCGAGCGGATTGCGGCCGAGGTGCTTGCCGGCGGGTCGCAGGCGCCGACTGCCGTGCTTGCGGCAAATGACCAGATGGCGCTGGGCGTTATCGCCGCGCTCGAGAACGCGGGCCTGTCCGTGCCCGACGACGTGAGCGTGGTTGGTATCGACGACGCACTCGAGGGACTTGTTCCTCACAATCGACTGACGACGCTGCGATTTGATTTGCGCGGTGTCGGTAAGCTTGCGTTTGAGGCGGCGATTGGAGAGAGCTCGTCTATCGAGGCGATTCATGTGCCGAGTACGCTGGTCGAACGCTCGACTGTTAGGGACATACGGGGTTAGGTCCTACTCCGTTTGTCTCGATTTGTAACAGGTAGACGGTCAAAAGCGGGCTACGTGTTACAGATTTAGATTCTTCGGAAAGAGCAATCCTGTTCGTCTCAATCTGTAACAGCTAGGACCAAAAAACTCGGCTAGATGTTACAGATCGAGACAAACGGCTCCCGACCAGCCCAAAAACAAAAAGACCGGGGGCGGCGCGCCGTGTGACGTGCCGCCCCCGGCTGAGAAATGGGGACAGGTTGTGTGAGCGGGCAACCCCGCCAGCCACTAGTCCAGACGACGGGTCTGCGCCACGTGCTTGTACCAGTAGGCGCTTGCCTTGGGTGTGCGCTTCTGAGTTTCAAAGTCAACGTAGAAGAAGCCGTAACGCTTGTTGTAGCCATTGGTCCAGGAGAACTGATCCTGCAGGCTCCACAGGAAGTAGCCGCCCACGTTGACACCCACCTCCATGGCCTTGAGCAGCCAGCGCAGGTGCTGCTCGATGTAGTCGATGCGCGGCTGGTCGTCCACAAAACCGTCCTTGTAGGGGTCCTTGTAGCCCATGCCGTTTTCGGTGATGAAGATCTGCTTGTAGTTGGGGTAGCGCTGCTTAATGTAGATGAGCAGATCGAACAGGCCCTCGGGATAGATGATCCAGTCCCAGTCGGTGGTGGGGATGCCGGGCTTGTTCACATGCTCGCCAATGCCCTTGACGCGCCAGCGGCCGGTGCCCTTCTCGCCCGTACCGTTGTGGTGCAGGTCGTTCTCGCCATCGTAAGCCTTCAAGAAACGGCACTGGTAGTTGTTAACGCCCAGGTAGTCGTTGTAGAGCGCGGCCTCGCGCATGATTTCCAGATCCTCGTCTAGAATCTGGATGGTGCCGCCCGAGACGGCAGCCAGGCGGTTGGCGCACTCGAGGGTGTCGGGCGCGTAGTCGCCGCGGAACGTCGCGTCGAGCAAGAACTGGTTTTGCAGCACGTGCTCGTTGTTGGCGGCTTTGATGTCGGCGGGGTCGTTCTCGTTAAGCGGGTACTTGAACTCCAACGACTGAATGACGCCGATCTTGCCCTTAAAACCGCCGTTGTGGAAGGCCAGCACTGCCTTGGCGTGGGCGAGCATCATGTTGTGCTCGCACTGGAAGGCCTCGGCAAGATGTGCCTTGACGCCACCGGGGAAGGTGCCCTCGATGTAGGTGTTGGAGGCGTCGGCCCAGATCTCGTTAAAGGTGAACCAGTAGGTCACCTGGTCGGCGTACTCCTTAAAGCAGAAGGTGGCAAAGTCCACAAAGGCGTCGATGGTCTCGCGGTTGAGGAAGTCGCCCTTCTCAAAGAGGGGAAGCGGCGTGTCAAAGTGATGCAGCGTGACAAACGGCTCAACGTGGTGCTTGTGGCACTCGGCGAAGAGATCGTGGTAGAACTGGACGCCCTCGGGGTTGATCTCGCCGATGCCGTTGGGGAAGATGCGGCTCCAGGCGATGGAGAGGCGAATGCCGTTGATGCCGAACTCCTCGCACAGCTCCAGATCGACGGGGTACTGGTTGTAGAAGTCCGAAGCGGGATCGGGGGAGAAGCGCCCCTGGGCCTCCAGGAAGTCGTCCCAGGCGACCTTGCCCTTACCGTGAGTGCGGGTCTCGCCCTCTACCTGGTAGGCAGCGGTGGCGCCGCCAAAGACAAAGTCCTCGGGAAACTGCGCGGGCGGGTTGGTGACGCTAGCAGGGTTAACGGACATGATGATCCAATCGTCTAAATCGAAGGGCCAGCCGGCTGTTGATGGTCGGCTGGCCCTGAGCGTTACTTACTTCGAAAGCTGCTCGGAGACGAAGGCGAGAGATTTGTCGCCGTTCTGGGAGAGCTCGATGTACTGCTTGCCGCGGCAGGCGACGCACTTGTTGCCCACGCGCTCGCAGTCCTTCTGCAGGTCGGCCAGGTAGCTGGCAGCCTGCGGGGCCAGGACGACCAGGTCAAAGTCGGGGAGCATGTCCACGTGGTTGCCATATGCCTCGGCAGCGGTTTCAAGATTGATGCCGCGCTCCTTGGCAGCCTTGGCCAGCGCGTTGGCGAGCAGGCCCGAGGTACCGCCGCCCTGGCAGAGCACGAGCACGCGCTTGCCGTTGAGGTCGCTGGCGGTCGTTGCCTCGGCAGCGGGTGCTGCAGAAGCGGCGGGGGAGTCGGCCTTCACGGCCTCGGCAGCAGCGCCGGCGGCAACGCTCTTGGCGTCAGCCTTGCCCTGGAAGGCATCGTTGAGCTTGGCGGCCTTCTCGGCGTTCTTGGCGGCGAGCTCCTCCTGGGAGATCTCGGCCTCCTCGGCGCACTTCTGGGCGTCATAGGCACGGAAGAACGGGTAGTACAGAGCGAAGTCGACGACCAGGATAAGGGCGAGCATCACAAAGGCGAGCGGCTGGAAGCCCAGGCCCATGATGGTGCCGATGGGGCCGGGGACGGTCCAGGGCAGGGTGTACATAAAGCCGTTCATGCCCAAGAAGTCGATAAAGATCTTGAGGATCCAGATGTTGGCGATCGGGGCAAAGACAAACGGGACAAAGAAGACGGGGTTGAGCACGATAGGCGCGGCGAACAGCAGCGGCTCGTTGACGGCAAAGCACACGGGGACGATGGCGGCCTTACCGACGGCGCGCATCTCCTGAGATTTGGCCAGGAAGCAGAACATAAAGACCAGGACGAGTGTGGCGCCGGTGCCGCCCATGCAGACGACGAAGTACTGGGCACCCTGGGTCAGGACAGCGGAAGCGTGCTGGCCGGCCTGGAACGCAGCCAGGTTGTCGGTCATGTTGGCAACGAGAGCGGCGGCGATGGCGGGCTCGACGATCGAGGGGCCGTGGACGCCCACGAACCAGAAGAGGCTCATGGCGCCGTAGATCACAGCGAGGCCGATGTAGCCGTCGGCAGCGGTGAACAGGGGCTGGAACACCTGGATGACGCCCTGGGCAAAGCAGAAGCCAAAAGCAGCGCGGAAGACGATGTCAAAGACCCAAAAGACGGTGATGCAGACGGAGAAGGGGATGATGTCCTTAAAGGTCTGCGAGATGTTGGGCGGAACCTGCTCGGGCATCTTGACGGTGATGTTGCGCTTAATGAAGAACTTGTAGATGATGCCGGTCACAAACGCAGCGATGAAGGCGGTCAGCAGGCCCTTGGAACCAAGGTAAGTGGTGTTGAAGCCGCTGGCAGCGTCCGTGGCGATCGTGTCGCTCGAAAGGAGCAAGAAGCCGATGATGGCCGCGCACATGCACGAGATAAAGTTGATTTGGTTGTTCTTGGGCAGGTCGCGGTTCTGCGCGTCGGCGAAGTGCTTGGCCGTGGTGGCGGCGCAGGCGATGGCCAGGATGCCCATGGAGTAGTTGTAGCACTTCCACAGGGCGTTGTTGATGTCATCGGGCCAGTAGAAACCCCAGATGTTGGGGACCGAGGCTACCAGGCAGAAAATGGACGAGAAGATGATGATGGGGATGACGGAGATAAAGCCGTCGCGGATCGCCTTGAGGTACTTGTTGCGGGCGATCGCGTTGAAAAAGGGCTGGCCCTTTTCGATGATGGCGATGAGTTGCTCCATGCAATGCTCCTAAGAGTCGGTGGGTTAGCAACGATGGTAGCTTTTGACGTTCGGTTGCCAAAATGTTGACGTTGCCATTTTGTGACACAAAAATAGACGTGAACCGGTGGTTCCTGTGCCTGCGAACCGTCGATTCCTTACGCGTAAACGTTTGAGCCGCCCGGTGGCTCTGTGTTTGCACAATGGCAACGTTAACATTTGGGCGACAAAAGCCGTTCGGGGAAGCAAACATGTCGGTGAACGGTAGGTTTTGGGTGGTGAGCGTATGGTGGGGGAGGCGTTAGATATACTTGAAGACGTTTCATTTGACTGCGTAGGGTGCCACCAATGGCATCGTTGACATAGAAAGATCGACCTATGGCCGCTGTTAAAAAATCGGTTTCCGTTAAGGACGTGGCGCGCCTCGCGGGTGTCTCGGAGCAGACGGTCTCGCGCACCGTGCACGATTCGCCCAGCGTGCGCCCCGAGACCAAGGAGCGCGTGCGTGCCGCCATGCGCGAGCTGGGGTATCGCCCCAATTTTGCCGGTCGATCGCTGCGCCGCGGCAAGTTTAAGACCGTCGGCGTCGCCATGTTCAACATTACCGGCACCGGCAACCTCGACCGTATGGAGGGCTTTGCCGCTGCGGCCGACAAACATGGCTATGCCATCACCCTCACTAAAGTAGATGGACATCCGTATACCCTCGAGAGCGCATCGTCGCGCATGAGTGCACTGCCGGTGGACGGCATGGTTGTGATCATGAATCGCATGCCGGCGGACTTTGGCACCTTCGAGCCGCTGCCCGGCATGCAGACGGTGCTCGTTACGATGTTGGAGCACCCGCTCTGTTCAACGGTCGATAACGACCAGTTCGATTGCTCGCGCCAGGTGGTCGAGTACTTGTTGGGGCAGGGGCACAAGACTGTGCACTTTATCTCGTGCCCCGAGCGCTCGCTTTCGGGCATGCGGCGCGAGGAAGGCTGGCGCGAGACATTGCGTGCGCATGGCATTGAGCCCCCGCAGCTCGTGCGCGGCGATTGGACGGCACAGAGCGGGTATGCTGCCGGTCAGGCTCTGGCGGACGATCCGACCTGTACGGCCATTTATGCCTCCAACGATGCCATGGCATATGGCTGCATCCGTGGGCTGGAGTCGCGCGGGAAGTGCGTGCCCCAGGACGTGAGCGTGGTGGGTGTTGACGATAGTCTGGGCGATATCGTGCCCGATCGTCGCCTGACCACGGTGCGCTTTGACAACAAGCGCGTCGGCATGTGGGCGGTCGACAAGATTGCCGGCGCCGAGGGCGTTGAACCCGGTGTGGAGCACATGCTGTTTCCGGGCGTGCTCGTCGAGGGCGATACGGTACGCGATTGGCGCTAGGGCGCGGGTCTGTTTGGGTTGCCGCTAATTGTGTTCGATATTGTTCAGATTGGTTTAAAACCGTTCACGGACGAAAAGTAACCGTTCATAGCTCGAAATTACGTTTTGCGCTGTTCTTTTTTGTTTGAATGTTACTGTTCCTGTCATACACAACGCAGCGCGTATGCCCGGACGCGATGCTCTCCATTGGTTCATATGTGAAAGGAACGCAACATGGCAACCAAAGAAGAAATCTCGATGGTTGGATTCGAGATTGTCGCATACGCAGGTGACGCCCAGACCGATCTGCTTGCAGCGCTCGATGCTGCTCGCGAGGGTGACTTTGAGAAGGCCGAGCAGCTGCACAAGGATGCCAGCGATGCGCTCATCGGTGCCCACGACACGCAGACCAAGCTGCTTTCGCAGGAGGCCGGCGGTGGCGAGATGGAGATGACCTTCATCATGGCTCACGCTCAGGACACTCTCATGACCACTATGATCCTGGAGAAGCAGACCCGCTTTACCATCGATGCCTACAAGCGCATCGCTGCGCTCGAGGCCAAGCTCGCCTAACGAGCCCTCACAACCAAGCCCCTTCCAAAAGCCCTGCCGCTACCCGCGACAGGGCTTTTTCTGTCCTCCTCCAAGTTGCGGTGAAATAGGGACTGAATAGGGGCCGGCGGGCTCAAAACAATCCCTATTCCACCGCAACTCATCCCGAGATAGTCATTGGGGACAGTCTTGGTGCGCTCCGTTCGTCCTCCCGTTCGATTTTTGCTCGGTGGGTATACTTCCTTTCGCATTAAGCCCCGGACTGAGGAGGTATCCAAATGCCGGATAACGGGTCAATACAAAAAAGAGACGCGCATGAGATGGCTCATGGGCGTCCTGTCCAGATAACCGAGCACGCGACGGTAACCGAGCTGCAGCCCAGCCTGTCCGATGTCGTGTGCGCAAACAAAAAGCTGCAGATTGGCTTTATCGTTGTGCTCGTGGTGCTAGCGCTGCTGTCGGGCTTTGTAGCTCGTCCGCATTTTGCCGATACCAAAACTTGGGACTCCACCATCGAGGTCATCGACCAAAAGAAGGGCAACGTTTTGGCGCTCACGGCTTCATGCGTTGCTCTATCTGCGGGTATTACGGCGCTGCCGGGTGATACGGGAACGCCGGTTGCCGAGCAGCTCGCACAGCTTTCGGGTAACCTTGGTATTGTGCTTGCCGTGCTCTACCTAGAGAAATATTTGCTCACGATTTTGTGGTCGGTCGGCTTGGGCATCTTAATCCCGTTTGCGTTGGTGCTCTTTGCAGTGTCGCTCGGCATTCACGGGCGCTGGAGCACGAGCGCCGTCCTGCGCCGCGTGGCGACGCGCGTACTGGTGGTTGCCGTGATCGGCATGGCGTTGGTGCCTGCAAGCGTATGGGTGTCGCAGAAGATCGACGAAACGTATCGCGTAAGTATTGAGCAAGCTGAGCAAAAGGCTGCGGACGCGGCCGACACCACGGGCAAGTCAGCCGAGACCAGCTCAAAATCGAACAAGAAAAAATCCGAGGCCACGGAGTCCAAAAACGTGCTCGAGCAGTTGACCGATGGGGCATCGAGCCTTGTTACATCGGTAACCAGCGGTGCTAAGCAGATGACCGACGAGATCGTGCAGCAGGTGACCGACCTCATCGAAGGCGTCATCGTGATGATCGTGACCTCATGTGTGATTCCTCTACTGGTGCTCGTGGCGTTTCTGTGGCTGGGCCACACCCTGCTGGGGATCGATATCTCCGGTCCCGCGAACTATCTGACGGGTCGTTTCTTGAGCGCTCCGTCCAGACATGCCAAGAAGAGCGGGCAGTCTGAGTAGGCGGCAAAGCAATCTTTGGAAGATTAACCGTGAGAAGGGCGGCCGAGACATGTTCTCGGCCGCCCTTTTGTTTGTTGAACACATGGTCGCTACGTCCGCGCCCGGTCCAAACGGTCAGCAATCATCTGTGAACGGTATTTGTTCAAAAAAGAACAAAGACAAACAAAAAATTGTTGCAGTCGGTGTTCGAATGTGTTCAAATAAACATGAACAGTGAAGAACCGCACATTCAGATGCCCGGACCTGAACGCGATTCAACACTTCCAAACAGGAACTACGCACCTGCGTATCTCTCAAGGAGGATGTCATGAGGGTTGTAATCGCTTCCGATGCCGACGGTATGTCGATGAAGGAGTCCATCAAGGAGATGCTCATCGCCGACGGTCACGAGGTCGTCGACTATTCCGAGACCCCTGCCGCGGACTTTGTTGATTCCGCGACCGCCGTTGCCAAGGACCTGCTGGAGCACAAGGATTCCCAAGGCTTCGCATTCGATAAGTACGGCGTCGGCTCCTATATGGCCGCCGTCAAGATCAAAGGCATGGTCGTCGCCAACATTTCCGACGAGCGTTCCGCCTACATGACCCGCGAGCACAACGGCTCGCGCATGGTCACCATGGGCCCGGGCGTTGTGGGCACCGAGGTCGCCAAGAAGATCGCCCGCGAGTTCCTGCGCGCCCAGTACGCTGGCGGTCGTCACCAGATCCGTGTCGACATGCTCAACAAGATGGCCTAACGAGAGCCACCGAGAACTCGAACTTCTACCTCAACTTGTGAATTCAGACGAAAGGACGTTCTGATGAAGAAGACCATCGCAATCGGTTGCGACCATATCGTTACGGACGAGAAGATCTATCTGGCCGACCGCCTGGAGCAGGCTGGCTACAAGGTGCTCGACTGCGGCACCTACAGCCACACCCGTACGCACTATCCCATCTACGGCAAGGCCGTGGGCGAGGCTGTTGCCAGCGGCAAGGCCGACTTTGGCGTGGCCCTGTGCGGCACCGGCATCGGCATCACCAACGCCGTCAACAAGGTTCCCGGCGCCCGCTGCGCCCTGGTCCGCGACATGACCTCTGCCCTGTATGCCCGTCGCGAGCTCAACGCCAACATCGTGGGCTTTGGCGGCAAGATCACCGGCGAGTTCCTGATGGCCGATATCATGCTTGCCTTCCTTGAGGAGCCCTACGAGAAGACTCCCGAGCACGATGCTCTGATCGCCAAGATCGACGCCTGCAATAAGGCCGACGCCGAGGCTCAGGCTGACCCGCACTTCTTTGACGAGTTCCTTGAGAAGTGGGACCGCGGCGAGTATCACGACTAAGGGGTTCCGGCGTTATTAACTAGTCCGTTGACGGCTCGCGTTTCTGTGAGGGGGCGCGGGCCGGTTTTCTATCAGCCCTATTGACTCGGTGGGCTGTCGTAAGAAAGGGAAGGCTCCTATGGAGTTTGTTCTTGATAACGGTTCTGTTCGCGTGGCATTGAGCACGGCTGGCGGATCGTTTACTTCTATTGCGGCCAACGGCCGTGAGTACCTGTGGCAGGGCGACCCGGCGGTGTGGTCGGGCCAGGCACCCATTTGTTTCCCGATCTGCGGCGGCCTTCGAGACGATCACGCAATGACCATGGGCGGCCGCGAGGTCAAGCTTGCCCGTCACGGCTTTGCGCGCAAACAGGAGTGGAAGCTCGAGGAGCAGAGCGACAACATGGTTGCGCTGAGCCTAAGCTCTGCCGACCATGCCGAGTTGCTCGAGCAGTACCCGTATCCGTTTAAGATCGTTGCTCGTTATACGATCGATTCGGAAAAGGTGGCCGTGTCGTACGAGGTGACCAATGAGGGCACCGAGGACATGCCGTTCTTTGTGGGCGGTCACCCTGGCTTTAAGTGCCCGCTTGACGAGGGCGAGTCCTATGACGACTACGAGCTCCGTTTTGAGCAGCGCGAGGCCGCCGAGCTCTGTACTGCCGTTCCCTCGACGGGCCTGATTGATGTTGAGCATCGCAGCAAGAACCCGATGGTTGGCCATGACCTGCCGCTGACCCACGAACTCTTTGACTTCGCAGAGACCATCTTTGACGTGCTCGAGAGCCGCGTGGTTACGCTGACCAAGAAAACCGAGGACAAAGGCGTGCGCCTGACGTTCCCCGATATGCCGTACCTGATTGTGTGGAGCAAGCCCGAGGGCGACTTTGTGGCTGTTGAACCGTGGGGTGGTCTGTCCACCTGCTCCGACGAGGACGATATTCTGGAGCACAAGCGTGGCTGCCTGGTGGCCAAGCCGGGAGAGACTGTCACTCGCGGCTTTGAGATCGAGATTCTTTAACGAGTTATCGTATGTTTGGGGCGGGTTATGCCGCCCCGGAACAGGAGTTCAACATGATTCTGACCGTTACCATGAACCCGTCGATTGATACGCGCTATCAGCTCGACAAGCTGATCATCGACGATGTTAACCGCGTGACGCCCGAAAAGACCGCTGGCGGTAAGGGCCTCAACGTGAGCCGCGTGCTGCTGCAGTTGGGCGACGATGTGCTCGCGACCGGGCTGCTCGGCGGCCACATGGGTGCCTATATGGCCGAGCTCATGGATGCCGACGGTGTCAAGAACGACTTTGTGCCCATTGCCGGTGAGACGCGCATCTGCCTGAATATCCTGCACGAGGGCAATCAGACCGAGCTGCTGGAGAGCGGCCCGCAGATCGCCCCGGCCGAGCTCGAGGCCTTTACGGCCAAGTTCGCCGAGCTTGCAGCGAAGGCGGACGTTGTGACGCTTTCGGGCTCGCTGCCGCGTGGCGTCGATGCCGGCTACTATGCCGAGCTCGTCAAGATCGCCGAAGAGGCGGGCGCCAAGGTGCTGCTCGACACCTCGGGTGCATCACTGGAGGCCGCGCTGGAGTCCGACGCTAAGCTTGAGCTCGTAAAGCCCAACCTGACCGAGATTAACGGCCTGCTGGGTACGTCCTTTACGACCGATGATGTCGATGCCCTGCGCGAGGCGCTTGCCGCCGATGACCGCTTTGCCGGTATTCCCTGGGTTGTCGTTTCGATGGGCGCTGCCGGTTCGGTGGGCTTCCATGAGGGCCGCGCGTTCCGCGCCAAGACGCCCGCGATTGCGGCTGTGAACGCGACGGGTTCCGGTGACTCGACCATCGCCGGCTTTGCGCATGCCATTGCTGCTGGTGCCGACGATGTCACGGTGCTCAAGACCGCCAATACCTGCGGCAAGCTCAACGCCATGGATCCCAAGACCGGCCATCTGGTCATGGACCGCTGGGACGAGATCTTCAACAACGTTGAAGTTACGGAGCTTTAGAGTTACGGCGTCGAGTTACGGCGTTTTACCAAACGCCGTAACCTGCCGACGCTGCGCGGGCCGCATTTAGATAATCTGACGTTCAACTTCAAGGGCGCGACCAGAAGGTCAGCGCCCTTTCGTTTCACGTCACCTTGTCTCAAATGCGGCCCGCTCGCTGTCGTTTCCAAGACATCGGCGTTGCCTTGCTTCGGGAATGCGGCAGATAGGGACGTTCCTTTTTTGCCGGCAGTTTGGGACACTCCTTACGGGGCACCCCCTCCACAGCGCCTATGCCAGCTTGTCGATTTGCCCAATCTCCCAGAGCGGAATATTGACGAGCGTGCCTTCGTCTCTATATGCCGCTAACGATGTTCTCACGCAGCGCTCGAGCTTGAACTTCTCGCAGGCAATCCTCAGGCTCTTTGCTTTGAGATTCTCTGCCGCCTTGACCTCGAGCGGAAGCACGGTCCCCGCATGGTCGACGGCAAAGTCAGTCTCTGCATTGCCGGAGGAGGATGACCAATACGCGGGAGTATTGCCTTGGAGCAAAAGCTCCTGTGCGACGTATTGCTCGGTCAGCGAGCCTTTGAACTCCGTAAAAACAGCGGGCCCGTTCAGAACAATGGCTGGCGTGAGGCCGGAGAGTGCTCCGAGGATGCCGGTGTCGATGCAGAACAGCTTGAAGCCCGAGAGATCCTCGTAGCTTGTGAGCGGTGCTCTTAGGGCGGAAACACGTGGTACCTTATGAACGATTCCATAGTCCATGAGCCACTGGAGGCTTTCCTCAAAATCGCGTGCGCGCGCCCCGGGACGAAGCGCGCCGTAGACGAACTTCTTGTTTTCCTTTGCGAGCTGGCCGGGAAGGGATTTCCAAACCAGCCTCATGCGCTCGACGATGCGGGCTGGCGCATGCTTGCCAAAATCGGATTCATAAGCTTCGATGATTTGCTGCTGAAGCCTGCGGGCCTCGATGAAATCGTGGGAGGCGGCGAAAGCGGAGACAACTTCTGGCATGCCACCGACAACGAGGTATTCCTTGAGCAGGCGCTCGAGCTTTTCGGAAACATTCGCCAGCAGGTCCATGTCTGCGGCAAGGATGGCATCTGCGAGCGGATCGCCATCGACGGCACGAACGAACTCGACAAACCCCATGGGGCGCATGGTAAGCTGGTCGATCTTGCCGACGGGGAACGACTCGTTTTCGCGTCGGAGCGCGAGCCCCATATAGGAGCCGGCTGCCATGATATGGTATTCCGGCGCCAGCTCGTTGAAGTATTTGAGCGAGGTGATGCCACGCGGTGCCTCTTGGATTTCGTCGAAGATGATGAGCGTGTCTGTCGGCGTTATGGTCTGGCCGCGCAGGAGCTCTATCTGGGAGATGATGCGTTTGGGGTCAAGGCTTCCGTCGAACAGCGAACGTGCGCCCGGTTCGAGCATAAAGTCAAAGCGGATGACGTTTTGATACTGCTGGCCTGCGAATTCGTTGAGAAGCCAGGTTTTTCCCGTCTGGCGGGCCCCCTTAAGCAGGAGGGGCTTGCGGTTTGCCCTAGATTTCCAAGCGATGAGTTCGTCCATTAGCTGTCGCTGCATACTGCCCCCTAACGATCATGGTTAGTATAAGACCGTTTCGGTCTTTCCATCGAAAAATGTGGGAGTAAACCACGTTTTTCCATCGAATAATGTGGGAGGTAACCACGTTTTTCCAACGAATAATGTGGGGTTTAGGTCGGCACCTGGGGCGCTCCTTCTCTGCCGGCAGTTTGGAACACTCCTTGTTTTGGTGCAAATTAGCTACCCTTGCATCAGAAAACGGCGCCGTTGTCGTGTAGGTGGCTATGTCGTGGGGGCTGCCGTTGAGCGTCCGGGTCTGTGCTCTACAGCGAGTCGATAAAGCGCTGCTGGGCGGCGCGGCCGGCTTCGTCCCACTTAAAGACGCCGGCGTTGTCGAGCACGTGGCCAAACACCACGCCCACCTCCTCGTGCAGGATATCGATGGCGTTGTCGGTCGTAAGTTCATCGGCGCGGCGTGCAAAGACATCCTCGGCCCATGCGGCGTGGCTGCGGCAAAGGTCGTCGCCCTCGAGTGCGGCGCCAAGGTCGTAGCTTGCGTCGACCTTGGCGGCCAGCAGGTGCTCGCGGACGGCGCCGAGCTCGGGAACCAGGCGTGGCGGCAAAATGGCCAGGCCCATGACCTCGATCAGGCCGATGTTCTCCTTCTTAATGTGGTGGTACTCGGCATGCGGGTGGAATACGCCCAGCGGATGCTCGTCAGTCGTGATGTTGCAGCGAAGCGCCAAGTAGGCCTCGTAGATTTCGCCGCCGGCATTGCCGCGGGAGTCGACGCGGCGGATGACGGGCGTCACGGTGTTGTGCGCCACGCCATCGGCTGTGTGCGCGACGACGCCAACCGACTCATCGGTCCACTCGCGCCAGGCAAGGATAATCTTCTCGGCGGCGTCGAGCAGCTGGGCGCGGTCGTGCGAACGCAGTCGCAGCACCGAGAGCGGCCACTGCAACACGGTACCGCTGACCTGGTCAAAGCCGGGCACGCTAAACTGCGAGACCTCAGCGGCGTGCATCATGGGGAACTCGTGTGCGCCGCCCTGGAAGTGGTCGTGCGACAAGATCGAGCCGCCCACGATGGGCAGGTCGGCGTTGGAGCCAATGAAATAGTGCGGGAACAGGTCCACAAAGTCGAGCAGGCAGGTCAGGCCCTTGCGGTCGACGTGCATCGGACGATGCTCGGAGCTCATGGCAATGCAGTGCTCGTTAAAGTACGCGTACGGGCTGTACTGGAAGCCCCAGCGCTCGCCATTAAGCTGAATGGGAATAACGCGCAGATTCTGGCGGGCGGGATGGGCGCCGCCGTCGGCTGCGGCGGAGCGTCCGGGATAGCCCTCGTTTTCGATGCAGAGCTGGCAGGCGGGATACTTCTCGCCCGTGTTCTTGGCTGCACCTGCCACAGCGATATCTCGCGGGTCCTTCTCGGGCTTGGACAGGTTGATGGTAATCTCCAGGTCGCCCCAGTTGGTTGGGGTGTTCCATTTGATGTTGCGCGCGATGGCGGCACGACGCACGTAGCCGGCGTCGCAGCACAGGCCGTAGAACCAGTCAGTTGCGGCGCGGGGCTCGTTGACGCCCATGCGGCCGTTGAATTCCTCGTTTACAACCGAAGGCCTCGGCATGAGCGCGCCCATGATGCGCATGGCGATGCGGTCGCGGCCCGACGCCGTGTCCTCGGCGGCGCCGTTGGCAACGGCGGTCTCGGAAAGCGCGGCAAGCGTGCCTTCAAGGTCAAAGTCGGGCAAGGTATCGGGGTGCAAGAGCGAGAGTTTCTCAACCTGGAGCGCCCAGGCCATATCGAGCGCGGGCCCCGTAGCGCCGATGCACTCCAAAATGGTGTTGTATGCCCAGATGCGGTCGTCCTGGCCGATCATCGATCGGTGGATGGCGTACTCGATCAGGTTCTGTGCGGCCTCGCGCACGTCAGTCATTACAGCCATGCCGCGTAAGCCCCCTTGTCAGAGATGGCGTAGTGACGGGCAGAGCCCTCGCCCAGCCAGCCGTTCATCTTGGCAATGAAGGTGTCGACCAGGTCGAGCGGCACGAAGGCCTGGATGGTGCCACCAAAGCCGCCACCGTGGATACGGACGGCGCCGCGGCCGTCGAGCACGTGCTCGGCCAGCGCCAGGGCATACATGGAAGGCTGCTCGGAACCCAGCTTGGCAACAACATTCTGCAGGTACATGGCAGAGCTGGCGCCGGACTCGCGCGTCAGGACCAGGAACTGGTCGATGTCGCCGGCGTTCAGAGCTGCCCAGCGCTTGTCGACCAGACCGTTCTCGTACCAGTAGTGAACGGCGCGCAGGCAGGCACGGTCGCCCAGTTTGGCGCGCAGCTCGGGGAGCCTGGCGTCAAAATCGGCAACGTCGACCTCGCACAGGCGTGCCTTGCCAAACTCGGCGGCAACGTCCTGCATCTCGCGCGGAACGGCGGCGTAGTCGTCGGTGGCGGCCACGTGGTCGGCACCGACCTTAACGAGCACGAGCGCATGGCCGTGATCCTCAAAGTTGAGCTCGAGCTTCTGGGTTTTAGGCTGAGCCTGGTCCTCAAAGTCCATGTAGGCAAGGCCGCCCAGGCACACGGCGGCCTGGTCCATCAGACCGCAGGGCTTGCCGTAATAGTTGTTCTCGGTGCGCTGGCTCATCTGCGCGAGCGCGACGGGCTCGATGGCGGGTGCGCCCCAGAGGGTTTCCATGGCGCGACCGTACGCGGCCTCGACGGCGGCGGAGCTGGAAAGACCGCCGCCCGAGGGGACGGAGCAGGTAAAGGCAAAGTCGAAGCCGTGGGGCTCAACGCCAAGAGCAGCGATTTCGTGGGCCATGCCGCGGACGAGGCTCGCGGACGTGCCCTTCTCGGACTCTTGAATATCCAGCGTGTCGAGTGCGATCTCAAACGTAGGATAGCCCTCGTCGGCGACGCGAACCTTGTTGGAATCGGTTGCCACGGCGATGCCGTCGACAGCGACATCGAGCGAGCCGGCGATAACGTGGCCACCCTCGTGGTCGGTGTGGTTGCCGCTGATCTCGGAGCGGCCGGGCGCGTGCACGTAGAGCACCTGGCGGTCGCCGATGGGGCCAAACTCCTCCTCAAACAGTTTGGTGAGCGTGGCGAGTGTCTTTTCGTCGGGGGTGGTCATGGGAGTCCTTTCCTTGGCGCGCACGGGTGAGTTTTGCGTCGTTATGAGTACGTTAACAACTTGAAGCGGCATGAACCAAGTGTTCACGATACCGCACGTTATTGGCTATGTTAACGTACTCATAACACATCGCTTGTCACTTTTTGAGAATCTGGTAATCGGTAGAAATACAGCCGTGAACGGTACTGTCGTATGGACTTATAAAGCAGAAGAGATGCAGGTCGAAAAAGTAGAGTACGTTAACATGCGTCCGACGATAGCGGGTCTCGGCGCGGGGTGTATTTCTGCCCGGGCCGGCATTCACGCTATTCAGATCTCGCAAGGGTGAAGGTGATCCTGTGGCAAGGCGCCCGTCCAACGATACAGGTACGCGTCCGGTCTCCATGGCCGACGTCGCCCGCGCTGCTGGCGTTTCGCAGCAGACGGTTTCGCGCGTCGCCAACGGCTTGCCCAACGTTAACGAGCAGACGCGCCAGCGCGTGCAGGCCGCTATGCAAGAGCTCGGCTTTCGTCCGAGTTATGCCGGCCGCTCGCTGCGCGACGGCCGTTACCATTCGGTCGGCTTGTGCGTCAACGATGTCACCAAGTTTGGCAACCTCTCAATGATCGACGGCATCGCCAGCGCTGCTCGCGAGCATAATTGCGCCATCACGCTGGTCGAGATGTCCAAGACCGAGGAGTTTTCGCTTGCCGAGGCCACGCGTCGTATGGCCGCGCTGCCCGTGGACGGCATCATCATCGGCATGAGTCGCATGGCGCCCGATTTTGAGACGTTTGATCCGCTGCCGGGCATTGGCACGGTCATCGTTACCATGTACGCGCACCCGCGGGTGACCACGGTCGACTCCGATCATTACGGCTGCTCGCTATTGCTTATGGATCACCTGTTTGAGCTGGGGCACGAGCAGATTCGCTATATTGGCGGCCCGTCGTTCTCGGTCGACGAGCAATTTCGTCGCGCCAGTTGGCAGGATGCGCTCGAGCGTAAACACATCGAGCCGGCAGAGCCGCTCGAGGGCGACTGGTCTGCCAACAGCGGCTACGAGGCCGGCAGGTACCTGGCCGAGCACGATCGCACCATGACGGCGATTTACGCGGCAAACGACCAGATGGCAAATGGCGCGATTGCCGCACTGCGTGATAGCGGCCTGCGCGTGCCCGAGGACGTGAGCGTGGTGGGCGTCGACGATTCGCTCGATGATTTTGTGGCACACAACGAGCTCACGACCGTCCGATTTGATCTACATCAGCGCGGACGCGAGGTGTTTGAGCATGCGGTTCCCGAGGCGGGTACGGCGGGCAAAACCGTTGCCATTCGCATTCCCGGCCAGCTCATTATTCGACATAGCACGGCGATACCGCGCACATAGTTTGTGCAGGTAAACGGCGACTTATTGCATTTCAATAACAATCGGTATGGATGCTGACAGATAGCCGTGGCTATAAAGGCGAGTGCTATGATAGACGGGTTCTTTTGTCTATCTAGGAGGCTTTGCCTGATGGAGATCACCAAGGATATCCGCTACATCGGCGTCGACGATCACGACATCGATCTGTTCGAGGGCCAGTACGACGTGTCCGAGAACGGCATGGCATACAACAGCTATGTTATCTTGGGCGATAAAATTGCTGTCGCCGATTCGGTCGACGCTGGCTTTGTCGACGAGTGGCTCGGCAACCTCGAGGCCGCGCTCGATGGCCGTACGCCCGACTACCTGGTTGTCCATCACATGGAGCCCGATCATTCCGCCGGTATCGCCGCCTTTATGGAGCGCTATCCCCAGGCGCAGATTGTGGCTAGCATGGGTGCTTTCCGCATGATGGTCAACTACTTTGGCACCGACTTCTCCGAGCGCAAGATGGTCGTCAAAGATGGCGACGTGCTCGACCTGGGCGGCCACAGCCTAACCTTTGTCGGTGCCCCCAATGTTCACTGGCCCGAGGTGTTGTTCTCCTACGAGGCCACCGACAAGGTGCTCTTTAGTGCCGATGGCTTTGGCAAGTTTGGCGCCAACGACATCGAGGATCCCGAGGGCTGGGCTTGCGAAGCGCGCCGTTACTACTTTGGCATCGTGGGCAAGTTCGGCAAGTTTGTGCAGGCCGTGCTCAAGAAGGCCGCCAATCTGGACATCCAGATCATTTGCCCGCTTCACGGCCCCGTGCTGACCGAGAACCTGGGCTATTACCTCGACACCTACAACACCTGGTCGAGCTATCAGCCCGAGGACGAGGGCATCACGATTGCCTATGCGAGTGTGTATGGGCATCTGAAGGCTGCCGTTGAAGAGCTCGCATCTGCGCTCGAGGCCCGCGGCCAGAAGGTTTCCGTCTTTGACCTGGCTCGTGACGACATGGCCGAGGCCGTTGAGGATGCGTTCCGCTATGACCGTCTGGTGCTCGCCTCCATCACCTATCAGGGCGAGATCTTCCCGTGCATGAGCACCTTCATCCATACGCTCGCCGAGCACGCCTACCAGAACCGTACGGTGGCGCTCGTCGAGGCCGGCTCTTGGGCACCCGCGGCTGCCAAGGTTATGACCAAGGAGCTCGAGGGCATGAAGGACATCACCCTGACGCAGAACAAGGTGACTGTGCTGGGCTCGCTCAACGAAGCCTCGCGCGCTCAGATCGAGGCCCTCGCCGACGAGCTGTCCAAGTAGCGACACGTTCACTTTTGACGCTCAACCATCACAACCACCACAAAGGGGACAGGCACCTTTGTGGTGGTTTTTGTTTAAGCGCCGGTGATGATGAGGGCTGGACGTGCGCTGTCGGCGGCCTCGGCGATTGAGGTGGCGACGGCATGATCGGGGTCACGGTCCATCACGATGGCGTCGACATCGGTCAGCTCGGCAAAGCGGTACATGCCGCGTCCGTTAACCTTGCTGGCGTCCATGAGGGCGACGCTTTGATGGGCCGCGGCGATCATAGCCGTTTTGGTCTCGGCCATCTGCGGAAAGTCGGTCGTAAAGCCGCAACCGGGAACAAAAGCGCCAGGGCACATGACGGCAAGGTCGGCGTGGACCATTTGGAGCGCCTGCATGGTAAGTGGGCCGTACAGATAGCGATGACCTT
This sequence comes from uncultured Collinsella sp., assembly GCA_905213265.1. Classification (GTDB taxonomy): domain Bacteria; phylum Actinomycetota; class Coriobacteriia; order Coriobacteriales; family Coriobacteriaceae; genus Collinsella. The sequence continues at coordinate 29,598 of CAJMHR010000009.1, forward strand.
TGCGCAGTGCCCCGCCCAGCATGACGACATCGACCGAGGGCATGCTCTCGTCGATATAATCGGCGATGGTAATGTCGGCCGTGATAACGGTGATGCCGCCGCGCTGATCGAGGAGCCGGACGAACTCGAGCGCCGTGGTGCCCGAGTCGACGAGCAGCGTGTCGCCGTCGTTGACGAGCTCGATGGCGCTTTGTGCGATGGCTTGCTTGGCGGCGACGTTGACATTGATGCGGCGATCCTGCGTGGAAACAGTTAGGCGTTTGTGGAGCGACACGGCGCCACCATGCGTGCGGCGCAGCTTGCCTGCTTCGGCGAGCGCGTCCAGGTCGGCGCGGGCGGTGACGGAGGACACGCCAAAGGTTTGGGCGATTTCTGCTACCTGCACCGAGGCATTATGATTGAGCATCTCCATGATGGCGGAACGACGCTCGTCGGCGAAAGCTCGGGTTGTTGCGTGGGCCATATCTGCTCCGTCATCGTCTGAAATTTGCAGGAATTGTGTTGACTCTATTTTCGTTCATTTTCTTTTTGAGTAAGAAAACACCTTTCGATTACTTATCTTTTCTATAAAAGAAAGACGCTGAACGCCCAAAATTCAATATCGAACATGTCCACTCGGCTCAAATTCCTTCCGTTTACTTTTCAAAAACGACTGTATTGACCTTCATGGGCTCAATATCTCGCGCGTGTAAAGCCGCTGAATTTCATACAATGAGCGCAGCAAAACGCAAGGTAAACGCCTTGTGAACAACTACGCCCGATGTCCAGATGCGGGCGAGGGAGAGGAGCAAACGCTCATGGCACTTGTTACCACCGAAAAGATGCTCAAGGACGCTCAGGCCGGCCACTACGCTGTTGGCGCTTTCAACGTCGAGAACCTCGAGTTTGTTATGGCCGTTCTGGCCGCTGCCGAGGAGACCAAGTCCCCCGTCATCATGCAGACCACCCCGGGCACCATCAAGACCGCTGGTCTGGACTACTTCTATGGCATGGTCAAGGCTGCCGCCGAGCGCGCTTCCGTGCCCGTCGCTCTGCACCTCGATCACGGCGATGGCTATGACCGCTGCATGCAGGCTTTCCGCACGGGCTACACCTCTGTCATGATCGACGGCTCGCACGAGTCCTTCGAGGACAATATCGCCCTGACCAAGTCCGTCGCCGACGCTGGCCGCGCCATGGGCGTGCCCGTCGAGGCCGAGCTCGGTAAGGTTGGCGGCAAGGAGGACGACGGTCCCGCGGTTGAGGGCGAGAGCCCCTACACCGATCCTGCCGAGGCCAAGGAGTTCGTCGAGCGTACCGGCTGCACCTCCCTCGCAATTGGCGTTGGCACCAGCCACGGCGTGTACACGAGCGATCCGCACATCGAGCAGTCCGTGGTCAAGGCCATCCGCGACGCCGTCGACGTGCCGCTGGTTCTGCACGGCACCTCCGGTGTGCCCGATGAGCAGGTTGCCGAGGCTGTGAAGAACGGCATCTGCAAGGTTAACTACGCCACCGAGCTGCGTCAGGCCTACACCAAGGGCTTCATGGCCTACATGGCCGAGAACCCTGCCTGCTTCGATCCCAAGAAGCCGGCCAAGGAGGGTATGCGTGAGATCACCGAGCTGGTTAAGATCCGCATGACCAACCTCAACTCCGTGGGCAAAGCAGAGTAACAGCAAGGGTACTCCGACTCGCTACATATCCCGGGGAGGGACGATGGTTTAGTTCCCCAATCGTCCTCGGGCATGCAAAAAGCCTCGCTGCGCACTTCGTGCGGCGAGGCTTTTTGCCCCCTGCGGAAAGATTGGGGAACTAAGCCCTCGTCCCTCCCAGGTTGACCTACTCGAGGTCGTCGCCCTTGTGGCGTTGGGGCGGAAATGGGTGGGGCGTCAGGGCTTCTTTGTTGATGAGGGGTTAGTATGCCCGGGCTTGGTTGGGGAATGACTTGTTTAGGGATGCTTGGAGTTTTTCGAACGATGCTCGCAAGTTAAGATTCTGATCGGTTGAGCGTTTGGGTTTTGAGGTTGGGGAGTCGAAGAGGCCGTTTCTCTGTGTCGGGGGGAAGGAGAAAAGGTCTGCATGTTTTAGGGATGGCTGCTGTGCTGCGTCATTGGAAGAATGCATGCTTATGCGGCCTCCTCGATGTCCACCAAAAGGTTGCGCACGGGGTATGCTGCTAGGTCCCGTGCGTTGGCAGTATTATGCCGCGGCTGCTGCAAAGAAGCGCTAAAGAAAGGCTTAACCTGGTTTGGTGTTACGATGAAACTGCAGGTCAAAGCCATCGAGTAACACTCTTGAAAGGTTTTGAGCTTAAGGGCTTTCTAAGGTTTGTGACGTGGATGTGGCGCGGACGTGCGGAGCGTGTGAATGCTCGCTGTTAGCGCTGCGGCTCTGCGGCGCGCACCTGCTCGATGACCTTTTCCATCGTGGCGTCGATGCGGTCTTTTTTGAGCTCGCATTCCCAGATGGTTATGGGTGTCCAGCCCATTTGAGTGAGTGCTGTCACGGCAGCGCGGTCGCGCTCGACGTTGCGGCGAAACTTTGCCTCCCAAAACTCAACGTTGCGCTTGGGCTGGCTAGGGTTGCATTTGGGACAGCGGTGCCAAAAGCAACCGTTGACGAAGATGGCGATCTTGCGGCCGGGGAAGGCGATGTCGGGCTTTCCGGGCACCTTCCATTCCAGACGGTATCCCGTAAGGCCTGCGGCGCGCAGGCGCTGTCGTACGAGCAGCTCGGGCTTGGTGTTGGCGCGTTTGTTGCCTTTCATGGACTTTTTTATGGCGGCGCGACGGCGGACCAGTTCGTGCTCGTCAGCGGAGAGGTCCGAGGTGTCGATGCCGTCGAGCAGACCGGGCTTGGGACGCTTTTTGCTGCGGCGCTTAGGTGCGCGCTTGGGCTTGGTGGCGGGCTTGTCGGTCGCGGTGGCCTCGGCGTCGTTGGCAGTGCTGTTGGCCTCAAGCCGGTCTTCCTTCAACTCAATCAGTGCATCGATAAGCCCCTTGTCGGCGGGCATCCATTCAACCGTGGCAAGCGAGGTACGCGGAATCCAGCGGATATCGAGCTGGCGGTCGTGCTTCTGAGGCTCATCGGATTCATCGGCGAGCGAGCAGTAGTAGCACTCCATGGAGAGATGAAAATCGGGGTAGTCATACTCAACGGTATAGAAATCGCGCAGGTTGGTGACTTTTACCTGCAGCTCTTCCATGAGTTCGCGGCGTACAGCGTCTTCGGGCGACTCGCCGCGCATGAGCTTGCCACCGGGGAACTCCCAAAGTCCCTGCATGTCGCCGTAGCCGCGCTGCACGGCAAGCAGCTCGTCAGATCCTTCCTTGCGAATGATCCCAGCGGCAACATGAACAGTCTTCAACAGGAGTCCTCTCTCAACATCAACACGTGGCAGGGTAGCTACCCGTACCTTACACAACGGTAAGGCAAGCGTAAGCCATATCGATGGTAGCCGACTCGTCTTCTTGCGACTATAGATGCCGTAGACTAATTGCAAGAAAGGACTCGGTATGCAAACCACGCACATGGCGACCCCGGTACTGGAGGTCGCGCATCTCGAAAAGGTATATGGGGCGCTGGGCAACGTGACCCGCGCGCTCAACGACGTCAGCTTTACCGTCAACCGCGGCGAATTTGTTGGCATCATGGGCGCTTCGGGCTCGGGCAAGTCGACCCTGCTCAACTGCGTGTCGACCATCGATAGCGCCACGAGTGGTACCATCCGCATCAACGGCCAGGACGTGACGCGCATGAAGCAGGCCAAGCTTTCGCAGTTCCGCCGCGAGGAGCTCGGCTTTATCTTCCAGGATTCCAACCTGCTCGATACGCTCACGGCACGCGAGAACATCGCCCTGCCGCTCACCATCGCCCGTGTGAATTCGGCCGAAATCTCGACCCGCGTGCAGGACGTGGCCGCGCGTCTGTCCATCAGTCAAGTGCTCGACAAGTACCCCTACCAGATGTCCGGCGGTCAGCAGCAGCGCGTTGCCGCGGCTCGCGCACTCGTCACCGACCCCACCATGATCATGGCCGACGAGCCCACCGGCGCCCTCGATTCCAAGAGCGCTCGCCTGCTGCTCGAGAGCCTGGAGGCCCTCAACCGTCGCCTGCGTGCCACCGTGCTCATGGTCACGCACGACAGCTTTGCTGCCAGCTACACGAGCCGTGTGCTGTTTATTCGCGACGGCAAGATCTTCACCGAGCTGCGCCGCGGCGACATCGACCGCCGAGAGTTCTTCGACCGCATTATGGAGGTCGTTGCCATGATGGGCGGTGAGGGCTCCGATGCTCTGTAAACTCGCTTGGGGCAACGTCCGCCGCGCCGGCCGCGACTACCTCGTCTACCTTTTGACGCTCACCCTGGGCGTCACGGTCTTCTATGCCTTTAACACCATCTCGATGCAGGTCGACATCGCCGGAATCGATGAAAAGGGCTTGGCGCAGGTAATGGGCAGCATGCTCGGCGACCTGACGTACTTTTTGGCCGGTGTCATGGCCTTTTTGATGGTGTATGCCAATAACTTCATCATGAAACGCCGCAAGAAGGAGTTTGGCCTGTACCAGGTGCTCGGCATGGGGCGTGGGCGCGTCGCCACGATCATGGCGCTCGAGACCGTGATAGTGTCGGTCGTGGCCTTTGTCGCTGGCATTGTGCTGGGTGTGGGACTCTCCCAGCTCATGACGTTCTTTACGGCCTCGCTTTTTAAGACACAGATCGCCAATTTCCACTTCTTTTTCTCGATGCATGCGTTCAATCTGACCCTTGCCTGCATGCTCGTAATGTTTGTGCTCACGCTACTGCTGAACCTCCGCGCCGTGCGTCGTACCAAACTCATCGAGCTTATGGGTGCCGAGCGTCGCAACGAGAGCATCAAGACACGCAACCCCTGGATCGCGATTGCCATCTTTGCCGTGGGCGTGGTGCTTGTGGGCGTGGCCTATTACCGTCTGCTACGTGATGGGTTCCCGCTAACCGCGACGGACAGCAAGCTGCAAGAGGCCATGAACCAGTTTGGTATTACGACCGCTATGGTTACCATGGGCACCTTTGCCCTGTTCTGGGGACTCTCGGGCATGCTCATCAAGCTGCTGCAGAGCCTGCGCGGCGTGTATTGGCGCGGCCTCAACATGTTTACCGTGCGCCAGCTTGCGGCCAAGGTCAACACGGTGTGCTTTTCGATGGGCGTCATCGCGATGCTCCTGTTTTTGGCCATCACCTCGGTGACGTGCGGTATGTCGATTGCCAACGTGATGAACGAAAACCTGGAGCGCTATAATCCGGCCGACATGTCGCAGACGTATGCCTATTACACGCCCGATACGCTCGACTTCTACAAGGAGTATGTCAATCCGTCTGAGGCCGATCGCATGGTGCTGGCCGATAGTACGGTCGATTTGTACTCCGCATGGCACGGCGATCGTAAGGGCAAGTCGGTGGACAACAACGACGAGACCGGCAAGAAGGTCAATATCGCCGATGTTGCAGGCGAGCATGTGCAGATCGATTCGTATCTGAGTTACCCGCTTGGCGGCTCGGATCCTTCGGTGACCCCAAGTGAGATGTGCAAGACCATGGGCGAAAAGCTTCCCAAGGCGTTCGGGGGTAGCAATGCCGACATGACAGGCCTGTCTGTGACGCCGGCAAGTCAGTACAACAAATTGCGCCAGATGATGGGCAAGAAGCCGGTGCACATCGGTCATGACCAGTATCTGCTTACGTGTGATATGGGTGGCGAGCTGGTCGACCTGTACACCAAGTATATGGCTGACGGCCATGCCCTTACCTTGGGCGGGCATACGCTCAAGCCCGCAACCGATAAGTCGGACGAGGACACGGCGGCCATCGCCAACTCGGCGATGGGCAGTAATGGGGGTACCGTCGTCGTTGCCGACGAGCTGTTGTCCCAACTTAATCTGCAGCCGTATTCCAGTAGCCTGCTCGTTAACTACAAACAGGGGATGGATACGACCGAGGCAGACGAGAGTATTAAATACACTGTGCTCGACAATCTGCTCGTTGACGGCAAGGAGCCGGGGTCATGGGGAATCTTCATCACACGCTCCGAGATGTACACACAAGCAGCGCAAATGAACGGTCTTATTAGCTACCTAGCCATCTACATTGGATTTGTATTGGTCGTTGCATGCGCGGCGATTCTGTCGATCCAGCAACTCTCCAACGTGGCCGACGGCAGCCGCAGTTATCGTGTGCTGGCACAGATTGGCTGTGACGACCGCCAGATTCGCCATTCGGTGATGGCGCAACAAGCGGTATTCTTCCTGTTCCCGCTGGCAGTGGGCCTGGCGCACTCCTTTGTGGCACTTAAGGTGATCATCGAGCTGGTGAGCATTTTCGGAAATATGAGCATCGGCGGCACCGTGGGCCTCACCTGTGCAATCTTCCTGGCAGCATACGGTGGCTACTTCCTGGTGACCTACCTCATGAGCGCCGGCATGGTACAAGCCGCCATCGCCACCCGTTACAGCGAATAGGCGACCTAAAGCAAAGCAATCGCAGATTGAGCATAAGTCAGAGAAAGCGCCCCTAAGCGAGCAAGGTGACGTGAAAGAGGAGGGAAGCGTACTTCGGTACGCGACCGACGATTGAACGTCAGATTGCCGCCTAGGGGCGCTTGCAGCGTCGAGCCGTTACGCGGTTTGGTATAACAGCGTAACTTCATCGTAGAAGCGCGTTTGCGGGCGGCGGATGCTCGTCTCCTGTCGCCCGCTCACCGAGGCTTGGCAATTGTCTTAATATCTTAAGGGTCTCGATTTGTCCAAGACTGAGCGAAGGAGCTCATCATGAGCGACGGAAAGAAGAAGCTTTCCTTCTTGACGGTCATTTCGACCATCATCTGCGTCGTCTTCGTTTGCGAGGCCGCCGCTCCCGCTGCTGCCATTGGCAACCAGCAGTTCTTCTGGTGGATCTTCCTGATCCTGACCTTCCTGCTCCCTTATGGCATGGTCGTTGCCGAGCTCGGCACTACCTATGACGGCGAGGGTGGTATTTACGACTGGGTGCGCGATGGCCTGGGCGACAAGTGGGGTGCTCGCATTTCGTACTACTACTGGGTTAACTATCCGCTGTGGATCGCCTCGCTGGCTACCATGTTCCCCGACATCCTGGGCATGGTCTTTGGCGTCGAGTTCAACCTAATCGCCAAGATGGGCATCGAGCTTGCCTTCGTGTGGATCGTGTATCTCATGGGTCGCTCCAAGGCGGCCGACTCCGAGTGGGTCCTCAACGGTGGCGCTATCATCAAGGTCGCCGTTGCCGTTATCGTCGGCGCTCTGGGCATTTGGTATGCCATGGAGAACGGTTTTGCGAACGACATGTCCGCCGCCACCTTCCTGCCCGAGCTCACCAACACCAACGCTCTCGGCTACCTGTCCATCATCATCTTTAACTTCATGGGCTTCGAGGTCATCTGCACCATGACCGACGACATGGCCGATCCCGCTCGCGATATTCCCAAGGCTATCATTGTCGGTGGCGTGGCTATTGCCGTCATCTACCTGTTCGCTGGCTTCGGCATCGGCGCCGCTGTGCCGGCCGACTCCATCGACCCCGACTACGGCATGATCGTCGCAGTCCAGACCATGGTGGGCGACTCCATGATCTTCAAGGTCATCTGCATCGCCTTCCTGATTACCCTGTTCGCCAACATGGCTGCTTGGTCCTTCGGCGTCAACTCCGTCGCTCGCTATGCTGCTGAGCACGGCAACATGCCCAAGGTCTTCGCCTCGATGATCTCCGAGGACGACATGCCCAACGGCGCCAACCTGGTCAACGCCGTCGTCGCCTCCTTGGTTCTCTGCCTGCAGCTCGTTCCCATCGACGCCATCTCCAACGGCGTCTTCTGGATGCTCTTCGGCACCTCCGTCGTCTTCCTGCTGCTCACCTACATCCCGATGTTCCCGGCATTCCTCAACCTTCGTAAGAACGACCCGAACCGTGAGCGCATCTTCACGTTCCCGTTTAAGGGCGCCATGATGAAGGTCATGCTGGCTATTCCCTGCATCGAGCTGATTCTGGCTATCGTTGCAACGCTGATTCCGTTCTCTGTCGATGAGATTGGCGATAAGGTCCCGATGATCGTTATCTTCATCGCGCTTTTGCTTATTGGCGAGGTTGTCCGCGTCGTCAGTGCTAAGGGTCGCGAGACCGAGTACAAGGGTCTCACCCCCGAGCTGGCTGCTCAGCGTCTCGCTGAGGAGGCCGCCGAGGCCGAAGAGGACTAGAGCACCCGGATTCGGGGCTCCAACCCTCCTCGCCACTTGACCATTCCCCGGGGTGGGTGTGAGCGAAGGCTCCGGTAACCACCGCCCGCCCCAATTTCTCTTCCGTATCCTTCGTGCGTTTTGTCTCCGCGCGCCAGGTTACGTCGTCGCTTGCCGGTGCGACTCCGTGAAAACCGGCGCCGGGCGCCCCGACCTTTGCCGGGGGACGGGCGTCCGCCACCTCTTGGTTTTAGGCTGCGGGCAACCCGCCCGCAGCAAGCGATCGTTCGATTTGGAGGAAATCTTATGCGTACGATCACCGAGTCCGAGTCCACCCCTAAGGCCGACGGCTTCTTTATGCCCGCTGAATTCGCCCCGCAGGATCGCGTGTGGATGGGTTGGCCCCACCGTACCGACACCTGGTCCCACGGCGCCAAGCCGGCTCAGAAGCAGTATGCCGCCATCGCTCGCGCCATCGCCGAGTTCACCCCGGTCACCATGTGCGCCAACCAGGCCGACTACGCCAACTGCAAGGCCGCCTTTGAGGAAGACGAGAACGTCACCGTTATCGAGATGACCACCGACGACGCTTGGTTCCGCGACACCGCCGCCACTTTTGTTATCAATGGCAAGGGCGATAAGCGCGCCAACCACTGGCACTTCAACGCCTACGGCGGCCTCGTCGACGGCCTCTATTTCCCGTGGGACAAGGACGAGCAGATTGCCCTTAAGATGGCTGAGCTTTCCGGCTGCCGTCGCTATCGTCCCGATGACATGATCCTCGAGGGCGGTTCCATCACCGTCGACGGCGAAGGTACCGTGGTCGTGACCGACCAGTGCCTGCTTTCCCCGGGCCGCACCTGCTCTGCGGTTCTGGAGGAGGAAGAGGATCCCGAGTCCATCTGGCCCAAGTTCCACAAGAAGTTTGAGCCCTGGAGTGAGGAACTTCGCGCCTATATGGACGAGCACCTCAAGGATTACCTGGGTGTCGAGAAGGTCATCTGGGTTAAGGAGGGCATCGACCCCGAAGAGACCAACGGCCACATCGATGATGTCGCTACGTTCATCGCTCCGGGCGTCATGGCTTGCATCTGGACCGACGATCCCGAGTATCCGTTCTACGAGCAGTGCCACGCTGTCTACGAGACCCTCTCCAACGCCGTTGACGCCAAGGGCCGCAAGATGAAGGTCTACAAGCTCTGCATGCCTGTGAACCCGCTGTTCATGGACCAGGCTTCCTGCGACACCATCGACGCCGACGAGAACGCCGAGCCGCGCGTCGCCGACGAGCCGCTGATCGCCTCCTACATGAACTACCTGGTCACCAACCACGGCGTTATCGTCCCGCAGTACGGCGACGAGAACGATCAGCTTGCCGTTGACACGCTCCAGAAGATCTACGACGAGGTCTGGGGCGAGGGCGTCTACAAGTGCGTCGGCGTTCAGTCCGAGCAGGTCGTCTTCGGTGGCGGAAATATCCACTGCATTACGCAGCAGGAACCGTCCGCTTAATCGTCTGGCTTTCCGAGGCACCTCATCTCGCCGCTCAAACCGTCGCTCGCGTACCAAAGTACGCTTCGCTCCTCTTTCGTGGCGACCTGGGGCACCTCGAAAACCCAGCCGATCAATCGGACCGACGTAGCTTGTTACCGCATTAGTCATTGGTGCCAACCCTGGCAACAATGCAGGTCGAAAAAACGTCAGCGAAAACCCGCCAGAGCGAGCAAGGTGCCTTGAAACGAGGCGGCATTGATCTTTTGATCATGCCGCCGAAGTTGAAAGGCAGATTGCCGCCCTGGCGGGTTTGCAGCGTCGAGCCGTTACGCGGTTTGGTAAAACCGCGTAACTAAATACGTTCCGCGATCTCGTGGATGAGGTAGTCGGTCTTTTCCCAGCCCAGGCACGGATCGGTGATCGACTTGCCAAAGACGCCGCCGTCGACCGGCTGGTTGCCGTCCTCCAGGTAGGACTCGATCATAAAGCCCTTGACCAGCTTGGAGATGGACTCGTTGCGGCGGCAGCTGTCGAGCACTTCCTTGCAAATGCGATACTGCTCCAGCGGACGCTTGCCCGAGTTGTCGTGGTTGCAGTCGATGACCGCTGCCGGATTGGCGTAGCCGGCATGCTCGGTATAGCGCTCGGCCAGGCGCTCCAGGTGCTCGTAGTGGTAGTTGGGGTAGGTGCGCCCATCGAGACCGATGTAGCCACGCATAACGGCGTGCGCGAGCGGATTGCCGTCGCACTCGACCTCCCAGTTGCGGAAGATGAAGCTCTGGTGCGCCTGCGCGGCGTAAATGGAGTTGAGCATAACGGTGGTAGAGCCGGCAGTGGGATTCTTCATGCCAACGGGTACCGAAATGCCGCTCGACACCAGGCGATGCTCCTGGTTTTCGACCGAGCGTGCGCCCACGGCAACATAGCTCAGCAGGTCAACGAGGTATTGGTAGTTGGACGGATAGAGCATCTCGTCGGCGGTGAAGAAGCCCGTTTTCTCAATAACGCGCAGGTGCATGTGGCGGATGGCCTTGACGCCCTCGAGCAGATCGTCGGGAGCCTCGGGGTTGGGGTTGTGCAGCAGGCCCTTGTAGCCGGTGCCCTTGGTGCGCGGCTTGTTGGTGTAGACGCGCGGAATGATGATGAGCTTGTCCTTGACCTCCTCGGCGGTCTTGGCCAGTCGGTTCATGTACTCAAGCACCGAATCCTCGCGGTCGGCAGAGCACGGGCCGATGATAAGCACCTTGCGTGCGTCCTCGCCGGTAAAGACTTTGGCGACCTCGGCGTCAAATGCCTGCTTTTTGGCGGTAAGCTCGGCAGAAAGCGGCATTTCCTCGCGGATCTCCATGGGGATCGGCAACTTGCGTTTGAATTCCATGGCCATAGGGGCCTCCTCAATCTATAGAAAGAGCAATAAGCGTATTGTCGAATGCTCGGCATTATCCGCTGTCGCACGCTAAAGTGCAAGCCCTTGTCACCCCGAAACCTACCAAAAAGGGACAGGTTTATTTTGGTCGGTTTTATCTGGGAAAATGTCGGCACTCGCCGGAAGGGGGGGTCGGCGTACGGCACGCTGGAGCAAGTTGGATCTTCTGCGGCATACCCCGTGGGCAAAAAATGGCAAATATGAGTACTGTTGCTGGCGTAGTCTCATATCGAGCTTACAAGATAATAGGCACAACAGCAAATATGTTCATTAACGTTGGCACACAGAAGCATGCTAACGGGCGTTTTGATTAATTTGAAGGCGTATAGAAGCCGCAAAGAGGTCATTTGAGGCGGTTTTGGCTGCTACTAAAAATGTAACAGTACTCATATTTGACCTTTTTTGGCCACAGGGTCCGGAAGGGGCTGTCAATCGGGCCCCAAGAGAGCTAATTCGAGTGCCGTGGACGAAAAAACGGGGGCGCAGGTTGTCCTGCGCCCCCGTTCTCGGGCGTCATCATTTCTCTGCGGCCGTATCTACGCCGCCTCGTCGAACTGCGAGTTGTACAGGTCGGCGTAGAAGCCGCCTTGGGCGAGTAACTCGTCGTGTGTGCCCTTCTCGACGATGTCGCCGTCGCGGATCACCAAGATCACGTCGGCGTTGCGGATCGTGGACAGGCGGTGCGCGATGACAAAGCTCGTGCGGCCCTGCATTAGCGCATCCATGGCACGCTGAATAAGCTCCTCGGTACGAGTGTCAACGTTGGAGGTCGCCTCGTCCAAAATCAGCGCCGGACGGTCGGCCAAAATGGCACGGGCGATGGTCACGAGCTGGCGCTGACCCTGCGACAGGTTGGTGCCCTCCTCGTTGATCATAAAGTCGTAACCGCCGGCGAGCGTATGGATAAAGTGGTCGCAGCGTGCGGCGCGTGCGGCGGCCTCGACTTCGGCATCGCTCGCATCGGGGCGTCCGTAGCGGATGTTCTCGCGGATGGTGCCGTTAAACAGCCAGGTATCCTGCAGCACCATGGCAAACTCGCCGCGAAGCGCTGCACGATCCCAGTCGCGCACGTCGATGCCCTCGACGCGCAGCGAGCCGCCGTCCACATCGTAAAAGCGCTGCAGCAGCTTAATGAGCGTGGTCTTACCGGCGCCGGTGGGGCCGACGATGGCCACGGTCTGGCCGGGCTGCGCCTCGCAGCTAAAGTCGTGGATGATGGTCTTGTCGGGCGTGTAGCCAAACTTGACATGGTCGAACTCCACGTGGCCGGGGCGCTTTTCGGGAATCTGCGCGTCGGCCTTCTGCTCCTCCTCGGGCGCGGCCAGGAACTCAAAGACGCGCTCGGTGGCAGCGGCCATCGACTGCATCGTGTTGCTCACGTTGCCCAGCTGCTGCACGGGCTGCGTAAAGTTGCGAACGTACTGGATAAAGCTCTGGATGTCGCCGGGCGTGGCATTGCCGGTCAGCGCGAGCTGCGCACCCACGACGACGACGCCCACGTAGCCCATGTTACCCACCAAGCTCATAAGCGGCATCATCAGGCCCGACAGGAACTGCGAGCGCCAGCCGCTAATAAAGAGGCGGTCGTTTTGGCGGTCGAACTCCTCGATCGAAGCCTCGGCGCGGTCGAACACCTGAATGACGTTCTGGCCGGCAAAATCCTCCTCGATAATGCCGTTGACGGTGCCCAGGACCTGCTGCTGCTCGCGGAAGTACGGCTGCGAGAAGTGAATCATCACCATCAAGACAATCGCGGCGGCCGGCAGCGTGAGCACGGTGACGCCGGTGAGCGGCAGGCTGATCGACAACATCATGACGAGCACGCCGATAATCTGCGTGACGGACGTAATAAGCTGCGTCACGCTCTGGTTGAGCGACTGGCCGAGCGTATCGACGTCGTTGGTGATGCGGCTGAGCACATCGCCCTTGCTGTGACCGTTGAAGTAGCTCATCGGCACGACGGCAATCTTGGCGGCGATCTCCTTGCGCATGCGGTAGCAAATCTTTTGCGTGACACCGGTCATGAGCCAGCCCTGGATGAGGCTGCAGATAGAGCTCGCCAGATACAGGCAGAGCAAAAAGCCGAGCGTCTTGGCGATCCAGTTAAAGTCGACATCGCCGGTGCCGTTGACCTTGGCAACCAGGCCCTCGAACAGCTTGGTCGTAACCTGACCGAGCACCTTAGGTCCCACAATATTAAAGATGACCGAGCACACGGCAAAGGCGACAGCGGCAAACACGGCAATCTTGTGCTGGCCGATATAGCCGAGCAGCTGCTTCATGGTGCCTTTAAAGTCCTTGGCCTTTTCGCCGCGACGCATGCCGCCCATGCGGCCCATGGGACCACGCTGGCGGGTGGGCTTGGGAATCTGAGTCTTGGTCTCGTCTGCCATTAGCGCTCGCCTCCTTCCATGACGGCTGCAATTTCTTCTTGGGTAAGCCCCAGCTCCTCGGCGGAAAGCTGCGACTGTGCAATCTCCAGGTACGCCGGGCAGCCGTGCAGTAGCTCCTCGTGTGTGCCGGTGCCCACCACGTGGCCGTCGTCGAGCACGATGATCTGGTCGGCGTGCATGATGGTCGCAATGCGCTGGGCCACGACCACGAGCGCGGCGTCGGTGACGTTTTTGGCCAGCTCCTCGCGCAGGCGCGCGTCGGTCTTGTAGTCAAGCGCGCTAAACGAGTCGTCGAACACCACGACCTCGGGCTTTTTGGCCAGGGCGCGGGCGATGGCCAGGCGCTGGCGCTGACCGCCCGAGACATTGGAGCCGCCCTGGCTGATGGGGGAGTCGTAGCCGCCCTCGCGCTCGGCGATAAAGTCCTCGGCCTGTGAGATGCGCGCGGCTTGGCGCATGTCATCATCGCTTACCATGTCGCCGGCAAACTTAAGGTTGCTCTCGACGGTGCCCGAGAACAGGCGACCCTGCTGCGGGATGTAACCAATGCGGCGGCGCAGCTCGGAAAGGGTCATGTCGCGCACGTCGATGCCGTCGAGCGAAATGCTGCCGCCCGTGACGTCGTACAGGCGCGGAATCAGCTGTACGAGCGTGGACTTGCCCGAGCCCGTGGAGCCAATGATGCCGAGCATCTGACCGGCATGCGTGGTGAAGTTCACGCCGCTGATGACGTCGGCACGGGCATCGGGATACTGGAAGCTCACGTCGCGGAAGGTGAGCTCGCCGCGCGGCGCGCTGGCAGCGGGCAGTTTGGGCGAGGCGGGGTCGTTGATGCTCGTGGGGCAGGTGATGACCTCTTCCACGCGCTCGGCTGCGACCTCGGCGCGGGGCAGGATGACCGAAACCATGGTGAGGATCATAAACGCCATGACGATCTGCATGGTGTAGGAGATAAACGCCATCATGTTGCCGACCTGCATCACGCCGTCGGACACGCCCTGCGCGCCAAACCAGACGATAAGCACGGTGATGCAGTTCATGACGAGCATCATGAGCGGCATCATAAAGCTCATGGCGCGGTTGGTGTAGAGCTGCGTGGTCATCAGGTCGAGCGAAGCCGTGTCAAAACGCTCGAGCTCATGCTCTTCGCGGTTGAACGAACGGATAGGCATAAGGCCGTCGAGCAGCTCGCGGGCGGTAAGGTTCACACGGTCCACAAAGCTCTGCATCTTTTTGAACTTGGGCATGGTGAGACCCATGAGCACGCCGACAACGGCCGAAACCGCGATGATGGCCACGGCGATGGTCCACTCCAGGCCGGTGTGGTTGGCTAGGACGCGCATGACGGCGACGATGCCCATGACGGGGGCCATCAGGCACATGCGGATAAACAGGGTTGCGGCCATCTGAATCTGCTGAATGTCGTTGGTGCAGCGGGTGATGAGCGAGGCCTGGCTAAACTTGCCCACCTCGGCCGGAGAGAAGTGCATAACCTTGTTGAAGGTCTCGCGGCGCAGGTCGCGTGCGATGGAACAGGCGGTGCGCGAGGCCACGGCGCCGGTCAGGATTGTGGCGACGAGCGAGATCAGGCACAGACCAAACATCGTGGTCGCCATGCGGCCCAGGTAGGCGTTCTGCACGTCGGCGGGGTCGATGCCCTGCGCCTTGTACTCGTCTTGCACATAGCTCACGGCGCGTTGGGTCACGATGGAGCCCGACATGGAGCCCATTTTGTCCGCCATATCGTTGGCGCCCTCGACGAGCTTGCCCTGGTCGATTAGGCCGCCTTCAACGCCTAGACGCAGACCCTTCATGGTGATCTTACCGCCGTCGGCATCAATCTGCTTTTGCATGTTCTGCGCTGCTGCGGCCTTCTGCTGCATCTCGGCGAGCTGCTCGGGCGTCATCGCCGCCATCTGCTCGGGCGTGGGCATGGCCTGGGCGCCGCCATCGCTTGCCTCGGTAGATGCGCCGGTCATGTCGCCCATGGAGTTGGCATCGATGCCCTGGTTGAACGAAAGGACGACAGTCTCGGGCAGGCTCATGATGTCGGCAATCTTGCCGCCGTCGGCGCGCTCCTCCGCGGTGCCCTTGTACGTTCGAATGCCGTTATTGTCCGCCTTGCTAAACACGGCCTCCACAGCCTTGGCGTCCTTGGTGCTCATAAAGAGTTCGAGGTCGTCGAGCGATTCGGCACGGATGGTGTCGGGCACGGGCGACGCGATGCCGCCTTGCTGCACACCCACGTCGACGATGTCGCTCATATAGGTAGGCAGCGCCAGATCGGCGTTGCAGCTGATTACGATAAGTACGATAGCTGCGAACAGTGCCAGGATATGTTTTTTAAAGAGCTTGAGAATCCTCATTCGGCATCTCTCCTTTCTTGATTGCGGTCGATAATTTCGTTGGCACGCCTTAGAAGACGCACCATCTCTTGGGTATCTGTTTCGCCGAGCTGCTCGAGGAAGGCCGCGGTGCGGTCCTCGAATTCCCGACGTTTGATTTCGATAACCTGGAATCCTTTGTCGGTCACCGTGACGTGTACGCGACGACGGTCGGTCTTTGAGTGCTCGCGCTCGACCCAGCCCTTGGCCTCGAGGGCGCGCAGGATATTGGCGATGCGGGCGCTCGAGACCCAGGCACGATCGGCGAGTTCGCTCGGCGTAAGCGAGCCGCCGGCGCGCATGAGGGCGCGCATGACGGCCATCTCGCCACCCAGAGCCTGGTCGGCAAAGCGCGAAACGCGCTGGTGCATGCTGCCAAACTCGGTAAAGAGCTGACGCCCAAGCTCATGGAAATCGGTATCTTCCACCGAAAACCCCTAACACTAGAAACTATTTTCGGTGAAAGATGATACCCCCGCCCAAGCATTCCATTCGGTAGATTTCTAGGCATGTCCCAAAAATCTACTTGGCCGCTAGGCAATATTAAGAGTGCATTAAGACTTTTAAGACTTAAAATCATTCAATTGCTGAAGCGTTTCAAAGAACTATTATGCACGCGGTTAGGCGAGGGGTTGTCACCACCATGACGACTGGGACTCATATAATCGCCACGTGCGATGCTCCAACTTCCCGCAAGGAGACACCTTACATAAAGGGGGATGGAGTCATGGCATTTGACTTCACGGGTAAAACCGCGATCGTTACCGGTGGCACTCAGGGCATTGGCCTCGAGATTGCCAAGGGTATCGTTGCGGGCGGCGGACACGTCGCGCTCATCGCAAGGAACGCTGCTAAGGGCGAGGCCGCTGTGGCCGAGCTTGGCGAGGGCAACAAGTTCTATCAGCTCGATGTTGCCGATGCGCCCAAGGCGCGCGAGACCGTCGAGCGGATTTTTACGGACCTGCCGCAAACCAACATCCTGATCAACTGCGCTGGCGTCATCAGCACCAAGAAGTTCGACGAGATCGATGACACCGAGTGGCGTCGCACCATCGACATCAACCTCAACGGTACCTTCACTATGATGAACGCCGTGTACCCGCACTTTAAGGCGGCCCATGCCGGCACTATCGTCAACGTGAGTTCCGTTGCGGGCAAAATCGGTGGCGGCCTGCTCGGCACAGCCGCCTACGCCAGCTCCAAGGCCGGTGTTAACGGTCTGACCAAGGCAGTCGCCAAGGAAGGCGGCAAGTTCGGCGTCCGCTGCAACGCCGTGTGCCCGTCGCTCACGTTGACCGATATGACCTCGATTCTCTCTGACGAGAACTCTCAGCGCATCATCAACGGTATCCCTCTGGGCCGCGCCGCCCAGGCCAGCGAGCCTGCGCAGATGGTGCTGTTCTTCGCTTCCGACCTCGCCAGCTTCGTGAACGGCGAGATTGGTGACTGCGACGGCGGCATCGTCCTGGACGGGTAATACCCCGCGGTGATCGTTTGGCGGCGACCCTGGCGACTCGGGGTTGTCGCCTTCTTTCTGACATAGGCGCGTGCGGCTTCGATTCGCATGCATCCAAAGGAGATATATAATGAGTGAATCGACTGCGGTGGAGGCGCCGGCGGCAAAGGAGCCGTTCTTTAAGATGTCCTCCATCCCGGGTGCCAATATTTTGGTGCCGCTTTTGTTGGGCTGCCTGCTCAACACGCTGTTCCCTGACCTGTTCAAAACGCTCGGCAGCTTTACGCTTGGCATGACCCAGCAGGGTGCAGGCCCGCTCGTGGGCGCATTTTTGCTCATCGTCGGTACGACGATTTCGTTTAAGAGTGCTCCTGCCGCCGCTGCCCGCGGCGCCATCATCATCGCCGTCAAGCAGATCGTGGTCGTTGCCGTGTCGCTACTCATCCTTTATGTGTTCAACGACAACCTGTTTGGCATCTCGGCCATGGTGATGCTGGCCGCTTGCACGGGTGCCAACAACGCTATGTATGCTGGACTGATGGGCACCATGGGCAACGAGGCCGAGCGTGGCGCCGTCGCCATCACCACGCTCGTTGTCGGCCCTCCGGTCACGATGATCGTGCTCGGCGCCGCCGGTCAGGCTCCGATTGGCTGGTCGCTCGTGGGCGCCATCCTGCCGATCGTCGTCGGCATTATCCTGGGCAACCTGTTCCCCAGCTTTAAGAAGATGATGGCACCGGCACTTTCCGCCATCATCGTGCTCGTCTTCTTTGCAATGGGCTCGACCATGACCTTTGGCCGGCTCATTAATGGCGGTCTTCCCGGTATTCTGCTCGGCGTGATCTGCTCGGTGATCTTTGCAATTCCCGTCATCGCGGTCGATAAGCTCACGGGCGGTACGGGTGTCGCAGGTGCGGCCATTTCGAGCTGCGCCGGAGCCAATGTGGCCACGCCTGCTGCCATGGCAAGCGTCAACGGGGCCATGTACGGCGGCGCCGTGCTCGCGACGGCTACGGCACAGGTTGCTGCCTGCGCAATCGTGACGGCTATTTTGACCCCGCTGGTCACCAGCTGGTGCTACAAGCATTTTGAGGGCCAGGGTCACAGCAAGGCAACGACCGACAAGGCCTCCGCAGCCGCCTAATGCCAAGCGGCAATCAAAGCTAAAAACCAGTCACGCCACAGGGCGGCCACGGGGGATCCTGTGGCCGCCCTGCAGTTTCTGTAGGGTCTCTGTGACACTTTATCCTGCTAAAGCTGGCATAACAGCTAGAGCGAACGTCGTACAAAGGCAAGGAAAAATAACATACAAATCGGTGAACGGTAGTTGTTCGCGCTCGTATTTCCTGCGGGTTTGTAAAAAACGCCCTTATGATATAAAAAAAGAAACATATAACAGCCAAGATGGAGAGGGTGGCTATGTTATCCTTCTCAGACGGGTGAAATCTTGGGTTTTGGGTTGTAGTTCCAAGGTGGACAAACGTTTTTCCTGCACCAACGTGTGGTGAAGAACGGAAGAAGCCGGTAGTGCAAGCCGAAAATTCAAGAATTCAATAAGCAGCGGTGTGAGAGAGCGCCGCATTACACGTAACTAGGAGCGTGGTTACACAATGCAGGAGGCATGGGAAGGCTTCAAGGAAGGTATCTGGACGGGAGAGGTTGACGTCCGAGACTTCATCCAGAAGAACTACACCCCCTACGAGGGCGACGAGTCGTTCCTCGTAGGTCCGACCGAGCGTACCAAGGAGCTGTGGGGCGAGGTTCTCGACCTGCTGCTTAAGGAGCGCGAGCAGGGCGGTGTCCTCGATATGGACACCAAGACCGTCACGGGTATCGTGAGCCACCCCGCTGGCTACATCGATAATGCCCATCGCGACAAGGAGACCATTGTTGGCCTCCAGACCGACAAGCCGCTCAAGCGCGCTCTGCACGTCAACGGTGGTATCCGCATCGCTTGCCAGGCTGCCAGCCAGCACGGCTACAAGGTCGACGAGAACGTTGTCGAGCGCTACACCTTCGAGCGCAAGACCCACAACGCTGGCGTCTTCGATGTCTACACCCCCGAGATGCGTGCTTGCCGCTCGGCTCACATCATCACCGGTCTGCCCGATGGCTATGGCCGCGGCCGCATCATCGGCGACTACCGTCGTGTTGCCCTGTACGGCGTCGACTACCTGATCAAGGACAAGGAGGCCCAGAAGGCTTCCACTCCGACGGTCATGACCGCCGACAACATCCGCGATCGCGAGGAGCTGCAGGAGCAGATCCGCGCCCTCGGCGAGCTCAAGATGATGGCCGAGACCTATGGTTTCGATATTTCCAACCCTGCTACCAACACGCAGGAGGCCATCCAGTGGATGTACTTCGCCTACCTTGCTGCCGTCAAGGAGCAGAACGGCGCCGCTATGTCCATCGGCCGTACCTCTACGTTCATCGACATCTACGCTGAGCGCGACCTTGCTAACGGCACCTTCACCGAGGAGCAGATCCAGGAGTTCGTGGATCACTTCATCATGAAGCTCCGCATGGTCAAGTTTGCCCGTACCCCCGAGTACCAGGCCCTGTTCACCGGCGACCCGCAGTGGGTCACCGAGTCCATCGGCGGCATGGGTGTTGACGGCCGTACGCTCGTTACCAAGATGAGCTACCGCTATCTGCACACGCTCGAGAACATGGGTACCAGCCCCGAGCCCAACATGACCGTTCTGTGGTCGACCCGTCTGCCCGAGAACTTCAAGAAGTTCTGCGCCAAGACTTCTGTCGCCAGCTCCTCGATCCAGTACGAGAACGACGACCTCATGCGCGTCTATCATGGCGACGACTACGGCATCGCCTGCTGCGTGTCCTCCATGCGCATCGGCAAGGAGATGCAGTTCTTCGGCGCCCGCGCCAACCTGGCCAAGTGCCTGCTGTACGCACTCAACGGCGGTGTTGACGAGGTCTCCAAGAAGCAGGTCGGCCCCAAGTATCGCGCCGTCGAGGGCGATACGCTCGATTACGACGACGTTGTGGCCAAGTACAACGACATGATGAAGTGGCTCGCTGGCGTGTACGTCAACTCGCTGAACATCATCCACTACATGCACGATAAGTACTGCTACGAGCGCATTCAGATGGCTCTGCACGACAAGCACGTGCACCGCTGGTTCGCTACGGGCATCGCTGGCCTTTCCGTCGTGGCTGACTCCCTGTCCGCCATCAAGTACGCCAAGGTCCACCCCGTCCGTGACGAGAACGGCATCATCGTCGACTTCGAGACCGAGGGCGAGTTCCCCAAGTACGGTAACGACGACGACCGCGTCGACCAGATCGCTCACGACGTTGTGCACCAGTTCATGGAGTACATCCGCATGAACGACACCTACCGCAACTCCGTGCCCACGACCTCGGTTCTGACCATTACCTCCAACGTCGTGTACGGTAAGAAGACCGGCTCCACGCCCGACGGCCGCAAGGCTGGCCAGCCGTTCGCCCCGGGTGCTAACCCCATGCACAAGCGCGATAGCCATGGCGCCATCGCTTCGCTGTCTTCGGTTTCCAAGCTCCCGTTCCGCGATGCTCAGGACGGCATCTCCAACACCTTCTCCATCATCCCGAGTGCGCTCGGCAAGGAGGACCAGGTGTTCTTTGGCGATATCGACCTTGATCAGCTGGGCGAGTAACTATTGTTAGTGCTATACTAACAATAACGATTACTGATTAGCGCGCCGGTTTCGGCCGGCGCCTATCGATCGAAGGAGACACATTATGAAGGTTTCTGAAGTTTCCGAGACTCAGGCCGATAACCTGGTCCACATGCTCGACGCTTACGCCGAGAAGGGTGGCCACCACCTGAACATCAACGTCTTCAACCGTGAGACGCTGCTCGACGCTCAGGCTCACCCCGAGAAGTACCCGCAGCTGACCATCCGCGTTTCCGGCTATGCCGTGAACTTCCACACGCTCACCAAGGAGCAGCAGGACGAGGTCATTGCGCGTACCTTCCACGATAAGTTCTAAAGGGTTCAACTCCTGTAGGATTACTGGGGCCGGTTTTGGGTTATTTTCCAAAACGTCCTCGGACATGCAAAGAGGCTCCGCTGCGCGCGTTGCGCGGCGGGGCCTCTTTGCGTCCTGCGGGATGTTTTGGAAAATAACCCAAAACCGGCCAAGCGGGGTTCTTCGGAGTCACCCTTTAGGCGGAACTCTCCTAATTATTTGGATGAGTCGTTTACTTACTTGTGCTGTTACCGTCTTCCCGCTGTTGTTGGGGTATGCTTTGTTCGTATGTAAACGTTTGACATGTTGATGGGGGAGGGTGCTATGGCTCGCGAGAGTGCTCGTTCTAAAGATACGGCTAAGCCTGGCATCAAGGAAGTTGCAGCGGTGGCGGGGGTTTCGCCTACTACGGTATCTCGCGTGCTTAATAATCGCGGCTACATTAGCCAGGAAACCCGCGATAAAGTCCATGCGGCGATGGAGCGCATCAATTACACGCCCAACGATATCGCCCGTGCCATGCTCAACGGTCGCCTGAACCTTATCGGCATGATTGTTCCCTTTGTGAGCAGCCCGTTCCATGCTCAGGTTGTGCAGGCGGTCGAGCGCACGTTAGCGGAAAACGGCTTTAAGATGTTGCTGTGCAACAGCGCCAATCGACCCGATCTTGAGCGTTCCTATATTGACATGCTCCGCCGCAATATGGTCGACGGCGTCATCGTCAACTCCCTCAATATCGGTGCCGAGGCATATGCCGAGATGGGCTTGAGCCTGGTTGGCATCGACTGCGATCTTGGCGAGGGCTCTGTCCAGATTGCAAGTGACAGCTATGGCATTGGCGAGCTCGCCACGCGCCGTCTGATTGATGACGGCTGCAGGCGTATCCTGTGCCTGCGCAGCAATAGCCGCATGCGCATGCCTGCCAATAAGCGTACCGATGCCTACCTCAATGTTGTTGAGCAGGCCGGTTTATCCGCGCTTGTCCGTGAGGTTGAGTTCGTTAAGCCCGACGACGAAAAGGGCGCGGTCGTTGCGAAGATCCTCGATGAGAACCCCGATATTGACGGCATCTTTGCGGGAGACGATACGATGGCGGCCATCTGTCTCAACGTGATGAAGCAGCGTGGCTTGAGCGCTCCAGACGATATTAAGGTCGTGGGCGCGGATGGTGCCCGCCGAACTATGACGTTTATGCCTGACTTAACAACCGTACGTCAAGATATCGATCGCATCGGAGAGCTCGCGGCGCAATCCATCATCGCTCTTATTAACGGCGATAATCCCGAATCGAATATCAAGCTCCCCGTTGAACTCATTGAGGGCAAAACCGCGTAGTTCATCCCGTGCGAAAAGAATTCCTCAAACGCCTCTGATGACCGTTCGCCGGCATATGTCAACCGTTTACCGACGACTGGAACCTCGAAAAGACGTATTGATATGAAAACGTTTGACATATGAAAACGATTGACATATCTTGCCATTGTACCGAGTTAGCATGTCGTGGAAAGGAAGTCTCGGATGCACAAGGTGTATTACCAGCCTGAGGGAATTTGGGTAGGCGACATCATGCCGTACGGCGAGGACGGCACGTTCTATCTCTATCATCAGCGTGACACGCGTAACCCCGAACCTTTCGGAGAGCCGTTTGGCTGGGCACTCGCTACGACCAAGGATTTCGTCAACTACAAGGACTTTGGCGAGAGCCTTGAGCGTGGCGGCGACGAGGAAGTCGACCAGTACATTTATGCCGGCACGGTGTTTAAGGTGGGCGACAAGTACCATGCGCTCTACACTGGTTGCAATCGCGATAAGGTCCGCGCACGTTTGATGAAGCAGGTTCTTCTTCACGCAACGAGCGACGACGCCGTCAAGTGGGAGAAGAACATCGCCGAGACGCTGCTTCCGCCCCAGGAGGGCTACGACGACCGCAACTGGCGCGATCCCTTTGTGCTTTGGGATGAGGAGAACGAAGAGTACATGCTCATCCTCGGCACACGTGTGGGCGAGGACAAGCGTCTGATGACCGGTCGTCTGGTCAAGTTCACCTCCAAGGACCTGACCAACTGGGAGTTCCAGGGCGACTGGTGGAACCCGGGCCTGTACACCATGTTCGAGATGCCTGATCTCTTTAAGATGGGCGACTGGTGGTACCTCGTCTTTTCCGAGTACAGCGACGGCAACAAGACCCGTTACCGCATGTCCAAGTCCATCAACGGTCCTTGGATTACCCCCGCTGACGACTCCTTCGACGGCCGCGCGTACTACGCCGCTCGCACCGCATTCGATGGCGAGCGCCGCGTTCTCTTTGGTTGGGTTCCTACGCGTGACGAGGGCGGTGACCCCAGCTCTTACCTGTGGGGTGGCACTTTTATGCCCCTCGAGATCGTTCAGCGTGCCGACGGAACGCTCGGCACCAAGCTCCCCGACAGCATGCTTGGCGCCTTTGGCGAGGCTAAGGCAGTCGAGACCTTTGAGCTTTCCTGCGAGTCGGGCAAGGTCGAGCAGGTGCTCGCCGCAGATGCCGGCTCCACCTACTTGCTCGATGCCGACATTGAGCTCGGCGGTAACGCTGCCGGCTTCTCGGTCAAGTTCGCCGAGGACGCCGAGACCGGTCTTGCCTATGAGTTCCGCGCCAACCTGCGCGAGGGCAAGCTCGAGTTCACGCCGGCTCCCCAGTACCCGTGGTTCCAGGTCAACAACATGGGCCTCGAGCGTCCGTTGTTCTTTAAGGGCGAGGGCACTCACCATGTGCGTCTGGTCGTCGACGACGACATCGCGACCATCTTTGTCGATGACGTTGCGCTCAACGCTCGCTTCTGCAACAAGCAAGGCCAGGGTGTGGCGCTTACCGTCACCGACGGTGCGCTCAAGTGCGCAAACGCAACGATCGCGTCTCTGTAGCGGCAACGAACCGTTTTATGATTTAGAAAAGGAATGGAGAGGAACATGGACTACAAGGCAGTGTCCCAGCAAGTCGTCGACAACGTCGGCGGACTGGAGAACATCGAGGGCGCCACGCATTGCGTGACCCGTCTGCGTCTGGTGCTCAAGGATACGAGCAAATACAACAAGGCCGAGCTCGAGAACATCGATGGCGTCAAGGGCGTGCTGTACAACAGCGGCCAGCTCATGATCATCTTCGGTACCGGTACCGTCAACAAGGTTTACGATGAGTTTATGGCTCTGACGGGCGTTAAGGAGATCAGCGCTTCCGAGGTCAAGGGCGCCGAGGCGGACAAGAAGGGCAAGTTCTTCTCGGTCCTCAAGGTATTCTCGGACATCTTTATCCCCATCATTCCCGCTTTCGTCGGCGCTGCTATCATCATCGGCCTTAAGTCGCTGATCGTTGCCAACGGCCTCTTTGGCATGGAAGGCAGCCTCGCCGATCACAGCGAGTTCCTCAAGAACCTCGCAAGCTTCTTTGCCATTATCGCCACCACGTTCGACTACCTGCCTGTCCTGGTTATGTACAGCGCAGTCAAGCGTTTTGGCGGTAACCCGATCCTGGGCATCCTCGTCGGTATCGTCATGGTTCACCCGAGCCTTATGAACCGCAACACGTTCGTTATGGACCCGACGGGTGCTGAGTACTGGAACTTTGGTCCGCTCTCCATTCCCATGGTTGCTTTCCAGGGCGGCGTATTCCCTGCAATCCTGACTGCCTGGTTTATGGCCAAGGTCGAAAAGATTGCCCAGAAGTACATCCCCGAGGTCGTTTCGTTCGTCTTTGTCCCGACCGTTACCCTGATTCTTGCTAACGTCGCCCTGTTCACCGTGTTCGGCCCGCTCGGCAACCTGATCGGCGATGTCCTCGCCGGCGTAATCGATATCCTGTACAACAGGATGGGCGTCTTTGGTGCCTTTGTCTTCGCCGCGTTCCTGCAGCCGCTTGTCGTTACCGGTACGCATCAGTTCATCCAGGGTATCGAGGCAAACCTTGTTGCCACGACTGGCTTCAACTACATCCAGGCCATCTGGTCGGTTTCCATCATCGCCCAGGGCGGCGGCGCCATCGGCATGTACCTCATTCACAAGAAGCATTCCAAAGAGCGCAACATTTGCATGTCGTCCTTTATCCCGACGCTGGTCGGAATCTCCGAGCCCGCTATCTTTGCTGCAAACATGCGCTACTCGATCATCCCGTTCATCTGCGCATGCATCGGTGCAGGCTGCGGCGGTGCCTTCGTCAAGCTCTTTGAGGTGCGCGCTATCGGTCAGGGTCTGACCGGCGTGCTTGGCCTGCTCATCGTCACGCCCGAGACCCTCGTGTGGTATGTGGCTGGCAATCTCATCGCCTTTATCGTGCCGATCGTCTTGATCTTTGCCTACAACAAGGCAAAGGGCGTGCCGACCACCGATGAAGAGGGCGCTGGCGCTGGCTTCGACGTTAGCTTCTAGTTGAGCCGTTCAGTGTAATCTGAGGATAAGTCCATTTGAGGAAGGGCGTTCGACTCGTGTGAGTCGAGCGTCCTTCCCCATAGACGAGAAAGTCAACGGCGATGTTTAATCAAAAAAATAAGGTGACACGCGCGGACTATGAGCCGTGGCGTGCCGGACAGGATGAGACGGCGGGTCGCATCGCGTCCGACCCCGATAGGCTCCTGTTCCATGTGGAGCCTGAGCTTGGCTGGCTCAACGACCCCAACGGTTTGGTTCAGATTGGTGATACGTATCACATCTATCATCAATACGATCCGTTCGATGCTGCGCATGGCGGTCCAGTGCTTTGGAACCATCTGACGACAAAGGATTTTGTGACGTACGAGAATCACGGCCCCGCACTGTTCCCCGATTCCGATTTGGATTCGAACGGAGCGTATTCTGGTTCTGCCTTTGTACGCGATGGCAAGATTCACTACTTCTATACCGGCAACGTCAAGCATTTTGACCGCGATGATTACGACTACGTGTTGACGGGCCGTGAGCAAAACCAGATTCATATGGTTGCCGAGAATCCCGACGAATTGGGCGAGAAGTGCATAGCTGTTGGACCGGTCAATTACCCCGACGATATCGGTACGCACGTGCGCGACCCCAAGATCCTTGAGCACGATGGTATCTACTACATGGTTCTGGGCGCTCGTACGAAAGACGACCGTGGCTGCGTGCTTGTCTATACCTCGCGCAATCTTGAGGACTGGAGCTATGCGACGCGCATTGAGTTGGGCGAGAAGTTTGGCTTTATGTGGGAGTGCCCCGATCTGTTTGAGCTCGATGGCGAGCTTATTCTCGTTTGCTGTCCGCAGGGTGTGCCTGCCGATGGTTGGCGTTACCGCAATCCGCATCAGTGCGTGTGGTTCCCCATCGAGGCCGATTGGGAGGCGCCGAGCTTTAAAATCGTCGGGCAGGGCATGCCCCCGATGGTCGATGCCGGTTTTGATTTCTATGCTCCGCAGTCCTTTGAGGATGCTGCAGGCCGGCGTTTGATGATCGGATGGTCGGGTTGCCCCGATGCGACGGCAGAAAACCCGACGGTGGCGCGCGGGTGGCAGTGCGCGTTGACGGTGCCGCGAGAGCTGAGCATGCGCGATGGTAAGCTCTGCCAGCAGCCGGCGCACGAGATTGAGAGGATGCGCGGCGACTGCGTTCGCGCGACAGGCGGTGAAACCGTTGAGGAGCCGGGACGCCTGTTTGATCTTGTGGTTTCCTGTGAGGGCGCCAAGATGGTCGAGCTCGAAATCCGCAAGGGTGTCTTTGTACGTTATGCGGACGGGATGCTTACCCTCGACATGGGTGACGAAGGCTATGGGCGCGACCAAAGGTCGATCGAGCTCAGCGAGCTTCGCGACCTGCGCGTGCTTTCGGACACTACGATGGTAGAGATTTTTGCCAACAGCGGCGAGGCGGCACTTACGAGCCGTACCTATTCGCCGGCGGTTTCGGCGATGGGGTTGCATGCCGAGGGTGCGGCGTCGATGGATTTCTACCGCCTCGCGCATTAACCGTGCGTGGAGCACGATTGGACTTGCTGGGCGGAATGTGTCGCAGTTGCCGCAGCGAACTACCGTTTATCGCGTATAGCTACCGTTTGCGGGATAAGTAACACTCATTTATAAACCGTGTAAAATCTCAGGTAAGCACGGAGTTTTCCAGGGAGACGCTGTCCTTTGTTGTGTGCAAGGGGCGGCGTCTCTTTGGCGCTTAGATGCTGTTGCACAACTGTGCGGTGGCCTGTGCTGGGTATTGGAAAGTCGACGTTGAGATGGGTCGTGATAAGAATGGGCAAGTACGTAATCGTGGTTGAATCTGGGTCGGATGTGACGCCGGAGCTCTGCGAGCGCTACGGCATCGTGCGCGTGCCCATGCATGTCACGATTGGTGACGAGACCGTCGAGGACGGCTCCATCGATCCGCTCGAGATTTACTCGCGCTGCAACGAGTTTGGCGTGATGCCCAAGACCAGTGGCTGTGCGCCTGCGGATTTTGCTCACGTGTACGACCGCATTCACGCTGAGCAGCCCGGTGCGACCATTCTGCATCTTGCGTACTCCGAAGTCACGACTTGCTCGCATCAGTCCTCCAAGATTGCGGCTAAGGGCCGCGACTACGTATTCTCCATGGATACGCGTTTTGTCTCGGTGGGCCAGTCGCTCGTTGCCGTCGAGACCGCCAAATACATCGAGGCTCACCCCGATGCCACCGTCGACGAGATCTTTGCATTTACGAACTCCGTCATGGACCGCGTGCTGCTGGGCTTTGTTCCTACCGACCTGGCCTTTCTTAAGGCGGGCGGTCGTCTGTCCAACGTCGCGTTCCTTGGCGCCCACCTGCTTAAGATTAAGCCCTGCATTGAGGTAACGGGCGGCAAGTTCGTGGCGACCAAGAAGTTCCGCGGCTCTATGCTCAAATGCGCCCGTGCCTTTATTGACCACATGGTTGCGAAGGGCGAGATTGACTACTCGCACATTGGCCTGGCGTATTCGGTAGGCCTTTCCGAGGAGCTGCGCGACGACATGGAAGTCTATGCGCACGACCTGGGCTTTAAGGACGTTACCTGGACTCAGGTCGGCGGCGTGATCTCGAGCCATTGCGGCCCGACCGCCTTTGGCGCGGTGCTCACACTCAAGGCGTAACGCCTGGCGTCTATCGATTTCTATTGCCTCGGCGGCGGGCGGGTTGCGACAACCTTCCCGCCGCTTTTGCATGGGGCCAAATAGGACAATCCAATTGACCGCTAAACCGTTTCGCCATCAAGCATATAGGCTAGAATGACTCTGGCATTTATGTAGCTAAAACCAATGAGAGGCAAGGTAGCGGGAATGGCTGAGATGACGCTCGAGGGTGTGGACGCTCGTCCTGAGGACTCCGCGTTTGCCCTGGGCCGCGTGCATTCGATTGAGACGATGGGGACGGTCGATGGACCCGGCATCCGCTTTGTGGTGTTTGTTCAGGGCTGCCCCATGCGCTGTGCGTATTGCCACAACCCCGATACCTGGTCGGTTAACGGCGGTACCATGGTGACCGTCGAGCACCTGATGGACGAGTTCCAGAGCAACCATGAGTTTTACCGCAGCGGTGGTATTACGGTATCCGGCGGCGAGCCGCTCCTGCAGCCTGAGTTCTTGGCCGACCTGTTCCGCGCAATGCACAACAACCCCGATGGTCGCGTACATACCTGCTTGGATAGTTGCGGCTATGCGTTCGATCCCACGCATCCCGAGAAGTTCGATGCCGTACTCAACGAGACCGATATGGTGCTGCTCGACATTAAACACGCCGATCCCGTCGAGCATAAAAAGCTGACCGGTTGCGATCCCGCACGTATTCTGGCGTTTGGTGATGAGCTCGCGCGTCGCAAGATTAAGGTTGTTATTCGCCACGTGGTAGTGCCGGGTATTACCGATACGGTGGAGGAGTGCGAGGCGCTCGGTCGCTTGATTGCCCCGTGGCATAACGTGGTCGGCCTGGAGATGCTGCCGTATCACACGATGGGTGTCGTCAAGTACGAGCAACTGGGCATTCCCTATAAGCTCGAGGGCGTGCCCCAGATGGATACCGCGCGCATGCCCGAGCTGCGCAATGCCGTTATGGCCGGTATGAAAAAGCGCCGTGCGGAGCTCAGGTCGGCCATCGGCTAACAAGCCATTTTTGCCCCTTTATGATACCCGAGCTGTACTGGCCTAACGGCTTGGTGCTGACACGGTTGAGCCAAAATGCTGGTACCATACCGTGGATAAGCAATTTGCACGGATTTGGGGGATGGCATGGCAACCATCGCGATCATAGGCGCACTCGAAAAAGAGGTTGCGCAGATTAAGGAAGAGCTGAGTGGCACGCATGAGTCGCAGGAGGCGGGCTTGACCGTTGTGAACGGTGGGCTTTCGGGTCTGACAGTAGTCGCCACGACGGCAGGCATGGGGACCGTGAACGCCGCTGCCGCAACGCAGCATCTCATCAGCAAATACGCCCCGCAGGCCGTTGTGTTTTCGGGCATTGCGGGCGGCCTAAACCCTAAACTCCATATTAACGACGTGGTTATAGGCAAGTGCCTGCGCTATCTGGATACCGATACGGCACTCATCGCCGAGTCCGCGCCGGGGCTCGAGGAGTTTGTCTCGACACCGGCGTTGGCTGATGTTGCCGCCGCCGTGCTTGCCGAGCATGGATTTGTGGATGCCTCGGCGGATGAGACTTATGCGGAGAAGGACCCCAAGCAGTTCCTGTGTGGCACTATCGCCACGGGTGATCGCTTTGTTACGGGTGACGCCATGCGTAACGCTGCGATTGAGGCCACGCATGCCGATTGCGTCGAGATGGAGGGCGCGGCAATTGCGCACATCGCGGCCAAGAATGGTGTCGATTGCCTGGTACTGCGCGCTATCAGCGATAATTGTGACGAGGCATATGACGCGTTTTGCGAGCGCGAGTTCGATCTGGACGAGTACGCTCGCACCGCGAGCGGCATCACGCTTGACATCGTTCGTCGTATCGCCGCCGCGCAATAGCACGCCCGTTTTGTAAGAACCTACGACCAAGGAGTGTCCATGGCCGATTCAATTAACTACCAGCTTGCCAAGTTCGTCGCCAGCTACGGCAAGGTTTCGCAGATTCCCGAGTCAACCTGTCCCGAGGTGAGCTTCGTCGGCCGCTCCAACGTGGGCAAGTCCTCCATCATGAACAAACTCTTTGGCCGCAAGAACCTGGTCAAGGTTTCGAGCACGCCGGGCAAGACGAGCAACATCAACTTTTTTGAGGCCGACGACGTGCATTTTGTGGACCTGCCGGGCTACGGTTTCGCCCGTCGTTCCAAGGCCGAGCGCGACCGCTGGGCCGAGCTTATCGGCGACTTCTTCGACTCGGAGCGTAGCTTTAACCTGGTTGTGTCGCTGGTGGATATTCGTCACGACCCGAGCAAGCTCGACCATGACATGATCGACTATCTGCAGGGCAACGAGTTCAACTTTATCGTCTGCCTCACCAAGGCCGACAAACTCAGCCGTACCCAGCAGGCCCGCCAAGCAGCAGCCATCAAAAAGCAGCTCAACGTCCCGGCCGAAAACGTAATCATCACAAGCTCCCAGACCGGTGTGGGCATCGACAAACTCAAGCGTCGCATCGCCGAGGCCTGCCTCTAGTAAGTGCCCCTATCAATAAAATGCAGAACATCAGCCCGGCGACTTTCCAGAGCGTAGGTCCCTGTAGCCGCCGCCAGCGAAGTTAACGTAGGGGAGGCCAGGGGCTTTGCCCCCAAATCTTTCCGCAGGACGGCAGGACCCCCGCCGCACGAAGTGCGCAGCGG